>JAUNGU010000073.1 GCA_030524315.1 Peptococcaceae bacterium
TGCCTGCATCGAAGGTAGACGTCGCCGTCTCCTTTAAGGCAGCGAGCGTGGATCCACAGCCAACGCCGGAAAATCCATTCACCGACGTGGCTGACGACGCGTACTACTACGACGCGGTGCTCTGGGCCGTCGATAACAAAATCACCAACGGCACGAGCGCCACGAGCTTTAGCCCGGCCCTCGCCTGCACCCGCGCGCAGATGATCTGTTTCCTTTGGAACCAGGCCGGTCAGCCAGCGCCAAAGGGCGATGAAATGCCGTTTACGGATGTCGCCGAAGGCACGTATTACCACGACGCGGTACAGTGGGCGGTAGAAGAAGGCCTCGCTGCTGGCACCTCCAGCACGACCTTCTCGCCAAATGCGACGCTGACCCGTGGGCAGACCGTCACCTTCCTCTGGCGCGCTGCTGGCGAGCCAGCCGTGAACGCTGACAATAGCTTCACCGACGTCGCAGATAGCGCCTACTACGCCGATGCCGTCGCTTGGGCTGTGCAGAACGGCGTGACCAACGGCGCCGGCGCGAACACCTTCAGCCCGGATGCCGACTGCACCCGTGGCCAGATTGTGACCTTCCTCTGGCGCGCTGCAAAATAAGGCGGATTGTCATTCAAAATCGTAAACACACAGAAGCCCTGCAGGGACCAAATCGGTTCCTGCAGGGCTTCGTTTTTTATAGACACAATTTGTAAATGGCGATGACATCGTCGCGGGTGAGGGTTTTGATGCTCTGGATCGGGCCGTGCTCGCAGGCGTGGTCGGCCATGTCGGCAAAATGCCGCTCGTCGATGCCGAGGTCGGTGAAGGTGGCGGCGACGCCCAGCGTGTCGAAGAAAAAGTGGGCGAGGGCGCAGGTGGTGGCCTCGGCACCGGCGATTGGCGCAAGAGACGCGTCGATGTCCAGACAGCGCACGCCGAAGCGATGGATGAGCGGCGCGGTGGTGTCGTCCAAGATATAGCGCAGCCAGCGGGGAATGAGAATCGCCAGGCCGTGGCCGTGGGTGATATCGTAGTAGGCCGAGAGCTCGTGCTCCATGACGTGGCAGGCGCCCTGCTGCTTGACGCCGTCAAAGAGAAAATCGTTGAGGGCCCAGGACGAGGCCCACATGAGATTGGCGCGGGCATCGAGGTTGGCGGGATCATCCAAAGCGATGGGCGCAAAATGGATGACGGTCTTGAGCACCTCCTCCTGAACGCGCACGAGCATGTCGAGCTGGGGCTGGTCGGTGAAATAGGTGGCGTCAAAAATGTGGGACATGATGTCGATGCTGCCGCAGGCCGTTTGGTAGGCAGGCACCGTCGCCGTTAGCGAAGGATCCTCAAAGGTCACGCGCGGCCGCACCAGCGGCGTGCGCAGGCTGCATTTGAGATTGCGCGGCTTGTTACTGATGACGGCGCTGCCGTCCATTTCCGAGCCGGTGCCTGCCAGCGTCAGCACCGTGACAATCGGCAGCACCTCGCCGACAGTCGCACGGCCTTCGATGAGGTCCCAGACGTCATCGGTGGTCGACGGCGCCGTGGCAGCAATGGCCTTGGCACAGTCGATGGTCGAGCCACCGCCGACAGCGAGGACCACATCAACGCCTTCACGGCGGCAGAGGACTGCGCCTTCATTGACGGTGGTGTGGCGCGGATTAGGCTCGACGCCGCCGAGACTGGTGACGCTGAGTCCGGCATCAGCGAGCAGGGCGTGAATACGGTCGTAGAGGCCGGATTTTTTGATAGAGCCGCCGCCGTAAACGAGGAGGACCTTCGTGCCAAAGGTTGCCAGTTCCTCGCCGAGATGGGCGAGCTGCTCCGTGCCAAAATAGACCTTGGTCGGGTTGTGGAAAATAAAATCGTTCATTGTGAGTTGCCTCCTTTTTTCTTATCATAGCGAAAAAATCGTCAGCCAGCAATCAAAAACGCCTCCGGCAAATGCCAGAGGCGCGGGTTTCAGCGGAAGGTTCAGACCATCAGCATCTTTGCCAGCGGATAGCCGATAAAGATGTAGAGGAGCAGCGTGCCAATACACATTGGGAAGCCGATTTTGAGAATGTCTCCCGTCGTGTAGATGCTGCGCATCCCGTGCATCATCCCGGCGTGAGGCGATGCGGCAGGTGTCAGCATGGCCACGAATACCATGAGGATGACGCCTGTTGCCACTGGCATTGGGTTGATGCCGAGTTGGTTGGAGAAGTTCAGCACCACTGGCATGAGGATGACGGCCATGGCGGCGTTGTTGGCAAAGTTCGTGAGAAGCAATGCGAAGGTGAACATAATCGCCACGAAGGTCATTTCCGAGCGCCCGCCGAGGACAGGGGTCAGCGCCTGGATCAAGAAAGCAGGCACGCCGGTGGATTCACTCGACAGAGAGTTGGCGCCGTAGACAGCGGCAGCGATCATGAAGAAAATACCCCAGTCAAATTTTTTGTAAGCCACTTCTTTGAAATCGAGGAGAGGCTTGCCGTTGTAGCGCACAATCAGGAAAAGCATGACCCACAGCAGGCTGACGCCCAAAGGCCCAATGGCATTGAGGGCATCGCAGATTGGGTTGCCCTTGATAAAGCTTGGCACCAAAATCATCAGGAGGTAGAGGGGGATCATGTACATATACGCCTTTTGCTGGAAATTCATTGGTGGCAGCTGCATTTGCTTTTCGAGCATTTCAGGATCGATGGCCTGGAATTTGCTCAGATCCACACGCAGCACAAATTTCAGCAGCACAAGATAAATCGCTGTGAACAGGGTGGTGATGACCAGACAGGTGATGATGTATGGCACCATCGGAATGGACATTGGATTGCCCATGGCGGCGGTCATGTTTTGGAAAGCAGAATATGGAATCAGTTCTGCGCCCTTGAACGGAAACAGTGGCTGAGCCAGGGTCGAGACGGCAAACATCCCGACAAAGAAATGGCTCCAGGCGCGCTCGCCCTTTTTGACGCCCAGGGTATTCATCAGGCTCATGGAAATTGGCCAGAGGAGAATCAGGGACGTGATTGGTGAGCAAACAGACGCCAGCACAAAGCAGCAAGCGTAGAAGACCGCCAGGAAGGTGATTGGACGGCCCTTGAAAATTTTGCGGGTGAGGAACCATTTGGCAATGTAGTTGGTATCGCCAACGGCGTCCATGCCGCCAAAAAGAATCATTGCAAACATCGTGAGCAGAACCGTGTTGGTCCCGATGGCGACCATCCAGGCGCCGTTAAACCCAGCGTCGCCGGCAAAACCGGAAATCGCAATCATAAACAGACCGACCATACTTGGCCAGAGGGTGTCAACGGCGCTCCACAGATACACCATCGACAGGAAAGCCCCCACACATTTCATCCCCAGTGGGGTAATCGGATCGATTGGCGGCATCAGCCAAAATAGGACAATAATCCCAAAGCCAATGATCAGATGCAATGGATACAGGTTACGTTTTTTCTTCGCTGTACTCATTCATTCTCATCCTTTCTTTTTCAATAAATGAATTATTGCAAGATTTATTTTATGGGTTCCATAAGAGAAAGTAAACAACCTAGGCTACTTTTTGGCAAAAAATTACCAGCGATCCGAAAATCGCTGGTAAAAATCAGGATTTATATTTGAGGGTGTCCTCGTGGTTGGAAAAAGCCAGCAGCGTCGGCACATCCTTGATGAGAATCCCGTCCTTGGTGCGGGTAATGCAGCCGCGCTCCTTGAGGGCCCGCAAAATATTGGACACCGTCACCCGGTGCACCGAAAACAGCTTGGCCATCTCGATGTTGGAATAATGCTTGGGCAGCAGGCGACCGTCCGCCGTCTCCTGGCTCGCGTTCACCAAAAATTCGCAGATCTGCGCCGAGACATTTTTCTCGCGGCGGGCGTGGAATTTTTCTGCTAATAGGGCATATTCATCCACTGCCCCACGCAGCACCTCCTCCATGTAGAGCGGGTGAGCGCGGAAAAATTCGATGCACTCGTCCTTGGGGATTTTGTAGCAGAGACAATCCGTCTGCGCCACAAAATCATTGTTGGAAATCGATTTCGTCATCCGCGAATAGACAGCGAGAATCCCCACCAGCGCCGACGACAAATCCCCGGCAGATTTGACACTCATGATGTTCTCGTTGCCCGCCTCCGTCGTCGCCACGCGGTAGACCACCCCCATGATCAGATAGTAGATAAAATCGATGCGCTCCCCCGCACGAATCAACGGCTCCCCAGCCGCAAACTCGCACGTCGTCACACCCGGTAAATTCCTAAATGGCATGTTATTTCTCCTTGTTCAGTGCTTTTGCCCAGGCGTCGGCCATGGCGCTTGCGCCGATGTTTTCTTCTTTCTTTTGCTTGCGCATGTAGTTTTGGACGTCGCGTTTGCTGGAGGTGTTGCGTTTTTCCTTGAGCTGTTTGTTGAAGCGGTCGAATTTTTCGCGGAAGCCGCAGGTGCAGGTATAGAGGCGTTTGTCGCCGTCGCCGACAACGGTGAGGCGTTTGTGGCATTTTGGGCAGCGGGCGTTGGTGGTTTGGCTGAGGTTGCGCCGGTAGCCACATTCGCGGTCCTGGCAGACGAGCATCTTGCCTTTTTTGGTGTTGACCTCGAGCATGAATTTGCCGCATTCCGGGCATTGGGTGCGGGTGAGGTTGTCGTGGCGATACTGCTTGTCGCTGTCGGCGACGGCGCGGACGAGCTCGGTGGCAAAAGCGCGCATGTCGCTGGCAAAATGGGCGGCCTTTTCCTGGCCGTGGCTGATGCCCTCGAGGCGCTCCTCCCATTGGGCGGTGAGCAGCGGCGAGGTGAGTGCCTGCGGCACAATGTCGATGAGCTGGATGCCCTTGCTCGTTGGCACGAGGCTCTGGCCTTGCTTTTCGATGTAGAAGCTCTTGAAGAGCTTTTCGATGATATCGGCGCGGGTGGCTGGGGTGCCGATGCCGCCGGATTTGTGGAGGATGCTTTGGGCGTGCTTGTCGCGCACAAAGCCCTGGGGATTTTCCATGGCGGCCAAGAGGCTCCCTTCGGTGAAGCGCGCCGGTGGCTTGGTCTGGCCCTCGCGCAGGCTGACATCGACGCCGTGGAGCACCTGCCCTTGACTCAAGCGTGGCAGGTGGCTGTTGCGGGTGAGATCCTCTTCGTCGGTGTCGTCGAGGGTGAGGGTCTCGACAGCCTTCCAGCCGAGGTCCACGGTGACATTGCCGTGGCAGGTGAAATCCTCACCGGCCACGTCGAGGTGGACGCGGGTCTGCTCGTAGGTGTAATCGCCGAGGAAGTTGGCGAGGAAGCGCTTGACGACCATTTCGTAAATGCGCCGCTCGTTGGAGGACAGGCTGTGCTTGCTCAATCGCTCCTCGGTGGGGATGATGGCGTGGTGATCGCTGACGCCCTTGTCGTTGATGCACTGATTGGCGATTTTGCGATTTTCGGCGCGGATCTGGCGGGTGAGCTCGCCATAGCCGTTGGACGTCAGCGCCTGCAGACGCTCGGGGAAGGTGGCGACGATGTCCTTGGTGAGGTAGCGGGAATCGGTGCGCGGATAGGTCAGGAGCTTGTGCTCCTCGTAAAGGCGCTGCATGTAGGAGAGGGTTTCCTTGGCGCTAAAGCCATAGCGGGCGTTGGCCTCGCGCTGAAGGGTCGTTAGGTCGTAGAGGAGGGGCGGCGCCGTGTGCTTGCGCTTGCTTTCGAGCCCTGCGACGGTGGCGTCCTGTTTGTTGCAGCGGCTGACGATGCGCGCAGGCGTCTCCCTGTTAGAGAAGCGGGTGCGCTTGTCCTGGCCCTGCCAGAGCAGACGCATGCCGTCGACCTTGGCCTGCACCTCGTAATAGGGCTGGCTCTTGAAATCGCGGATGGCGCGCTCGCGCTGGACGATCATCGCCAGGGTCGGCGTCTGCACACGCCCGGCAGAAAGCTGGGCGTTGTAGCGACAGGTCAGGGCGCGGGTCGTGTTGAAGCCGACGACCCAGTCGGCCTCGCTGCGCGCCTGGGCCGAATAATAGAGGTTGTCGTATTTGGCGGCAGGCTCGAGATGGGCAAAGCCCTGGCGGATGGCCTGGTCTGTTTGCGAGGAGATCCAGAGGCGGCGCATCGGCTTTTTGACGCGAGCCTTCTCGATGATCCAGCGGGCGACGAGCTCGCCTTCGCGGCCGGCGTCGGTGGCGATGATGATCTCGCTCACGTCCTTGCGCTTCATGAGGCCGCTTACCGTGCGAAATTGCTTGCCTGACTGGGGAATGACGACAAGATCCATCGGGTGGGGCAGCATCGGCAGCGTGTCCATGCGCCAGGCCTTGTATTCCTCGCCGTAGTGCTCGGGATCAGCCAGGGTCACGAGATGGCCCAGCGCCCAGGTGACAATGTAGCGATTGCTTTCGAAATAGCCGTTGTGCTTGCCGCCGACGCCGAGGACGCGCGCGAGCTCGCGGCCGACGGATGGCTTTTCGGCTAGAATGAGTGATTTTGTCATGGTATTCAGTCCTTTGTCTGTGATAATATCCAGTATAGCATAAGTGGCAGCGATTCTCCACGACGCGGACGGATGCTGGACTGTGGAAAAATTTGCTATATAATAGAAGCAAGCGACAGACGAAGGGTGAGAAGTTTTGTGAATCCAAGAAATTATCAGCGGGAGCTCGACCGCATCATCAAAAATATTACGCGCACAGAGACAGTGCCAAAATTGCTCCTGCACAGCTGCTGCGGGCCGTGCTCGAGCTATGTGCTCGAATATTTGGCGCCGTATTTTGAAATTGTGCTCTTCTACGACAACCCCAACATTCAGCCCCGCGCCGAGTACGACCATCGCCTGGCCGAGCAGCGCCGCGTCATTGCCCACACCCGCGCGCCCCACGGCATCCGCCTCATCGAGGGCGACTACGATCCTGCGCGCTACGCTCGCGCCGTCAAGGGCCTGACCCATCTGCCTGAGGGCAGCGAACGCTGCTTTGCCTGCTACCGCTTTCGCATGGAAGCGGCGGCTGCGCTGGCCAAGCGCTTGGGCTGTGAGTATTTTGCCACGACCCTTTCCATCAGCCCCTACAAAAATGCCGATGCCATCAACGCCATCGGCGAGGAGATTGCAGAGGTAGCAGGCGTGGCGCATCTGCCAAACGATTTCAAAAAGCGCGGCGGCTACCAGCGCTCCATTGTCCTCTGCAAGGCGTGGGACATTTACCGCCAGCATTATTGCGGCTGCATTTTCTCCCAGCGGGAATGGGAGGCGCGGACGGCGGCGCAGCGTGAAAAAGAATCATCCCAGTAAAACCGTCTCATTGCTCGCGACCTGCAGCGATGCTAGAATAAACACAGAGGAGGGATCATTATGGCAAACGAAGACAAAAAAGATTTTAACGCCATGCTACAGGAGGATAAGGGTATGCCCAAGTGGCAGACCATCACCGACGAAAAAGCCATTGCTCGCTATGGCGGCAGTCGCATGTATTTTGCGCCGCCGCTCGATTACGATGCGGTGATGAAGCGTATTCCCGCTGGCAAGCTCACCACCACCGGCGAGATTCGCGCCTATTTTGCGCGACACAACGATGCCGATTTCACAGAGCCGATTACCGCAGGCGCCTTCATCTCCATCGCTGCCTGGGCCAGCCATCAGCGCGATCATGACAAAACGCCCTATTGGCGCACCCTCAAAGCCAAGGGCGAGATCAATCCGAAATATCCCGGTGGCATCAGCGCCCAGTGCGCCTTGCTCGAAGCCGAAGGACACACCATCATCGTCCGTGGCCGCAAAAATCTGCGCTACTATGTGGAAAATTATGAGGCGGCCCTCTATGATTTGGAGGAAGGTGACGCCTCAACATCTGATTGACGGCACAAAAAAATCGTTCACCGCAGCTGCGATGAACGATTTTTTATATTTCCAGCACAAACATGGTGTCGAGGATTTCCTTGTAGAGGGAGGTTTTGTTTTTCCATTTGAAATTGTGGCCCAAGGAGACGTTGATGTAGCGCACGCCGTTGATGGTCAACTCCATGCGCTGGTGGGAATGGGCGCAGACGCAAATGTCAACGTGGTATTTTTCGTAGAGCTCAGCATAATATTTGCTGCCCATGAAGGCGATGGTCGTGTTGAAGACGTGGCTCTGCTTGTAGAGCTCGGGCCGTGGCAGCATGTGGATGACGGAACAGATTTTGTAACGGTCGCCGCCGGGACGCTCGCGGATGGTTTTGAGCTGCTTTTCCATAAACTGCAGGCTCTGAGCGGTGATTTTTTCGTTGATGAAGGGATTGTTCTCGGAGTCTAGCACGTATTTGTATTCGGGATTGCGGCGCAAAAATTGGCGCTTGGTGGCCTCGGTCATGTGGGCGAATTTTTTGTGCAGGGAAAAATCGTACCAGCTCGGGCTGCCGATGACGGCCCATTCGCCGTGCACAATGGGGTGGGTGCAGAGGCTGTAGAGGGGATGGTTCATCATCAGCTCCATGTATTCGTCGGCGTCGAAGCAGAGGTATTCGTTTTTTTGGCGTTTTTTGCGACCGGCGGTGCAATAGAGCTCGTGGTTGCCGGGGATTTCCAAAATTTTGGTCGATACCCTTTGTGAGAGCTTGTCATAAAAATCCAGTGAGTCGAAGGCGCCTGTAGTGGTGTCGCCGCAAAAGACGATTGTATCCAGCGAAAGATTCTCGCAAATGCGCGCAAAGCACGCGGGAAAATCGTGGTGGGTGTTGTAATCCATGTGCAGGTCGCCGATAAAACCGATTTTCATAATCTCATCTCCTTGTCTTTAGGGTAGCATTGGAAAATTGCCCTGTCAATAAGGGCTGAAAAGCTTTCGCTGAGATGCAAAACTATGATAAAATGGTCTCAGAATATTTTGGCAAAGGAGGTGAGTCTATGGCGAGACGATCCTACAATAAATTGGTGCGCGACAAGGTGCCGTCGGCGATTGTCGAGGGCGGCGACCAGGCTGTGACAACCGTTCTCGAAAAAAAGCGGGACATTCTCCTGGCCCTCGATGAAAAACTCGACGAGGAGGTTTGTGATTATCAGGTCACCAAGGAGCTGGCAGAGCTGGCCGATGTGCTGGAGGTCATTCACGCCATCGTCGAGACGAGCGGCATGACCTTTGAGGAATTTGACGCGATGCGATTGCGCAAGCGCGAAGCCCGCGGCGGCTTTACGAAAAAAATTCTTCTCCAGGAAATTATCGAGTGAGCACGGTGAGCGATTTATGATGAAACAACTGAACATTTGTGGCTGAGCAGCAGTTGGCGAGAAATGGCCAGCTGCTGCTTTTTTAGCGTGAGCGTTCAGAAAGGATTAAGAATTTGTTTCTATACTATGTTTGCCTGTGGGAGCGCTTTCATTTCAAATGGGCTTGGGGTATAATAAAAAAGTACGCGTCAAGCAAAAAGGAGTGAGCGCTATGAAACAGGCAGTAGGCGTCATTGGTGGCGTTGGACCGATGGCCACCGTATATTTTATGCAGCGAGTGATTGAGATGACAAAGGCAGATTGTGACCAGGAACACATCAACATGATCGTTTTTAACGATTGTGACATTCCCGACCGCACCGCTTTTATCACCAAGCGCTCGCCAGACAATCCTGTGCCGTTGATGGCAGAGGACGCCGAGCGTCTCGAGGCCGCTGGCTGTGAATTTGTGGTGATTCCGTGCAACACGGCCCATTATTTTTACGAGGAGCTGCAGCGCGCCGTGGACATTCCCGTGGTCAACATTGTCACCGAGACAATCCGTTACGCCAAGGAGATGACCAAGGACTTGCGCTGTGTGGGGATTCTCGCGACGACGGGCACGATTGTCACCGGCACC
>JAUNGU010000074.1 GCA_030524315.1 Peptococcaceae bacterium
TTGAGAATTGCTGCTGCAAGATCTCGGAAACGACGAAACCCAGATTTGGCTTGCAAGCCAAATCTGGGTTTTTCTACAGTCTGAAAGCCTGCAAGCCAAAAACTTGCAGGCTTTTTGTTATATTTCTCGATTATTTGACGAGCTTGTCGAGCTCCTTAATATACGACGTGTCGCTGGCGTTTTCGTGGTTGGCGCTTGAGGCGTAGCGGTTGACGGCGGCGGTGGATTTTTGGATCGGCTGCATGGTACCGGCGCCGGCGACACAGCCGCCTGGGCAGGCCATGCCTTCGAGGAGGTAGCCGTTGTACTTGCCGGCTTTGGCCATCATGAGCATCTTGCGGCAATTTTTCAGACCCTCGGCGTTGACGACCTGGACCTGTTTGTCCGGATGTCGCTCCTTGACGACGTTGACGACGGCTTTGGCGACACCGCCGGAGACGGCAAAATTGCGGCCATCGGTGGAAGCGTCGTTGACACCGGCCTCTTCCTCCTGGTCCTCAAGATCGATGGACATGGCGTCGAAGATGCCGGACATTTCCTCGAAGGTCAGCACAAAATCCACCTCCGAGCGCACGTCATGGCGAATGGCTTCGATTTTTTTCGCGGCGCACGGCCCGATGAAGACGACCTTTCCCTGGGGATGCTGGGATTTAATGAGGCGCGCGCAAAGCGTCATTGGCGTCAGCGTCATCGAGATGCAATTGGCATAATCCGGGAAGAGCTTTTGCGCCATGCTCGACCAGGCTGGGCAACAGGACGTGGCCATGAATGGGATCTTCTCTGGCACATGCTCTAAAAATTCCTCCGCCTCGGAGGTGGCACAGAGATCGGCGCCGACGGCAACCTCAAAAACATCGGCAAAGCCCAGGGCTTTCATCGCTGCGCGCAGCTTACCCGGCGTGACCTTTGGCCCAAATTGGCCGACAAAGGCTGGTGCCACCGCTGCATAGACGCGCTCGCCAGACTGGATGGCGCGAATCACCTGGAAAATCTGAGACTTATCGGAAATTGCCCCGAATGGGCAATTGACCAAACACATGCCACAGGAGACGCACTTGTCGTAATTGATTTCTGCCTTGCCATTCTCATCCGAATGAATCGCGTCCATGCCGCAGGCCTTGGCGCAAGGGCGCTCCTGAATGACGATGGCGTTGTAGGCGCAGGCGTCAGCGCAGCGGCCACATTTGATGCACTTGCTCTGGTCAATTTCCGAGCGACGAATCATGTGCTGAATCGACACCGCTTCCTTTGGGCAAACCTCCACGCATGGATGGGCCAGGCAGCATTGGCAGCCCTCGGTGACGATGACGCGCTTTTCGGCGCAGGCGTTGCAGGCAAATTTGATGACGTTGATGAGCGGCGGCGTGTAATAGGTCTCTGGCTTGTCGGCCGCCTCAATGTTGTCAGAAAGCGGCGCCTGCTCGGCAGCCGTGCGGCAAGGCAGCCCCATTGCCAAACGCAGGCGCTCGCCAACGATGGCGCGCTCGAGAAAAATATCATTGCGGAAGCTCTTGGCCTCCCCCGGGAAAATCTTGTAGGGCAATTCCTCGATGCGCTTGCCAATGGCGCAATCGGTACAATAGGCGAGGCGGGCAACCTCTTTAAAAATTTGGTGGCGAATTTCTTGAATACGTGTCTCTACTCCGCGCATGGAAAATTCTCCTTCCTCTCTTTTCATTTGTCGACATCAATATACAGTACCATGTTAGTCCTGTCAAATAAAAGAAGGTTCAGACAATGAGCGCATAAAAAATCGACCGTCGAAAAATCAACGGTCGATGCGAAACGTTAGGATTTTGCTGGTTGTTTCTTAGTCTCGATGAAGAAGGTCAAGATCAGCGTCACGACGAGGACAATCGCCAGATAAATATAGTCGGTGTTGACAGCCTGGATCGCCGAAAGGCGATAATCCATCGAGCCTTGTTTTGGCGTGCCGCTATTGCCCATCTCGAGATAATATCGCGTGAGATGATAGCTCAAGAGCACCGTGAGAATATTGGTCGAGATGGTCTGCATGAGCTGACGGCCCCAGTTAAAGAGGGTCGATGCGTGGCCCGATAGCTCACGCGGCACCGAGCCGATGCCATAATTGGTCAGCGGCATTTGCGCCAGAGAAATGCCGAAGAATCGGAAGGCAAAGCAGGACATGATAAAAACCAAATTGCTGTCCATCTTTAGCGCGCAGAGGCCGAGGTTGCCCAGAAGGGCACAGCCAATGCCGCCAATGATGAGGCTTTTCATGAGCCCCCGGCGATGCAGATAATTGGTCACGAGATTGCCCAAGAGCATGGCCACCGATGGCGCAATCAGGAGCAAGCCCACCGTCGCTGGCGAAAGGCCGCGACCATTCTGGAAATAAAACTGCGAAAGAATCGCGTTGATGCCCAAGGTGATGGCGATGGTGCAATAGACGAGAAAAGCCAGCGCGAAGGGCTTAAATTTGAGCACCGAGAAATTCAGCAGGGGATGCTTGGTGTGGAATTGGCGCAGGATGAAGGTCACCACGAGCACAATCCCGACGACCAGACAGCCGCAGAATTTGAGCGACGTCCAGCCCCAGCTTTCAGCCATCGAAAAGGCGATCATGATAAGCCCGCTACCCATTGATACCTGGATGCTGCCGAAGAAATCGATCTTGTCGACCTCTTCTGTCATGGTTTCTGCCGGGATACTTTTATTGGCTGCCCAGAGGATAATTGCCACCAGCGGAATGTTAAAGACAAAGAGAATGTGCCAGCTGCTCACCTGCAAGAGCAAGCCGGAAACCGTTGGCCCCAAGGCGACGCCCAAATTTTGAAAGAGCATACTTGTGCCGAGGTATTCGGATTGCTTATTCTTTGGAATGTAGCGGTAGAGCATGGCCATCGTCGAGGGAATGACAATCCCACCGCAAACGCCCTTGAGAAAACGGAAGGCCACGAGCATGAAAAAATTCACCGAGCAGGCGCAGCCCAATGAGCACAGGCCGATACCGAGCACACCGAGCATGAAGACGCGGCGATAGCTGTAGCGCTCGCAGAGATATTCCGAGAGCGGCATGGCCATGCCCAGCGGCAGCATGTAGCCAATGACCACCCACTGCACAGTGTTGATGTCGACATGAAAAACCGACATGTAGGTTGGCAGGGAAATCGACACCGTTGAGGTGTTGAGCATGGTGACAATCCCTGACAAGAGAATCGCCAGCAAAAAAATCTTGGAGTGTTCCTTCGGCACTAAAACTGTCGTTTCATTCGTCACTACAAAAACTCCTTTCTTTTTTACCTGGATTTAACATGAAGAATAATAAAAAATCGTTTGCGCGATACAAACGATTTTTTGAATGGTTTTATTTGAGTAGGGCTTTCATTGAAAGGTTGATGCGTCCTTGCTTATCGATTTCTGTAACCTTGACGCGAACCACATCGCCCACGTGAACCACATCCTCCACCTTCTTGACGCGTTCCTTGGCGAGCTGAGAAATATGCACCAGCCCATCCTTGCCAGGGAGAATGTTGACAAAGGCGCCGAAGTCCATGATCTTGACGACGGTCCCTTCATAAATTTCGCCCGGCTCAGGGTCCTTGACAATGTCTTCGATCATCTTCATCGCCTTGGCGCAAGCGTCGGCGTCAACAGAAAGAATGTGGATTACGCCTGTTTCTTCCACGTCGATTTCAACACCGGTGAGCTCAATGATTTTCTTGATGGTCTTGCCACCGCTGCCGATGACATCCTTGATCTTGTCGACGTCAATCTTCATTTGCTCTACGCGAGGCGCGTATGGCGAGAGCTCCTTGCGAGGAGCATCGATGGTTTGCATCATGGCGTTCATGATGAACATGCGCCCGTCATGGGCCTGAGCCAATGCCTGCTTGAGGATGGCCTTGCTGATGCCGGAAATTTTGATATCCATCTGGATGGCGGTGACACCGTCGACGGTACCAGCCACCTTAAAGTCCATATCGCCCAGCGCATCTTCAAGGCCCTGCAGGTCGGTGAGCACGACAAATTCATCGCCTTCACGAATAAGCCCCATGGCCACGCCGGAAACCGGCTTTTTGATTGGCACACCAGCTGCCATCAGCGACAGGGTGCTGCCGCAGACGCTCCCCATCGAGGTGGAGCCGTTGGATTCGATGGCTTCGGAGACTACACGGATCGTGTATGGGAATTCCTCTTCGCTAGGAATCACTGGTTCCAGGGCACGTCTTGCCAGGGCGCCGTGGCCAATTTCACGACGGCCAGGGCCACGCATTGGACGGGTTTCGCCGACGCTGTATGGTGGGAAATTGTAATGGTGCAAATATCTTCTGGATTCTTCGGCGTCAATGCCATCCAAAAGCTGGTTGTCACGCAGCGAGCCCAGGGTGGTTATAGACATGATCTGGGTTTGGCCGCGGGTGAAGACGGCGCTACCATGGGCGCGAGGTAAGAGATCGATCTCGCAAGTCAACGGACGCACCTCAGTGATGGCGCGACCGTCTGGACGCTTGTGCTCAAGGGTGATGAGCTCGCGCACGATTTGCTTCATGAGAGCATCGAGGACGCCGCGGAGATCCGCTTCCTGCTCTGGGTATTTTTCTATCAAGCCTTCTACGACGCGATCCTTGACGTCGCTGACAGCTTCATCGCGGGTCTGCTTGTCGACGATTTGCAGCGCTTCGCGCATGTCTGCTTGGGCGGCGGCGTGAACGTCTGCGACCAATTCCTCAGGGAATTCGACTGGCTCGACGACCACCTTTTCCTGAGCAATGCCAGCTTCCAGCGCTTCCTCGCGGAAGGTTTTGATCATCTGCACAATGCGCTTGATTTCTTCGTGGCCAAACATGATGGCATCGAGGATTTTTTCCTCTGGCACTTCTTTGGCGCCGGCTTCCACCATCATGATCGCTTCATCGGTGCCCGCAACCGAGAGATGGAGCAAGGTTTCCTTACGCTGCTCTGCATTTGGGTTGATGATGAAGTCATCGCCAATGAGCCCCACGCTGACACCAGCGATTGGCCCCATAAATGGCGCGTTGGACAGATGCAGCGCTGCAGAGGCACCGATCATGGCGCACATATCAGGCTCGTTGTCCGGCTCTACAGAAAGCACCGTCGCCACAATCTGCACGTCATTGCGATAGCCCTTTGGGAAGAGCGGACGAATCGGACGGTCGATGAGTCTGGCAGAGAGGGTGCCTTGCTCAGTGGCGCGGCCTTCGCGGCGCAAAAATCCGCCAGGAATGCGGCCAACGGCGTACATTTTTTCTTCATAATCGACGGTGAGTGGGAAGAAATCAACCCCCTCGCGTGGCTCCTTGCTTGTGGTGGCGGTTACCAAAACGACGGTGTCGCCATATCTGACAAGCACGGCCCCGTTGGCTTGCTTGGCCAGATGCCCAGTTTCAATGCTGAGTGTCCGGCCGGCAAGGTCCATACTTTTCTTAATAATTGTATCCATTGCGACCTCTTTTCAAAATGTATTGTCTTTTTTCATCTAAAAAAAAGATGCTTGAACGATAATCCTCAAGCATCTCTGTAACCAAAGAAAATTAGCGGCGCAAACCGAGTTTGCTAACGATGGCACGGTAACGTTCGATGTCGTTGTCCATCAGATAATCCAACAGGGCTCTACGATGACCAACCATCTTCAAGAGGCCGCGGCGGGAATGATGGTCCTTCTTGTTGACCTTCAAGTGTTCAGTCAGGTACTGAATACGGTAGGTCAGAAGGGCGATCTGAACTTCTGGGGACCCAGTGTCACCATCGTGTAATTTGAATTCTTCAATGATTTCAGCTTTTTTTGTTGTATCGATTGCCATTTGCAATGTCCTCCTAAATGTTTTATATTTATCCGTCTTCTAAGCAGCAGTTGGAGATTCTGCACACTGAGAAGCGGACTACAACACTTCATATTTTATAACTATCTCTGTTACTTTACAAGTCCCAATCATGGGCTATAAAAAATTTTTTTGCGTTTTCAACATCCTTGGAGATGGTGAGCTTGAGCTCTGAAAGATTCTTGAATTTGGAAATGTGACGGAGAAAATGGTCGACCTCGATGCAGAGGTCTTGACCGTAGATGTCCTGGGAAAAATCCAGCATATGCATTTCGATGGTGATTTTTTTCGAATCATCCACCGTTGGTCGCGTGCCAATGTTCAAAACACCCTGATATTTTTTCTCCGGTGCATCCACCAGCCAGGCTCTGGCCGCGTAAACGCCCAGAGATGGCAGCAAAAGCGACGTGTCATAGTCAATATTCGCCGTTGGGAAATTCATCTTGCGTCCATTTTGCGCCCCTGGCACCACCGTGCCACACAGATGATACGGATAACCCAAAAGCTCATTGGCAAGGCGCATATTCCCAGCCTTGACCTGCTTACGAATGAGCGAGCTGCTGACAATATTGTCCTCATATTCAAATGGCGGCTCCACGTGCAAATAGACGTCGTTCTTTTTTAGAATCTCTTCTAAAAGCTCAGGCGTGCCGGCTGCTTTGTGCCCAAAGGTGTAGTTAAAGCCAACCACCACTGCACAGGCATCGAGCTTTTCCAGCAGCACCTTTTCGATGAAGACAAGAGGCTCAATGCTTGCAAATTGTTCATCGCAGGGCTGACAAATGACTTCATCGACGCCCATCTCTTGCAAATAAGACAGCTTGTCTTCCTGGCTGAGCAAATATCTAAAACCAGGGCGATTCAATTCTTGCCACTGAGGATAAAAGGTGAATACCGTCAGCGGCACCTTTTTCTTGGCGGCAATTTTTTTTGCAGCGGCGATCAGCTTTTGATGACCAAGGTGAAGACCGTCAAAATTGCCGAGGACCACCACGCGTTTTTCTGGGAGTAGATTATCAATTCCTTTATGTATTTTCAATGCATCATGCACCTCATTGCTGAAAAACTTTTTTCGGTTGAAACATATCGCCAACCTGTTTACCAACGGCGATGAGCTGTCCTTCATAGGTCGCCTTGATCATCTCATCAGCGCACGCATTCTCTGCTTGCAAGCCTACCTGATTGCCATTAAATATTTTGGTCAGCGTCGCTTGATCGGGGATGATCAGCTCCGGCATATCCAGGACCTCGTTCATTGGCAACAGCAGCTCATAGGGATGGTCGCTGGCTTTGAGTGCCTCCACGCTGAGACAATTTTCCAGCGAAAAATCCCCGACGGTTTCTCGTCGCAAGGCCGACATACAAGCAGCGCTTTCTGCGCGTCTGCCAATATCCTGACAAAGGGTTCTGATATAGGTGCCCTTGCTACAGTGCACATTAATAACGGCCGTCTTGCCGTCATACGCTAGGCAATCAATCCCATAAATGGTGACCGCACGCTGCGGCAGCTCGCCCACGTCGATTCCGGCGCGCGCATATTTATAAAGCGGCTTCCCATCTTTTTTGATGGCCGAATAGAGCGGTGGCGTTTGCAGCTGCTCGCCCACAAACGTCTCGAGCATTGCCTCAAACGCTTGGCGATCCAAGGTCGGTAAAGACGCCGTCTTCACCACCGTACCGGAAATGTCCTGAGTGTCGGTTTCCTCGCCGAATTTGATAGTCACCTGGTAACGTTTGTCATCAGCCGTTAGGTATTCATTGAGCCGTGTGGCCTGGTTGATGCACAGCACCATGACGCCAGTGGCATCTGGATCAAGGGTGCCTGTGTGGCCAATTTTTTTTGTGTGAAAAACCTTGCGCGCAATATTCACCAGATCATGGGAGGTCATGTCCATTGGCTTATCCACCAAGAGAATTCCGCTATTTGGCATAAGCCGCCTCCTTCCACTGGGCCTCTACAACCGCCAGCGTCTGATCGACTGCCTCGGCAAGCGGCGCTTCAATCGTCGCCCCACTGGCACGCACATGCCCGCCGCCGCCAAGGGCGCCACAGGCGAGATTGCAATTGAACTCCGCGCGTGAACGCATGCTGATTTTGCAGATCCCTTTAATGGATTCTGAGAACAGAATGGCCAGCTCAACGCCTTGGATCTCGCGAATCATGGTCACAACGCCTTCCAAATCTGCAGGCACTGCTTTAAGCGCCGCCAGCTGTTCATTAGAAAAAATGCAGTAGGCCATCGTACCATCCAGCGCAAATTCGAGATGATCATACAAATATTTATAGATTTCTACCTGCTTCTTGCTGGTGTTCTCAAAAATATTCTCTCTCACAAACGTCCTATTCGCGCCTGCCTGAACAAGCCTGGATGCAATCGCAAAGGTCTCGGCACTGGCATTGGCATAGAGAAAAGAGCCTGTATCAGTGCTGATGCCTGTGTAAAAGGAGGTCGCCGCATCCTTTGACAGTACAATATCTGCCGCAAAGGCCATGCGCGCCAAGATTTCACAGGTGGCTGCAGCCTCAGCATCTACAATATTGAGGGCACCAAAGCTAGTATTACTCACATGGTGATCTATATTGATCCAAGTCAGTTTATGAAGCGTATCCGGCGAGTTGCCAATACGTTCTAACGAGGCACAATCCACCGCAATACACAAATCAGGTAGCACCGTTTCCTCTGTAAATGGCACAATCTCATGATAATGCGCAAGAAAGGAAAAGTTTTCTGGCAACGCCTCCTGATTGTACAGCTTCACATCGTAACCGGCTCGCTGCAAGATATCAGCCAAGCCCGTCTGCGCGCCTAAACAATCGCCATCTCCTCTAACATGAGAAAAGATGGCGATGTGTTGTGCGCGATGTTCATTTATAAAATCAAACACTTTTTGCACGGTTTATTCTCCCAGTTCCCCTAAAATCTTATCGATTTTTGCACCATATTCCAGCGAATCATCCAGGAAAAAGCGCAGCTCGGGAACTTTTCTTATTTTTAAGCGCTGACTCAGCAAGGTGCGGATATAACCGTTGGCTTTTTCCAAAGCCTCCAAGAGCTTTTCACGATCTCTTTGTGAACCGAGCTTGCTGACGTAAATTCTAGCATAGCTGAGGTCGTTAGAGACCTCCACGTCGGTGACACTGACCATGGAGTCAATGTGTGGATCTCTGATTTCATGCGCAAAAATATCGGTGAGATCTCGTTTGATTTCTCCGGCCAGACGATAATTTCTCTTCGACATCCAATCACCTCTTACAGTTCGCGCTTAATTTCTTCGAGGATGTACGCTTCGAGTACGTCCCCTTCCTTGAAGTCGTTGTATTTTTCCAAGCTGATGCCACATTCGTAGCCGCTTGCCACTTCCTTGACGTCGTCCTTGAAACGCTTGAGGGAAGCGATTTCGCCATCATAAATGACAATGCCTTCACGCAGCACGCGGATCTTGCTGTGACGGGTAATTTTCCCATCGAGCACGTAACAACCAGCAATGTTGCCAACCTTTGGCACCTTGATGACAGAACGGATTTCTGCCTGACCCAGCTCGGTTTCTTTGATATCTGGCGCGAGCAGACCACTCATAGCTGCTTTCACATCGTCGATGGCTTCATAGATGATGCTGTAGGTTTTGACGTCAACCTGTTCCTTTTCGGCCAGCTTCTTGGCATTGGCATCCGGACGCACATTGAACCCGATGATGATGGCATTTGATGCCGACGCCAAGCTGACGTCGGTTTCGCGAATCCCACCGACAGCGGTGCGGATGATGTTGACGCGTACTTCGTCAGTGCTCAGCTTTTCAAGGGATTGCTTGATGGCTTCGATGGAGCCTTGGGTATCGGCCTTGAGGACGATGTTGAGTTCCTGTA
>JAUNGU010000075.1 GCA_030524315.1 Peptococcaceae bacterium
GGGCCCGATGGCAAAAAGCCCGCTCGCAAAGGCGCAGAGCACCGACGCCATCAGATAGATGCGGTCCTCCTTGGCCCACCTGAGCAAGAGCAGGATGGGATTTTCTTTCTTCATCACTTGTTCAGCCATAATATGCTACACCTCCAAATCAAAAATCCTGCGGATCGCCGCGTCGTTGTCCGCTGTCACCGCGAGGTCATCTGAAATAGTGCCACTCGCCAGCTGCACGAGCCGCGTGCAGCTGCGGCAGACAAATTCGTAGTCGTGGGTGACGACAAAGATAACCTTGCCCATGGCCGCCAGCTGCTGCATCAGCGCCGCGACCTGGGCCATGCTGTCAAAATCCAGGCCGCTCGTCGGCTCGTCAAAAACGAGCAGCTCCTTGCCGCAAATCATGCTCACCGCCACCGCCAGCCGCTGCTTCTGCCCGCCCGAGAGAGTGTTGGGATGGCGCGCGCGATAGGCTGCCAGATCCAGCGCCGCCAGCGTCTCGGCCACGAGCGCCGCGTCGGCATCCCGCAAGCCAAAGGCGCATTCTGCCTCGACGCTCTCGGCAAAGAGCTCGTAGTTCACGTCCTGCATGACCATGTAGGCGCGCTTGAGCCGCGCCTTTGGTGACACCGCCGCGCCCTCCCAACGAAAGACGCCATCCGCCTCCTTGTGCAGCCCACAGAGGGCGCGGGACAAGGTTGTCTTACCGGCGCCGTTGTGGCCGACGATGGCGATGATTTCGCCGCGTCCGGCGCTGAGGTTGAGATCCTCGAGAATCACTTGCTTGTTGTGGCAGAGCCGCACCTGCTCGAGGCTCAGAACGGGCGAAGGTTGGGGGATCTCCGCCGCTGGCGGCGCCACGCTGCGCAAATCGACGGCGCGCAGCCCCATCGCCTCGCGTCTCTGGGCAGGCAGCTGGCGACATTCCGCCGGTGTGTAGATGCCGCAGATGCAGCCCCGGTCGAGATAGACAATGCGGTCGGCAAGGTCCATGAGATAATAGAGCCGATGCTCGGCGATCAAGATCGTCTTGCCCTGGGCCTTGAGCAGACGCAGGTGGGCTTGCAAATCCTGGATGGCGTTCATGTCGAGATTGGACGACGGCTCATCGAGGAGATAAATCTCGGGATTCATGGCGTAAACCGAGGCGAAGGCGATTTTTTTTGCTTTTCGCCGCCGGAGAGCTCAAAAATATTGCGGCCTCTGAGATTTTCGATGTGGAGCTCTTGCGCCGTTTCCTCAACGCGCGCCGCCAGTTTTTCCGGCAGCCAGGTGGCGTTTTCGATGCCGAAGGCCATCTCGCTGTCGGTGTCGACGTTGAAAAATTGCGTCCGCGGATTTTGAAACACCGATCCCACCTTTGCCGCGAGCTGATACATGGCCAGACTCGCCACGTCCTCGCCATCCACAAGCACTCGCCCCTGGCGCGCGCCCTCGTAAAACTGCGGGATGAGTCCGTTGACAAGCCTGGTGAGGGTCGATTTGCCGCAGCCACTGCGCCCACAAAAGAGGACGCACTCGCCGCCCGCGATCTCGAGACCAATGTCGCGCACGCCATCATTTTCCCTCCCCTGATAAGTAAAGGACACATTTTCAAAGACAATCATCCGATCATCCCTCCTCTCACGCCGTTTTCAACAATCAGAAAGGCCACGGCGGCAGCCATCGCCACCCAGTCACGGGCGCCGCAGCGAATCTGCACGAGGCAGGTGCGCGGCTGGGGATTTTCGATGCCGCGGGTGATGGCAGCGATGGAGAGCTCATCGGCAGCCTTGGACGCCGCCATCAAAAGCGGCACGTAGATGCACTCGATGCACATCGCCGGATGGGCCAGAAAGCCACGCGGCGTCGGCGAGACATCGCGCATGCGCATGGCATCCTTGATATACCGCCAATCCTCTTGAATCGTCGGCATGTAGCGCAGCATGACGGCCAGGGGAATGACGAGCTTTTTCGGCGCGCGGAGCCGGTGCATCGCCGAGAGAAATTCGTTGACCCTGGTCGTCGTGAGAATGATTCCCGCGAGCATGCCACAGGCGTAGACCTTGTGAAAAAGGCCCAAAAAGGCGATGAACATGGTGCGCAGCGTCCCCGAGAGCTCGGCCATGATCCAGACTGTGAGCACACAGACGAGGGCGTAAAAGCACACGCCCTTGACGACGTAGCGCCATTTGCCGAAGCAGGCACCCAGCAGCGCGACGAGCACCACCAGCGCAAATTGATAGACGAGCGACGGCGCACACATGGCGCTCAGCACGCAGATGAGAATCAAAAAGAGCTTCGTGCGTGGGTCCAGCCAGAAGCCGTTGCGCGGATGCGTGCCACTCATGCGGTGATCCCCGCTTTTTCAAACTGCTTCTTGAGCATTTTGCAGCCGACAAAGGCGCTGATGGCCGAGGTCACAATCACGGCGACAAACATGGCGACGAGGATGCCCGTGCTTGCGCTGGCCTGCATCGTGTCGATGTAGCTCTGCTCGGTGCCATTGCCGAGCATCGTCTGGGCCCAACCGGCAGGATCTGCGAAAAAAACCAGGTAGGTGCCTGTACCGCCGAGGCAAAACAGCATATACGAAAGGCTGTTGAGGCGCTTGCTCTGGTAGCGCCCCAGCCCCGCCACCAGGTCGGCGACAATCGCCATGAGCATATAGCCCAGGGCAAAAGCCCAGTGCATCCCTGTCACAAACCAGATGATGCCGATGATCACGCCCATGATCGTCAGGCTCCAGCGCTTTTGCACCTTGGCAATCAAGAGCAGATAAATGGGCCCCGCCAAAAGCCCGCTGCCTGCCGGCATGAAAAAGGTCAGCACGGGATTGGTCGCAAAGAACATCCCGCCCACCAATATGAAAACAAATAGGAGCGCCGTAAAAATCCCCGTCGTCACCAAATCCTTCACTGTCAAATTTTTGCTACGTGCTTGCGTTGTCATTGTGTTCCACCCTTTCATTGTCTTGACGCGATTGGTCGTTTTTGCTATGCTTCGATTAGATTCCGCTAACCGTTAGCTTTACAATACCCTCGCGCTCGCCCGCGTTCAAGAGGCGCAGGCGACCTTCGTCGCTTCCTTGCAAAATCTCGTCCAATCGTTTCAAAAAGGAGGACCTTCTCATGTCACACATCGTCGATAGCGTTTACGTGCCGCTCCTCAATGGCCACGGCTTTGTGCGCGATCCTGACAATCAGCAATACGGCAGCCTCGGCGTCTGCTGGAGGCTTTCTCCGGAAATTGGCAGCGGCACCTACTGGACCTATGGCCACGAGGACCTCTACATGATCAAAATCCACAACTTTTCCTTTCATGAGGATTATCTGCTCGATTTTCCGCTACCGGAATGCTTGAGCATCACCCGCTACGACTCGATTTCCGGCGAAGAGCTCTCGCCCTATCGCCGCCTTTCTGCCGGCTGCATCAAAACCTTCATCGGCGGCCAGACGCCCTACAAGGCCCTCATCCACAAAAATATTCCCATCCGCTCCATTGGCATCGAAATTGCCCCTGCCTATTATGAGGATTATCTGAGGAAGCTCTATCCCGAGATGGCCCAGAGTCCTGTCGACGCCTTTCGCCGCATCGACGAGACCCTTGATTTTCCGGAAATGTCCCAGCTCCTCACCGAGATCAAAAATTATCGCGGCGAGGGCATCGCTGCCAAGCTCTTTTACGAGGGCAAGGTCGCCGAGGCCGTGTCGATGGTCGTCGAGTACCAGAAAAAGCATCCGGAAAAATCCGCCCAGCGCCTCTCAGCCCAGGACCAGGAAAGCATCCAAACCGTCGCCGCCTATCTCAGCGACCACTACGCCGCCCACGTGCCCATGGATCGCCTCTCGCAGATTGCCTGCATGGGCACCACCAAGCTCAAAACCTGCTTCAAAAAGACCTACGGCTGCACCATCACCGAATACGTCCAACAGCGGCGCATGAGCCAAGCCGAATACCTCCTCGCCTACACCAGCCTCACCGTCGGCCAAATCGCTCAAACCGTCGGCTACTCCACCTCCAGCCGCTTTGCCGAGCTCTTTCGCAAAAGCACCGGCCTCCTGCCCCTAGAATACAGAAAAACCGCACAACGCTAAAAAACCCAGGTGCCAGCGCATCATGCTCCGGTACCTGGGTTTTCTGTGTGATGGGTGCAAGGTTAATCAAGCGCGACCTCATGCTCGGTGCCATCTGGCGAGGTGGCGATGAGTTTGCCGTCTTGCATGGAGAGGGTGCAATCGTTGACGACGAAGTCGAGAATTTTCTCGGTGGTTTCGCCGGTGGTGAGATCGGTAATGCTGAGGCGATTTGGATTGACCTCATAATCCCAGCCGCCAGCCAGAACCGCGCCATCGTTGGCATAGAGGGTATCGCCGTCGATGGTGAAACGGGCGCAACCATAGATGTCTGCCACATAGCTCAAGCTGTCGCCAGCATCGCGGAAAAGCGGGATCTTGTCTCTATAGTTGTTGTTCTGCGTCAGGATGCCGAGATAGGTGACGCCATCAATGGTGTCCATATTGACGAGGGGATAGCCTGCGCCTTTGGTGTCAACGCTGTAGCCCTCTGGCAGGACCAGCTCTTTGACGCGCGCATCCTTGAGGCGCAGGATCTGGCCTCTGACAATTTGATAGCGCGTGTCATCGCCCTGGGCGATCCAAACAGTGCGGCTCTCGCCGTCCCAATAGACCTCGCCGTCAAGCTTCGTAAAATCTCTGGCGAGGAGATAGGTGCGATTGTCCTTGATCACCGGCGCGACTTCAAAGTGACCAGCGGTGCCAGCATTCATGTAGTCGGTGCTGCCCACCTGCAAAGTCACGTCCACCGTGCCCTCGTCATTTGTGAGATGAATGCTGCCGTCAGACTGCCAATCGGTGTCATAGCCCAGGGCGCTGCAGACGTTACGCAACGGAATCATCGTGCGGCCAGCATCGGTGATGTAGGCAAGCTGATCAACGTCTGCGCCCCAAATCTGATTGTCGTTGGCCAACAGCTTGAGATCCGTGCTTTCGGCAAAGGCGGCGCTCGGCGCTGCCAACATTGCCGCGCACGCGAGCGCCGCCAAATATTTTCTGCCTTTCATAAAAATCCCTCCTCAAAAAAGCGTGTGACAAATATTATGGTTATATTATACCATGTGGCTAACTGTCACAAAAAGCAGAAAATTTTAATCGCGCATCATTTGCCCTCGCCTGCAAAATCAAAGAGGGCGCTCAATCGCTTGCGGCTGAGGCTGTTGACGCCATCGCTCCAGAGGATGCGTCCCTTGTCGATGAAGACAAAATAATTGCAGCAGGTAGCAATGAGCTCGGGGTCGTGGGTGACGATGAAGATGGTTTTGCCCATGGCGCTGAGGGCGCGCAGATTATCGGCGACTTTTTTCATGTGGAGGTAATCCAAGCCATTTTTATGAACGCCTTTCGATTGCGCCAGCCTGGATTTTCCAGCCGCTGGCTTTTTCGCGTGTGCCGACGAAGGCTGCATAAATGCCCGGCTGCGCCATCAGCTCGGCGTGGGTGCCTTGCTGGGCAATTTTTCCCTGGTCGAGGACGATGATTTGGTCGGCGTTTTTCACGGTCTTGAGGCGATGGGCGATCATGATGATGGTTTTCCCGCGGGTCAGAGCTTCAATCGCCTTTTGCAGGGCCGCTTCGTTTTCCGGATCGACGTTGGCGGTGGCCTCGTCGAGGATGATGATCGGCGCGTCCTTCATCATCGCGCGGGCAATCGAGAGGCGCTGTTTTTCGCCGCCGGAGATGGTCGCGCCGCCTTCGCCAATGACAGTATCGTAGCCATCAGGCAGGGCCATGATGAAGTCGTGGCAGCGGGCGGCCTTCGCGGCCTTGACCACGTCCTCGTGGCTCGCCTTCGGCGCACCAAACTTGATGTTGTTTTCGATGCTATCGGGAAAGAGATAGACGTTCTGAAAGACCATGCTGATGTGCTGCATGAGGCTGTCGAGCTTGTAGTTTCTGACGTCGATGCCGCCCAGGCGAACGCTGCCGCTGTCGACGTCCCAAAAGCGCGCGATGAGGTTGACCAGCGTCGTCTTGCCCGAGCCGGACGGGCCGACAATTGCCGTCGTCGTGCCCTGAGGAATGCGCAGCGAGACGTGATCGATGACCTGCTTCTCGCCATAGGAAAAGCAGACGTCTTGCATCTCAATATCGAGCCACGCTGGGGTCTGGTCTTTTCCGTCAATGTCCATCTGCGGTGTCTGATGGATTTCCTCGACGCGATCGATGGAAGCGTCGATCATCGAGAGCATGAAAAACATTTCGCCGGCGCTTTCGAGCTGGCTGTAGACCATAAAGGCCGAGACGAGAATCATCAGGCAAAAGGTGAGTGCCAGCGTGCCGTTCACAAAGAGCACAATCGCGCAGAAGGCAGCCGCTGCGCTGGCGATGCGCAGCACCACCTGCTCGGCAGCGATGTAGGGAATGCGCTGCCGCTCGATGAGCTGATTTTTGCGCTGGGTGTCGCGGATGGATTGTTCCAGGGCACTGTTGGATTTGTCGGCTAAATGAAAGGCTCGGACGACACCCATGCCCTGGATGTATTCCAGGACCGCATCCATGAACACCGTCTGCGCCTCCAATCGCTGCGGTGACAGGCGCTTGGAGCAGCGCAGGAGCATCGTGTTGATGACCATGAAAAGGACGACGCCGCTCAAGAAAATCAGGCTGATTTTCCAGCTAAAGACACACATCGCCAGGGAGAAAATACTGGCGTGCATGACCCCCACCAGCGTCCGCACAATGACGGCGAAGGACATGCTTTCCAAATCGCTCATGGTCGCCGTTGACACCGATGTGAGATTGCCGAGGCTGTGGCTGTTGAAGTAGCCCATCGGCATGTACTTCATGCGCGCGCCAATCTGGATGCGCTTATCCTCGCACATGCGGTAGCTGCCCTCGCCCTCCTTGCCGTGGGCCAGGTCCCAAAAGATGATCGTGCCGATAACGCTAGCGAGCATGATGCCAAAGGCCACAAGCGCCGTCTGGCGCGTCATCGTGTCGTGCACCAGGGCGTCGAGCACCACAAAGAGGGCGGCAAATTGCAGCGCCTCCAGAATGCAGCGAATGACCTCATAAAAGAGCCCCAGATACCAGCTGCGGCTTTGCCGACCGGCAAAGGCAAAAAACTTTCGAAAGGATGTGATCATGCCCCTTCCACCTCCTTGACGTCCATATGCGCAGCCCACATTTTCTCATAGAGTCTGCAGCTGTCCAATAGTTCCTCGTGGGTGCCTGTTGCGACAATCTCGCCACCGTCCACGACGACGATTTGCTCGGCGTCAGTGATCGTTGAGAGGCGGTGGGCAATGACGATGAGGGTTTTGCCCTGCGTCAGGCGGCTGATGGCGTCCTGAATGACGGCCTCGTTTTCCGGGTCGGTGTAGGACGTGGCCTCGTCGAGAATGACAATCGGCGACGCTTTGAGCATGGCGCGGGCGATGGCGATACGCTGTCGCTCGCCGCCCGAGAGATGGCCACCGGCACCGCCGACGACGGTCTCGTAGCCTTGGGCGAGGTGCATGATGAAATCATGGCAGCCCGAGGCCTTGGCAATCGCCTCCACCTCTTCGTCGCTGGCATCCGGCCGCCCCATGCGGATGTTGTTGCGCACCGTGTCATTGAACAGGTAATTGTCCTGGGACACGTAAGAAATGAGGTCGTTCAGCTGCGCCGTCGGAATGTCCTTGACGCTCTTGCCGCCGATGCTGATGAGCCCGCCGCTCACGTCCCAAAACGAAGCGATGAGCTTGGTGATTGTCGACTTGCCGCTGCCCGACGGCCCAATGAAGGCGGTCATCGTCCCTTGCGGAATCGTAAGATTGATGCCCTTGAGGACCTCCTGGGCATTGTAGGCAAAGCGCACATTTTCCAGGGTGATGTCAAGCCCATCGAGGACGCATTTTTCCTGCGGCCGCACGAGCTCGGGCTGATTCAAGATGCCGTCGATCTCGCCCATGACCGTGCCGATTTTGGCAATGTCGTCGGTGAAAAACATGGCAGCCACCAGGGGCCCAGCGATGCCCATCGAGAGAATCGTCACGGTGATGAAGGTCGCCGCCGAGAGGGAGCCATTCATATAAAAAAGGCAGCCCACCGGCAGCACGCTGATCAGCGCCGCTGGCCAGACGCTCATCATGATCGCCGAATATTTCTGGGTGTCCTTCATCCACTCCAAAATGAGATTGGCATTGGCATGGACGGCATCGGTGAATTTTTGGTAGGAATGGTCCGCCTGGTTGAAGGCCTTGATCACCTCGATGCCTCCGATGTATTCCACCGTCGTCGCGCTCATGTGATTGCCCGCGGCGACGACCTCGCCGTATTTCTTCGGATATTCCTTCATCATGCCCACGTAGCAGAGCATCCCCACAGGAATGGTGACGAGGGAGACCAGCGCCATGCGCCAATCCAACACAAAGAGATAGCCGACGATGGCGATGGGCACCAAAAGATTCGACGTCATCTCGGGAATGACGTGGGCCAGCGGCACCTCGAGCTGCTCGATGCGCTCGACCATGCCGTTTTTGAGCTGACCCGATGGCGTGTCGATGATGTAGCCCATTGGCACCCGCGTGAGCTTGGCGGCGATGGTTCGTCTCGCCTCCGACAGCACCTCAAAGGTCGCCTCGTGAGACGCCCGCGTCGAAATGCCCATGAAAATCGCCTTGAGCACAAAGCAGCCGCCGGAAATCAGACACCAGGTCCCATAAAAGGACAGGTCCCGGTTCCCCTCTAGTAATTGAACGACCATCCTCGCCGTCGCAAAATACGGCACAATACCCAGGGCGACGCCGAGGATGGCCAGCACCACAGAGAGCACATAGCCGCCCTTGTGGGGCGTGGCAAATTCGACGAGTCGCGCAAAGGGTTGCCCGCTCTGTGATTGATTCATGATAATCCCTCCTTTTATAAGCTGTTGCTAACTGCAAAACAAAAAATAAGCCGACAATTTGTCTTGCACTCTTGCAAGCAAATCATCGGCTCTGCGTCTTTGCGTCTGGCACTATTGATAATCGTATGTGGTTGTTTTCGACGTCGACCACCGCTTCGTGGCGACATTTGGGACAAAAAATCGGGAAGTTTTTGACGCTCGTGTCGTCTCGGATTTTCGTCCGCGTGCGACAGCCGCACACGGGACAGTGAATCCAGCCACCATCGTCGATGGCAAAGGTGCTGAGCTTCTGCATGGACCAGTCCCTCCCTTCTATGAATAATAGGCCTGCCAGCCATTGCTGTAAAAATGGCGCAGCTCCCGGATGTAGCTTTTTGCCTCATCAATCGGCATATCGTGGATGACCACCTCAAAAACGCCGGCGTAAAAGGCGCTGGACACCACATGCAAGTAGCCATCGGTGAGACGTCCATCGGCCAAGGCGGCGCTGCCCACCTCCTCCAGAAAGCCCTTGGTGCAGGCCGTGTCTAGCTGAACAATCTTCTCCAGAAAATCCTGGTAATAATTTCCTGGCGCATTATTCACCAGCATCCTGAAGGCAGCGAAATGCTCGTAGATGAAGGTGATGAGCGCTTCAAAGCCTTGGTCAGAATATGCCCTGTATTGTGCGCTCT
>JAUNGU010000004.1:0-13147 GCA_030524315.1 Peptococcaceae bacterium
TATAAACGATTAAAAAATGGATGTTTTTTAAAAATTGCAATGTAAATACTATAAAAAAGCTATCAATTGGGATGACGAAAATACTCTCATAACGAAGAAAAATGAATGAAATTAAACTGGTTTATATAAAGCTGGCAGAGTGGATTTCGGAATGATAGACGATTTTACGGGTTTTATCCTGCGTTTTTAGGAAAGTATGACAGTAGAGGTAATATATAGCGTGATAATAAAAACAGTCTTGAATTACTAAATTGACATGTAATTGTTGTTAAGCTTTTTCTAGTGTATAGTAAATTCAAATAATTCAAGGATTTGAAAAGCGCTTGTTACAAATCAGAGATTTAAAGGAATAAGGGATTTAAAGCAAAAGGAGGGAGTTCTAATGACTCTCATGGTAAGTATTTCGTGGATTGGGGTAATGCTCCTAGTCGGTGTATTTTTAAGATCAGTCCTTAAACCTCTGGCAAACATTCTTGTGCCAGCATGTGTTACTGGTGGTGTTGTAGGCTTTATTTTGATGAATACAGGGATCCTTACAAAATTGGGCGTTGATTTTAATATGCTCAATATGATAGTAACGAACTTATTTACAATTACATTTATTTCCATGGGCTTGACTGCGACGCCAAAAGAAGAAGGCGTCAGCACCGGTAAGGAAACCTTCAAAGGCTCTATGGCACTTGGTATGGTTTGGGATATTCTGTATGGACTACAACCATTGGTAGGTTTTGGCGTACTGGCATTAATTGGTGGATTTTTTGGAATGAGCGCCAACTATGGGCTGCAAATTCCGTTTGCATTCTGCCAGGGCCCTGGTCAGTCGACGACCTTTGGTGGATTGATTGAAGCTGGCGGCCTCATGCCAGGGGCACAGCAGGTTGGTATTACTTTTGCGGTTATGGGCTTTGTATTCGCCTTCTTGATTGGTGTGCCTATTGCAAAATATGGCATGAAGCACAAGCTCGCGACCTTCCCTCGTGAAATTAGCCCTGGGATTAAGAAGGGTGTCTTCGAACCACATGAACAAACCCAGTCTACAGGTATGATGACCACCTATAATGGTAACATTGATACCCTCGCCTTCAATTTGGCGCTCGTTGGTCTTGGCTATGTTATTACACATCCACTGTGTCAGGCGATTCAGCTGATTCCTATTAGCCTTGTTCAGACCATCGGTTCCATGGAATTCTTTGTTGGTCTCTTTGTTGGTTACGCTATTAAATTTGTCATGGATAAAACGGGTGTGAAGAAATACCATGACGACCAGCTTCAAGCACGTATCACTGGTTGGGGCACTGACTTCATGATCTGCGCTGCCTTTATGGCTGTTCAGCTGGCAGTTGTCGGTAAATGGATGATTCCTATTATGGTTACTTGCGTGGTTGTCGGTCTTGTGACCTTTGCAGTTTCTCTGTTCTTCTGCCAGCATATCGGCGGTGCGTATGACTTCGAACGTCTCCTCGGGATGTGGGGTTGCGCAACCGGGACCTGCCCGAGTGGTATTGCATTAATTCGTATTGTTGACCCTGAACTGCGCACTACTGCGGCCGCAGAAATGGGGGCAATGAATGCTTGGATGACACCGGTCACGCTTTTGGCGCCATTCTGTATTGAATATTGCACAGGGCATATGTCGCTTGGCTCGCTCTTTATGTGGTATGTCATTGCAATCGTTGCAGCAACAGCGGTTCTCTTCATCCTCCGTGGTTTCAGCCGGAAAAAATCCTTCGATCTTTTCAAGGGCGAAAGATATCTTACCTTGGAAGATATCCAGAAACAGCATGCAGCTTCTGAAAAATAATAATTAATATAGAACGGATTGACAGTGCCATCTGATTAGGTGGCGCTGTTTTTTCATGCGCAACGGCATTGCAACCGCTGGTTGCGCGATGGTTGGTGGTGTGCGAGGGGATTTTTGGGTAGAATGGGGGTAGGAAAAATGAATGGAGGCGATGAGGATGCGGATTTCTGTGGCGGTGTTTGTGATCAATCTGGTGATTTTTGTGGCGCTGGTGGCTGTGGCGGGGTATGTGCTGTGGCTGGTGATTCGGGCGCTGCGCAAATACATTGGCAGTCAGGAGGTGCGCGAGGCAAAATCGCGCACGCGGCAATCCTTGGGCGAGGTGCTGCGGGCAGAGCGGGCGGCGCACAAGATGACGCAGGAGTTTGTGGCGGAATCTTTGGGCGTGAGCCGTCAGGCGGTGAGCAAGTGGGAAAATGGCAGCTCGGATCCGTCGACGACGAATCTCCTGGCGTTGGCAAAGCTCTACGGCACGAGCGTCGAAGCGCTCTTAAAAGACGTCGAATAAGAGCGCTCTAAAATAAGAGCGCTCACGCAAAGAAAACCCTCGGCTTTTGGGCTGAGGGTTTTGTATTTAGTCGATGTTTTTGAGGGCCTCGACCATGTCGAGGTGTCTGTTTTTGCGGGCGACGAGCCAGCTGACGGCCAGCGAGACGCCGCAGGTGATGACAAAGCTCGCAATGTAGGAGGCGGGCGAGATCACCAGGCGCATTTCGTACTCGGCGACGAGGGCCTCGATGAGGGTCCGGAGCACGTTAATCGCCACAGGATAGCCGATGACGATGCCCAGGAGCGTGAGCCAAAGATTCTGCTGAATGAGCAGCCGGGCGATGCGCCCGTCGCGGAAGCCCAGCACCTTGAGGGTCGAGAGGTCGCGGCGGCGCTCGATGTAGCTCATGGTGCCGAGGTTGTAGAGGACGACGACGCTGAGGACGATGGCGCCAACGATGAGGGCGTAAACCATGAGATTCATGAGATCCATCATCTCATCAAAGCTGTCGATGATCGCACTTTTGCGCTGGCTGGCAGTGATGAAGGATGCGTCGGGAATGTCCTCGGCGCGGGTGTAGATGGTGGTGATTTGATAGGGGAGGTCGATTTTTTCGGCGTAGGTGTCGGTCATGATGATGCTCTTGTCGGTCAGCGAGCGGAGAATGCCCGCCACGCGCACGGTGTAGGTATCATCTGAGCCGTATGGCGAAAATTCGATCTCATCCCCCGGTGCGATGCCATCGGCTAGGCGCAGGCAGAGGTAGACGCCGTTGTCAGCGAGGTCGACGCGGTTATCGTCCTCGTCAATGAAGCGGATGTTGTCGGTGCCCGCCTGGTAGACGTCGACGGCGACGCTCTCGCCGTCAAAATTCGCGGCGCTCGACGCCTGCCAATCGCCGTCGACCTCATCTGCAAGGGCGAGGGCATCGGCGCGCGCCGTGTCGTCGGCCAAGGTGAGGCGGGTCGTGAAATGGTAGATGTTGTCATCGATGGTGTCGATGAGGTGGATCGTGCTGTCCTTCATCCCCAGCCCGCCGACCAGGAGCAGCATGCAGCCGACAATGCCAAAGAGGGTCACAAAGACGCGGATTTTGTGGCGCAACAGGTCGCGCAGATTCCAGCGGGTGCTAAAGCCCAGCCTGTCAAAGCCGGGCAGGCGCTCGACGAGGCCCTGCTTCATGGCGCGCGGCTCATACGGACGCAGGGTCTCGGCGGCGTTGGCCTTGAGCATTTGGCGCACGCTGAGATGGCTGATCAGCGTCATAAAGAGAATGATGCCGATGACCACCGGCACACAGAAGGACGGCATCACCAAGGGCCAAGCAGGTAGATCGAAATACGCGCCCAGGGTGCTGTCCGGATCGATGAACAATCGCCCCACGCCGTAGCCCAGGGCGATCCCCGGCAGTGTCCCGCAAAGGCTCACAAAGAGGCCGTAGCAGGCGTAGTGGCGGACGATTTTGCGATTGCGGAAGCCTAGGGCCTGGAGCGTGCCCATCTGGATTTTTTCGGCGGCAGCAATGCGATGCATCGTCGTCACCATCGTGAGCAGACCAATGGCCAAAAAAATCACCGGCAGAATCGTGCCCATGGTCTTGCCCTCGTCGGTTTCGCCCTGGACCATCGAATAGGCAAGGTGATCATCCTTGGCGTGGAGCTGGATGGTGCGATCCAGAGCGTCGTCGATTTCTTCCTCGAGGGCATCCTCCGAAAGAGTCGAGCGGATGTTGAGCTGCGGATAATAGTCGCGACCCAGGGCCTTCCTGAGGCTCGCATCAGAAATAAACGCGTAGCCGTAGCTTTCGAAATCGGGCATCATTTGGCTGCTGTCGCTGACGCAGACGAGATCCTCGCTGCCCTTGCAGAGGCCGACAACCTTCGCCGTGAGGCTCTTGCCCTGGACGGTCAGGGTCATCTCATCGCCGATGGCAATGTTGTTGGCTGCGGCAAATCGGTCCGAGAGCCAGATCCCCTCGCGGTCCGTCGCAAAATCTGCGCCCTCAAGCACAAACGGCACCGACACCGTCCCGGTCTCCGGCACATTCAGCGCCACAGATTTGTCCGTGCCCTTGACGCCTGCCGTCAGCGAGAGATAGCGGCTGGCGGCGTCAACGCCGTCGATTTTTTCGATGGCATCGAGATCCTTGTCGCTGAAGCCCGCCTCGTCATAGAGGCGAAAATCGGCGTAATTTGTCTCTTCAAAAAACTGCGCCGTGTCTGCCTCGATGCTCTTCCATTCCATCTGGAAGCCAAGAAAAATCCCCACACCGATGCAGACCGTGACAATCATCGAAATAAACTGGCCCTTGTACAGCCAGGCCGTGCGTAAAAGCTTGCGTAATAGCATCGTCACCACTCCACTTCGTCAGGATCGAGAGGGTGCGCTTGCTCATCATAGGAAAGAATCGTGCCATTTTTGACGCGGATCACCACGTCCGCCATTTTGGCGATGCTCTGGTTGTGGGTGACGATGACAATCGTCTTGTGGTGACTTTGTGCCATCTGCAAAAGTAGCTTCAGCACCTGCACGCCTGTTTCTGAATCCAGCGCCCCCGTCGGCTCATCGCAAAGGAGCACCTGGGGATTTTTGGCCAGGGCGCGGGCGATCGACACGCGCTGTTGCTCGCCGCCGGACAGGGCCGACGGGAACTTTTTCAGATGCTCAGCCAGCCCCACCTCGGCCAGCACCTCGCGCGCGTCCAGCGCCCGCGGCGCAATATCCCCAACCAGCGCCACATTTTCCAGCACCGTCAGCGTCGGAATCAGATTGTAAAATTGGAAGACAAAGCCCACCTTCGCCGCGCGATAATCCGCCAGCGTGTCGGCATCATAGGTCGAAATATCCTCGCCGTCAACGATAATCGTCCCCGACGTCGGACTGTCCAGCCCGCCCAACAAATTGAGCAGCGTGCTCTTGCCCGCACCACTCGGCCCCAAAATCACCACAAACTTCCCAGCCTCCAGCGCAAACGACACATCCCGCAGCGCCCACTGCGCCACATCCCCCGTCCGATACACCCGAGACACATTCCGAAATTCAATCATTGCCATCATAATCCCTCCCGATTTTTTGAATAGTTAGCCGAATCTAATTATAATAAATGTAGCATGAAGCGCCGGAAAATTCAATATAAGGAGAGGGATATTTGCCATCAAAAAACCGCCAGCGTCGTGGTGACGATGGCGGTGCGTGGTTTGACCAGTGTGTGTATTAAAAAGGGGCCAACAGATTACAATGCTACATATTGATAGCTACTTCGTTGAAATGTTCACGGTGTGAGTGTTCTGGTCCCAGTTGACGGTGCAGCCAGCACTTTCGGCGATGGCGCGAATTGGCACGAGGATGCGGCCGGAGAGATTCTTTGGTGCGACGTCGCACCAATAGGTGCCGCCATTGTAGGTGATTTTTGCGTTGCCAACTTGGACGCGGATGGTGTTGCTGCCGTTGGAGGCAGTACCGGTCTGACTGCTCTTGTCCCAGCTGACGTTGTAATCAAGGGCTTCAAAAATGGCACGGATTGGCACCATGACACGGTTGTTATCCATGATTGGTTGCTGGTCAAAGGAGAGCTTTTCGCCATCGAGGCTGACGCTGATTCTCTTATTGGTGATTGGGCAGTTCACAGAAATATAGCCCATGGCACCAGGCGCGAGTTCGTATTGGTCATAAACGACGACGAGGTTATTGCCGTTCACATAGAAGTTGAAATCGTTTAATTTGTAATTGTTGATCTTGGCGACGCTTTCATCCCACCACAGACCGTTTGGATGGCTGTAAATGTAGCTGAGGGTTTGATTTTTGAGATAGCGTTCAGCGTCTCCGTTGCTCATCATGAGTACACCGGCAGCGTTGAGCTTCTTGCCGGTATTGAGATCATAGGTGAAGCCTTCAATGCCCTGGTTGTTTACACCACCCCAATTCCAGAACCATTCTTCCTTGACGCTGAAAATACCATCAGCATTTTTGGTGACGGTTGGCTCGAAATAATAGCGGTAATATTGTCCCTCAAAACGTGGTGGATCGTTTTTGGCATCGGATACATAGGAAGGTGCTTCCGCAGAAAACTTATCGCAACGCTGTTGCAAAGATTGGTTGATTAATTTTGCAGCGGCGGTGTTTTCCTGGAGAACGACGTTGTCATAGTAATGCTTGAGCTTCAGCGTGCCATCGGTATCGTACCACGAATAGTCGTGGCGCTCGACAGTATAGTGCGCAGAGTCCATGGCTGTCGCAGAGGCAGCGTGCGGCAAACTCGTGAGTGCAAGCGCAAGCATTGCAAGCATGCCGATGATAAATGTCCTTTTTTTCATAAGTATTCCTCGCTTTCTTATTCATATAGTAAAACCTTAATTTTAGTTTACTAAAGATTTCAATGAACGTAAAGTTATCATTGCACGTTTTTCATCAAAAAAACCGCCAGCGTCGTTGCGACGATGGCGGTGCGCAAATTACTCCACTTCCCCGATCCAGTGGATGCGGTTTTCTTCGAAGCGGTCTTGTTGGGTGCGGGTTTCGGCGGGGTGGCCGAGGGGGTAGATGGCGAAGGCGCGGAGGGTCGAGGGAATGTCGAGGATTTTTTCGACGGCTTGCATGCGCTCTTCGATTGGCGAGATGCCGATCCAGCAGCCGCCGAGGCCGAGGTGGTCGGTTTCGAGCCAGATGTTTTCCATGGCGATGGACATGTCGATGTCGGCGTAGACGGGCACGCGGCAATCCTTGCGGTAGCAGGCGACGATGGCGACGGGTGCATCCTTGGTGAAGGCGGCGTAGGGGCTGGCTTCGGAGAGTGCCTTGAGCAGCGCCTTGTCGCTGACGACGTAGAATTCCCATGGCTGCTGGTTGGTGGCCGATGGGGCTTGCATGCCGGCGCGGAGAATTTGCATGAGATCGGCTTTGCGCACAGGCTTGTCCTGGTATTTGCGGATGCTCACGCGGTGAAAAATTTCGTTCATGATAATCAGCTCCTTTCAACCAGTATAGCAGAAAATTCTGGCGCGCATAAGTGCCGGATTAAAGGAGGGCGTTTAAGAGCGCAAGGAGGCTGTAGCTCACGACGGCGCCAATGAGCGCTGCGACGAGGATCTTGACGACGACGTGCCAGGCGCGCTTTGGTGGGCGCGCGGCGTGGAGCGCCTCAAGCTCCTCGAGGCTCGCGCCATTTTCAAAGGCGACGATTTCTTTGTAGGTTTGGAGGTCAAACTGCTTTTTGTAGAGCTCGACGCGGCCGCAGTAGTAGAAGCTGAGCGCTGTGAGCACGACGGCCAGGGCCAGCGTGACGACTGGGCCGATGACATCGTACCAAAAGCTGATGACCGGCACGGCGAGCACCGACAATATGAGAAAAATTGAAAAGAGGGTGCCGTCGCGTCGGTAGCCGTTGAGGGTTTGCTGGGAAATTTCTTTTTTCATGGTGTCCACGTCTCCTTTAATGAGTGCATCCAGAGACACACCAAAGGCGTCGGCCAACAGCAAGAGGGTGTGAATGTCGGGGTAGGTTTTGTCGTTCTCCCAATTGGAGACGGATTGGCGCGAGACGAAAATTTTTTCGGCCAGCGCTTCCTGGGACAGGCCCTGTTCATTTCTGTAGTGTCTGATTTGGTTGCCGAGTTCCATGGTGATGCCTCCTTGTTGTGATGGGCTCATTATCCTGTGCCGCGGGCAAATTTTCCAGCAAAGGGCGCGGACATGGGGCGCCGGGCAGCTGTCAAAGGCTTTTGACAATGGCCCAAGCTCCTCTATTATAATGAATTTTTGCGCCCGTGAACAGATTGCCATTGCCAGCAGAAAAATAGCTGATATAATAGTGATATCAAAATGATATCACGTTAAAAAGGAGCGAGGAAAATGAGTCAAACAACTTTGAACAAAGCCATCGATGAAATCCCTATGAAAACCATGAACGGTTTTCTCGCGCTGGCTGTGCTGATTCTTTTGTTGGTCGCCGCAGGCGCTGGCGTTGCGGTCATCGGCGGTGCGTTGGGATTTGTGCTCTGTGCCGTCTTGCTTGTGTTGGCCTGCATCATGCTCAACGGCTTTGCCATTGTGCGGCCCAACGAGGCGCTGGTGCTGACGCTGTTTGGTAAATACGCGGGCAGCATCAAGCACGACGGCTTCTATTGGTACAACCCATTCTGCACGCGAGTGCGTCTGCCGGGCAAAAAAACCAACAAAATGAGCCTCAAGGCCATGACCCTGGACAACGGCCAGCAAAAAATCAACGACGCCCTCGGCAATCCGATCATCATCGGCATCGTCGTCATCTGGCGCGTCACCGACACGGCCAAGGCCGCCTTCGATGTGGACAACTATGAGCAGTATCTCTCGACCCAGAGCGATGCCGCGCTGCGCAGCATTGTGCGCCAATATCCATACGACGGCTTTAACAACGACGCCGAAAAATCTCTCCAGGGCTCCAGCCAGGAGGTCGCCGATAGCCTCAAGGCGGAAATTCAGCGCAAGGTCGAAATCGCCGGGCTGGAGGTTCTCGAAGCCCGCATCACCCATCTCGCCTACGCGCCGGAAATCGCCTCGGCGATGCTCCAGCGTCAGCAAGCGGCGGCCATCATCGATGCCCGCGCCATGATCGTTGACGGCGCTGTCGGCATGGTGGAAATGGCCCTCGAGCAGCTGGACGAAAGCAACGTCGTCGACCTCGACGAAGAGCGCAAGGCCGCGATGATCTCCAACCTTCTCGTCGTGCTCTGCGCCAACCACGACCCACAGCCGGTCGTCAACAGCGGCAGCTTGTACTAATACATGCGCAAAGGGGGATGCAGCATGAAATACAGCAAGAAACGCGCTTCCGCCGTCATCGAGGATTGGCCGGATCGCCTGCCTTTGGGTGGCGTGGAGAAATTCTTCCTGGCCCTCTCCGGATTGATTCTGCTTGCGAGCCTGGTGCGGCTGGCAATGCTCTATCCCGGGCTCCCTGCCGAGATTCCGACGCATTTTAACAGCGCCGGCGAAATCGACGGCACCGGTGGCAAGGGTTCCTTGATTTTTCTTGGCGCCATCGACATCATCTGCTGGCTGAGCATTGTCGCAGGCGGGTTTTTCCCGGCTGCCATCAACGTGCCGGTGTTTCTGCTCAAGCGCCCGGCAGAGGAGATTGTGCGTGGCAGTCGCGTCGTGCTCTATCTCACGGCGATTGTCGTGGATGTGCTCTTTTGGTACCTTTTTGAAAACACGGCAATGATCGCACATGGCCAGGCGGCAGGGCTCAACAACATCATCGTCTTTGGCTTCGTTGGCGCCATCTTTGTGCTCTTTGCCATCTATTTTTACTGGCTCTGGCGCGGCTAAAATAAACGAACAAACCATGGAAGGAGGACGCAGCGATGGCAGCAAACGGAAAACAGCGCAAGCAAATCGTCTTGCGTCTTTCGCCGGAGCTCTACGATGCCCTCAGCCATTGGGCCGAGGACGAATTCCGATCCATCAACGGACAAATCGAATACCTCCTGACCGACGCCGTGCGCAAGGCCGGTCGGGAAAAGAAACCCGACGATTCATCGAAAGGATGATCACCATGCTACTCACCACCACTCACAGCATCGATGGCAGGCGCTGCCAGCCCCTGGGCCTCGTGCACGGCACCGCCGTCTATAGCAAAAACGCCGTCAAGGATTTTGGCCAAGCCATGAAATCCCTCGTCGGCGGCGAGCTCAAAAGCTACACCGACCTTCTCGAGCTCGCCACCACCACCGCCACCGAGCGCATGACCGACGCCGCCACCGCCCTCGGTGCCGACGCCATCATCGCCGTCAGCTACACCAGCTGCAACATGATCGCCGAAGGCGGCGCAGAAATCCTCGCCAGCGGCACCGCCGTCAAATTCGTCGACATCTAAGCACCCAAGCCTCGCTGATCCCCAGCGAGGCTTTTTCGTTGGTGAGGTGAGAATAAGCGCGGCGGAGAGGAGACGTTATTCGCGATTTAGGCGTGAAGTGAGAATAAGAGGGGGAAATTTGGATATTTATTATCGTTTCGCTTGCGAAACGATAATAAGAGTGGCAAAATAGAAGTACAATCATCATTTCAAAGGAGGTGACCTGTATGAAAAATATCGCCGGTTATTACAAAACCAATCTTTCTGGCGAATTGGCCTATGAATCCTTTGTACCAGCGCCGCTGCCACCGGATATGGATTTTCTGCTCTCTAGCGAGATGGTCGCATTGCTTGTCGATGCCAACGCCAAGCTTGCCGCCCTCGACAGCCTGGCGACACACATCCCCAGTGTGCCGCTCTTTGTGTCGATGTATGTGCGCAAGGAAGCGCTCCTATCCTCGCAAATCGAGGGCACCCAGGCAACCCTGGAGGATGTGCTTGATCCCAACGTGGCAGACAATGCCAATAGAGACGTGACAGACGTTGTCAATTACGTGCGGGCGACAGAATTTGCCATCGACAGACTCGCGACCCTGCCCTTGTGCAATCGCCTGATCAAGGAAACCCATGGCGTCCTGATGCAAGGTGTGCGTGGCCAGGAAAAATATCCCGGCGAATTTCGCCGCTCGCAAAATTGGATTGGCGGCCAGGGCAGCAGCCTCAAAACTGCCCGCTACATTCCGCCCAATCCCGAGGATATGGTGGTCGCCCTCGACGCGCTCGAGCAATTCATCAACGCCGACGACGCCATCGATCCCCTCGTTAAGGCAGCGCTCATCCACTACCAATTCGAAACCATCCATCCCTTCCTCGATGGCAACGGCCGTGTGGGACGACTGATGATCACCCTCTTTCTCATGGAGCGAAAGGTGTTGACCACGCCAGCCCTCTACGTCTCGTATTTTCTCAAGCGCAACCGCATCGAATATTACGACCGCATGACAGAGGTGCGCGCCAAGGGCAATTACGCTCAGTGGGTGCAGTTTTTCTTGCAAGCCTTCCTGGCCTCTGCCGCAGACGCCATCACCACAATCGATGCCCTCAGCGCCCTCCACACTCAAAACCTCGCGCACATAGGGACGCTGGGCCGCGCCAGCAAAACCGCCCGCCGCCTCTTTGACTACCTCGAAAAAACCCCCATCATCGACATCACCAAAACCGCCGCCGCCCTCGGCCTTTCCTACAGCGCCACCGCCCGCGCCGTCGCTAAGCTCGAAGACCTTCACATCCTCACCCCAACCACCAACGCCGCCCGCAACCGCACCTTCTCCTATAGCGCCTATCTAGAGATACTCAAGAAGGATACAGAATAGCACATCCAGATACAGTGCTCTTATTGGTGTCAACAGGACCATGAATTTACTATAAGCTTTCCTCGGGCAGTAGCTTTTCGGTCGCCGTTTTTTCAAATATCGACATTTATAAAACCTGTTATATAATGATGGAATAGAATTTGTGAAAGCATAAGATCATTGGTGGATGATTTATTAGATGATATCAAAGGAGACAGATATGGAAATAAAATCACAAATAGAGCCAATGTTGACTTTGGACTATATGACAACAGCACCAGAGAATAAATATTTTGATCGTAAATCTGCTCGCATAAAAGTTGCTGATCTCGCTGAATTGATTTCAGCCTTTGCCAACGCCGAGGGCGGAACCGTTGTCATTGGCATCAGTGATAAAACAAAACGGATTGAGGGAATTGCGCAAGTGGGCGAGCAAAAAATCAATGATTTTTTGAGTGCGCCTAAGGACTATTGCAAACCAATGCCTCAGTATAAAGAGGAATTCTTGGACGTTATGAATGCAGAAGGGAATAAAGATCAATTGCTGCTTCTGCATATTTTTTCATCTCCAGAGCAACTGATTAGAACAAAAAACGATTTAACCTGGCTACGGATAGGGGACAGAACTAAAGAAATCCGAGGAGAGGATCTTAGATTATTAGAATACAGTAAAAATACAAGGCTATATGAGGACGAACTTCATCCCGATGCTGCCATCGAGGATTTGGATGAAACCCTGCTAGAAGAATATAGGCAACGATTAGATGCAGACCCATCGACCAGTATTGAACAAATTCTCAGGTCTAGAGGATTTATTAAAGGGGATTCGTTGACCAATGGTGCTGTCTTATTGTTTGCAAAAAAATATCTCCCAGTTTTATCCTAATTGCAGAATAAGATTTATTCGCTATGATGGTAATTATGCGGGTGTTGGGACAAACATCAATATTATAAAGGACAAAAATATTGAAGCGTGTTTGCCAAATATCATTGTCGAAGCCAAGGCATTCATTGCTAGTCAGTTACGAGAATTTACGGCCCTAGATCAAATGAATGGACGTTTTCAGGTTGTACCAGAATATCCAGAATTTGCATGGCTTGAAGGCATTGTTAATGCAGTCACCCATCGCGAATACGCGCTGACAGGGTGTTACATCACAGTGGCCATGTACGATGACCGATTAGAGATCATCAGTCCTGGAAAATTTCCTTCTTTTGTCACTGTCGAAAATATTAGAGAAACGCGATTCTCCAGAAATCCAAGAATTTCTCGTGTACTGACCGAGTTTGGCTGGGTACGCGAGCTCAACGAGGGTGTAAAAAGAATATATGCGGAAATGGAAGCATTTTTTCTCGAAGATCCTGTATACAGCGAAACCTATCAAGACGTCAAATTGGTTCTGAAAAATAATATGGTAATGAGAACCATGCGACAAATTGATCGCACCAAAAATTTATTTGGCGTAGAATGCTGGAATGATCTTGATGATTTGGAACGCCATATTCTTACCTATATGGGGAGTAAAAAACGCGTAACGAGGTCAGAGTTGGCAACCTATACAGGCAAATCAGACCGTACTGTGACGACAAGATTAAACCGTTTAATGGCACAAAATGTTATTCGCAGGAATGGCGGAAAAAACGATCCACACCAAACCTATGAAATCATTTTT
>JAUNGU010000004.1:13157-39245 GCA_030524315.1 Peptococcaceae bacterium
AATTGCGAAGTAATTGCGAAGTAGATATTTTCTGAGTATGTATCGTGCGATGAAATGCGCATATACAGCGGTGCAGGATTGTAATATTCCATATATAGTATATACAGTCTATGAAGAAAATTGCGAAGTAATTGCGAAGTAGATAATCTGGAGATATTATCTTGAGATGCTATTGGCCAAACCGTCCCGCGTGGGCGGTTTTTTCATACCCCGAATCTTAAAATAAACGCATCGTTCTCATGCGGATCCCTTATTTATATGCCGATGTGATTGTTAGATGTGTGTAATTCTCTACAGAAAAATGACAGAAATGTTAAGGGGGTGTAGTCTGGGCTTCTTATAATAGCGATAAGCTGGCGTTATAATATCCTCCGTGGAAAAACAAAAGGGTGACGTGCGGGATGGTTTCTGCGTGTCGCTGTTCTGGCTCATGAAAAAGGGGAGGAATGTTGTGATGAGTCAAGCAAAGAAGAAGCGGAATTTGTATCCGCTGCATTTGATCATTGGGTTTGGGCTGATTGCGCTGTTTTGGCTGATGCCGCCGATTGATCCGATTACGCCGCTGGGGATGCGCTGTGTGGGTGCATTTTTGGCGATGGTGTATTTGTGGAGCGCGGTGGATACGCTCTGGCCAAGTATGGTCGGGCTATTTTTCCTGGCGATTTCCGGTTATGGTGGCGAGGGTGGCTTCAACGGCGTCTGGATGCAGGCGGTTGGGGTCAACACGGTGCTCATCGGTCTGTTTGCGATGGTGCTCTTTGGGGCAATGGATGAGGTTGGCGATACAAAATACATTGCGCGCTGGTTCCTCACCCGCAAAATTTTCAAGGGCCGTCCAATGACGTTTTTGGCGGTGTTCTATGCCTGCTGCTTTGTCATGGCGTCGGTCTGCTCGCCAATTACGAGCTTGATCATTCTCTGGCCAATCGCGCTGAGCCTCATGGACACGCTGGGGATCACCCGCGAGGATCCATTCTGGAAATATTTCTTTGTGGCGATGTTTGCCGTGTCGACCTTGGCACAGCCGCTGTTTCCGTTTGTCGGCGCACAGCTCATTCCGTATGCGGCCTTCCAGAGCATGACAGCTGCCATGGGCAATCCAATGACGATTCCTGTGGCCCAGTACATGTTCATCGATGTGTTCATGACGGCGCTGGTGATGGTGCTCTATGTGTTGGTGCTCAAATTTATCCTGCGCGTGGACATGTCCAAGCTCAAGGGCGTCGATCCGGAAATGATCGAAAAGCAGCTGGTCCTGCCACCGATGAATTTCCAGCAGAAGGCGTATCTTTATATGATTCCTTGCTACCTGCTGATGGTGCTCGTGCCAATTTTCTTGCCAAACTTCTTGATCTGCCGCGCCCTCAATTCGATTGGGCCGCTGGGGATCACGCTGCTGTGGGTGATGCTCTTTTTGATCATCCGCTGGAATGGCAAGCCACTCTTGGATTTTAAGGAAGTGGCGTACAAGCAGTTCCATTGGGGCATTTTCTTTATGATCGCGGCGGCGGTTTACGGCGCCAATACCCTGTCCAACGAAGCGACAGGGGTGCCGGATTTCTTGATCCAGTCGCTGCAACCAATTCTCGGTGGCCGCTCGGAAATGACCTTCGTGGCCATTATGTTTACGACGGCCCTTATCATCACCAACTTTGCCAACAACGCGGCAATGGCGGTGATTCTCATGCCGGTGGTGCTCAACTTCTCTAATGAGCTGGGGATCAATCCGATGCCGGTGGCAACGGGGGTTATTCTGATGGTCTTTGTGGCCATGCTGACACCTGCGGCGTCGCCTCATGCAGGGCTGATGCACGGCATGAAAAAAATCTACACCACCAAGGAAATTCTCCTGGTCGGTTTCCCAATCTGCATTGCCACGCTGTTGCTTTACATCTTCATCGGCTATCCGCTGGCCAAGATGCTGATGCTCTAAAATTTTGCATAGCAAAACGCCTCGTCGAAAAATTTCGGCGAGGCTTTTTCTTATGGATGTTATTTTTCTTCCGGCCAGTCCATTTTCACGAGCGGGATGCCGGCTTCGGCAAAGAGCTCCTTGCTGAGTGCATCCGGATAGTCGCCGCTGTAGACGACGCGTTGGATGCCTGCGCCAATGAGGATGCGGGCGCAGAGGCTGCATGGGCTGTCGGTGCAGTAGAGGGTGGCGCCTGAGATGGAGACGCCCATGATGGCGGCTTGGATGACGGCGTTTTGCTCGGCGTGGAGGGCGCGGCAATAGGCGTGGCCCTCGCCGGATTTGAAGCCCATTTTTTCGCGCAGGCAGCCGCCGAGCTCGTCGCAATGTTTCATGCCGGCAGGCGCACCGTTGTAGCCGGTGGTGATGATGCGGTTGTCTTTGACGAGGATGGCGCCGACGTGGCGACGCAGACAATTGGAGCGTTTGGCGATGATGTGGGTGATTTCCATAAAATAGCTGTCCCAGTCTGGGCGATTGAGCATCTCTCTTCCTCCTTGTGGCGTCGTGTGGCGCAAAGAATTTAATATTATCCTAGCACAAAAGCTGTTCATGGAAAATAGAAAATGGTTTTTGACGCACATTTCTGGCAATGTGTTATAATAATTGCAAGAAGGTTTCAAAATATGTCATTAATCAACGACCTTTACAAAAAAGATTGCGAGGTGTCGCTATAAATGAAAAAAATCATGTTTGTCTTTGGGACGCGTCCCGAAGCGATTAAAATGGCCCCGCTGGTCAAGGCGGTGGAGCAGGCGGCGGATTTGGAGCCGCTGGTGGTGGTGACGGCGCAGCATCGCGAAATGCTCGACCAGGTGCTGGCGCTGTTTGACGTGCACCCAAGCTATGACCTCAATCTCATGAAGCCGGGCCAAAGCCTGACGGATATCACTGCCGGTGTCTTGCGCGGCATCGAGCGCATTGTCATCAAGGAAAAGCCGGACCTCGTCCTCGTGCATGGGGACACGACGACGACCTTTGCAGGCGCCTTGGCGAGCTTCTATCAGCAGGTGCCGATTGGCCATGTGGAGGCAGGGCTGCGCAGTGGCAATATGTATTCGCCATTTCCCGAGGAGGCCAATCGCCGCCTGACCGGTGCGCTGACGACCATCCACTTTGCGCCGACGCCACAGGCTCGCGCCAATCTTTTGCGCGAGGGCATCAGCGAGGACGCCATCTTTACGACGGGCAATACGGTCATCGATGCGCTCAAGATGACGGTGCAGGAAGATTACGCCTTCGACGACGCGCTGGCGACGTTGCTAGACGTGCCGGGGCGCAAGGTGCTTTTGACGACCCATCGCCGCGAGAACCTCGGCGAGCCGATGGTGCATATTTTCCGCGCCATTCGCAAGCTCCATGCGCGCTTTGAGGATGTGCATTTCTACTTCCCGGTGCATCTCAATCCGCGGGTGCAGGCGCTGGCCAAGGAAGCCCTCAGCGATCTCGAGCGGGTGCACCGCATCGAGCCGTTGGATTATGCGCCCTTTGCCAACCTCATCAATCGCATGGATCTGGTGCTGACCGATTCGGGCGGGCTCCAGGAGGAGGCACCGGCGCTGGGTAAGCCCGTGCTTGTGCTGCGTGACAACACCGAGCGTCCGGAAGCCGTCGAGGCGGGCACTGTCGAGCTTGTGGGCAGCGACACCCAGGTGATTTTTGACACCGTCGAAAAGCTTTTCACCGATGCCGACGCCTACCACGCCATGGAACACGCCGTCAATCCGTATGGCGACGGCCAGGCCTGCGCGCGCATTGTCGAGGCGATTCGCTACCATTTTGGCCTGCGTGACGCGCGTCCGGAGGATTGGCGCTGAGCATTTTTGAGAAGTTGTCAAAAAAGATGATATTTTTCTGATTATTTTGGATATAAATAAACAAGTCTTATGTTTAATTGGTAACAAATCGTGGTGGGAAATTTTCCTATCTGATATACTTGATTTGTCAGCTTGAGAAATTCGTCACAAGACTCAGCAGGAGGCGATGAGGTGTCTATGGATTACAGACGACGCTTGAGAAACCCGCGGGACCACGAAAAAAATCAGGGTCCCATGTACCGGATGTTCAACATCGCTTTGAGCTTTGGCATTTCGATGGGTGTCTCTTTATTCATCATGATCAAACTTGGCGCATGGCTCGACGCGCATTTTTCCATCGCACCCTATGGCACCTTTGCTTGTGTCATGCTAGCGATCATTGCCGGCTTCCGCTCGCTTTATAGAGAAGTGCTACGCTTGGAGAAAGAGGAAGACAGCGAAGAGGATGGAGAAGAATGATGGCGCAGGTTGTGTGGCAGTTTGTTATGGGTTTTGCTGTGGGCGCTGTGGTTTGCCTCGGGAAGGAATTCCTTTTTCAGCGCTTTGTGCTCAGGGGCAACAGATTTTTGGCGATGCTGCTTTTTTGGACGCGGCTCCTCATAGATGTGGTCGTGATGGTGGCAATGTACTGGGTGTCGATTCCCGCTCTGTTGGGTGCGGCCCTGGGCTTGTCGGTATACATGATCGTGTTGGTGTGGCAGACGCTTACGACAAAGCCGTAGACGCTAGAGAAAGAGGTGATATTTTTGTTCGCACAAGCAATGCTTGGAAGTGAAGAGGTTTCCAACATCATCTACCAAAATGGCAGCTTTGTATTGACCAGTGAAATTACCACCATGTGGGGTGTCATGCTGGTGCTGGTTTTGTTGGCATACTTTGCGACGCGCAACATGCAAATGAAGCCAAAAACATGGAGCTTGCAAAATGTTTTCGGTCTCATCATTGATTTTCTCATGGACACCATCGAAGGGGTCATGGGCAAAACCAAGGGCCGTCGCTATGCGCCATTTTTGTTGACACTCTTCTTCCTGATTATTTGCTCCAACTACGTTGGGCTCTTGCCACTGGCAGGCCACATCCAAGGCGGCTACAAGCCACCAACGAGCAGTTTGAGCGTCACAGCTGCGCTGGCTGGGATCACCATTGTGGCATTTTTCTACTATGGGATCACCGCCGGTCCGAAAAAGTTCCTCAAGTTCTTTTTCTCGCCAATGCTGCCGCTCAATCTCTTGGACCTGATCACGCGTCCGCTGTCGTTGGCCGTCCGTCTTTACGGCAATATCTTTGGTGAGGAAATGGTCGTGGGCTTCCTTTTTGGGATGATTCCACTCTTCCTGCCACTGCCAATGTATGCGCTCAGCGTGCTCTTTGGCGCTATTCAGGCGTATGTATTCATGCTTTTGGCAACAATTTATATCGAGGAAGGTGTCTCCGGGCACTAAGAAATGGTCACTGAATCGTAGCACACGAGGTTATTTATTTTAAGGAGGATTTTCTTTATGGACGCAACTGGATTAATTGCACTTGCTATGGCGCTGGCAATCGGCTTATCTGCCATCGGCTCTGGTATTGGTCAGGGGATCGCGACAGGTCGCGCCACCGAATCTATGGCACGTCAGCCGGAAATGGCCGGCGGTATTCGTACCACCTTGGTACTTGGTCTCGCGTTTATGGAAACACTGACCATTTATGGCTTGCTCATCGCGCTGATGCTCTACTCTCAGCTCGGCTAAATATCGCCCACACTTAGAATCGATCGCCGCGATGCGGCACAAGGAGGATAAATAATGGAAGCAACTGGATTAATTGCACTCGCTATGGCTCTTGCAATCGGCCTTTCGGCCATTGGCTCCGGTATCGGTCAGGGGATCGCAACCGGCCGTGCCACCGAATCAATGGCGCGTCAGCCGGAAATGGCCGGCGGCATTCGTACCACCCTCGTACTTGGTTTGGCCTTCATGGAAACACTGACCATCTACGGTCTGCTCATCGCCCTGATGCTGTATTCTCAGCTTGGTTAAGGGATGGGAACTTACTCACAGACAAAATCAAGTAAGGAGATGGTTTTATGAGCATTGAGCCATCCGCAGTCATTTGTGCGATTATCAACTTTCTCGTGCTCTTCTTCCTTCTCAAGAAGTTCTTGTACAAGCCGGTGTTCAATATGCTGGATGCCCGCGCTTCTGAGATCGAAAAGAACATGACCGAGGCCGAACAGGCCCGCGACGAGGCCGCAAGCCTCAAGGCCGAATACGAGGCCAATCTGAAAAATGCACAAACGAAGGCTCAGGAAATTATTCAAAATGCCAACAAGCTTGGCGAGGAAACCCGTTCTGAAATCGTTGCAAAGGCGCGCGAAGAAGCCGCCCGCGCATCGGACAAGGCGCGTGAAGAAATTGCCCGCGAAAAAGAGCAGGCCATCAAGGACCTGCGCGCAGAGGTGGCCGATTTGGCCGTCGATGCCGCCAGCAAGATCATTGGCCGCAATGTCACCGTGGCCGACCACGAAAACCTTGTCAACGAATTTATTAAAGAGGTAGGGGACGCTAAATGAACGATGCAGGAGTAGCCAAACGCTATGCACAGGCACTGTTCATGCTCGCCGACGAAAATCAAAAGGTCGATCAATTTGCCAAGGACCTGGATCTGGTCAACGAGACCATCGCTTCTAACGAAGATCTCAGCCAGGTGTTTACAGGCATTCAGTTTTCTTTGAGTGGCAAGAAAAAAGCCATCACCGAGATTTTCAAAAATCAGGTCGATGGCAATGTCGTCAATTTTCTCATGGTGCTAATCGAAAAGGGGCGCGCCGGATATCTCTCCGACATTACCGCCAGCTATCACAAGCTCCTGGATGAGAGAAATGGCATTGCCGATGCCACTGTGACAACGGCCTTCCCGCTCAAGGAAGAGGAAGCACAGCAAATTGCCGTGGCGCTGGGCAAATCTGTGGGCAAAACCATCCGTCTCAAGGTGGTGGTGGACCCTGCACTGGTTTGCGGTGTGCGTCTGCAATATGGCGACAAAATAATTGACGGCTCTGTCGAAGCGCGTCTCGAGAGCATGCGAAAGCGCCTCATGACACAGGACATTGTAGGAGGTGAAGGTCCCCAATGAGTATTAAACCAGATGAAATTAGCTCTATTCTCAAAGAAGAGATTCAAAATTTTGATCAAACCGTCGAAACCAGCGAAATCGGTACAGTCATCGAGGTCGGTGACGGTATTGCCCGTGTGCATGGCTTGCAAAACGCCATGGTTAACGAGCTGTTGGAATTCCCTGGCGGCGTCAAAGGGATGGCCCAGAACCTTGAAGAAGACAACATCGGTTGCATTCTTCTCGGGGAATTTGAGCACATCAAGGATGGCGACCCAGTCAAGCGCACCGGTCGCATCATCGAGGTACCGGTTGGCGAAGAGCTGATCGGCCGCGTTGTCAACGCCATCGGTGAACCAATCGACGGCAAAGGACCAATCGAAGCAAAGAAAACCCGTCCGGTGGAAAACGTCGCCCCTGGCGTTATCACCCGTGAAGGGGTACACGAACCACTGCAGACCGGCCTCAAGGCCATCGACGCCCTGGTGCCAATCGGCCGTGGGCAGCGTGAATTGATCATTGGTGACCGCCAAACCGGTAAGACCGCCATTGCCCTGGATACGATCATCAACCAGAAGGGCAAGGACGTTATCTGCATCTATGTCGCCATCGGCCAGAAGGCATCCACCGTTGCCAACGTCGTTGGTCAGCTCGAGGAATACGGCGCCATGGATTATTCCATCGTCGTCGCTGCGACAGCCTCCGAGCCATCGCCAATGCTCTACATTGCACCATATGCTGGTGCTTCCATGGGCGAGGAATTCATGTTTAACGGCAAGGACGTGCTCATCGTCTACGATGACCTCTCCAAGCAGGCCGTGGCTTATCGTGAACTGTCTCTGCTTTTGCATCGTCCACCAGGACGTGAAGCCTATCCGGGGGACGTTTTCTATCTCCACTCCCGTCTCTTGGAACGTGCCGCCAAGCTCGAGGACAAGTACGGCGGCGGCTCGATGACGGCACTGCCAATCATCGAAACCCAGGCCTCCGACGTATCTGCCTACATTCCGACCAACGTTATTTCCATCACCGATGGTCAGATCTTCTTGGAAAGCACCCTCTTCCACTCGGGGATTCGCCCAGCCATCAACGCCGGGATTTCCGTCTCCCGTGTCGGCGGCTCGGCGCAGATCAAGGCCATGAAGAAAATCGCCGGTAACATGCGTATCGACCTGGCTCAGTACAACGAGCTCAAGGCCTTCTCCCAGTTCGGCAGTGACCTGGACGAAGGCACCAAGGCGACGCTGGCCCGCGGCGAACGCCTCACCGAAATTCTCAAGCAGAAGCAGTATGCGCCAATGCCTGTCGAAGAGCAGGTTGTCAGCATTTACGCCGTTGTCAAGGGCTATGCCGACAGCGTCAAGGTCGAAAGCATCGGCCGCTTCGAAAAGGAATTCTTGGATTTCATGCGCTCTGCCAAGTACAAGGAAGGTGTTCTGAACGTGATTGCCTCCACCGGCAAAATGGAAAGTGACACCGAAGAATTGCTCAAGCAGGCGATTGCAGAATTCAAAGAAGGCTTCCAAGGCTAAGAGAGGATGGTGAGACGTCTTGGCAAACGCAAAAGAAATTAAACACAGAATGCAAAGTATCACCAATACCAAGCAGATCACAAGCGCCATGAAGATGGTCTCCGCCTCAAAGCTACGTCGTGCACAAAAGCAAATTGGCGCCGGTCGTCCATACCAGGAAAAGCTGCGTCAGGTTTTGGCGCAGGTCTCTCAATCGGCGTCCACCGAAGTGAGCGATCCGCTCCTGGAGGTGCGTCCGGTCAAGCATGAAGCCTTCGTCGTCATCGCTAGCAACAAAGGCCTGGCCGGTGGCTTCAATGCCCACGTGCTCAAGGAAGCGCATCGCGCCATCAAGGAAGCAGAGGATGCCGGGCATACGGTCAGCGTCGTGGCCGTCGGCCGCAAGGTGAACGACTACTTCACGAAGCATGGCTACACCGTCGACGCCGCCTATCTGGAAACCAGCGACATTCCTGATCCAGTCGACAGCGAGATCATTGCCAAGGACATCCGCTCGGCCTATGAGCAAGAAAAATACGACAAGGTGAGCATCGTGTATCCAGCCTTTCGTTCTGTCATGAGTCAGATTCCGACGACAGTGCCGCTCCTGCCAATTGTGGCAGATGGCCTGGCCGGTGACGCAGGTGAAAAGAAGCAGGAGGGCTACGTCGTAGACTTTCTCTTTGAGCCGGATGCAGCCACGATCCTCAGTCAGCTGTTGCCAATGTATCTGTCCAACCAAATCCATGGCTGCCTGGCCGACGCAAAAACCGGCGAGCATGGCGCGCGCATGACGGCAATGACCGCCGCCACCGACAACGCCACGGAGCTTTTGAGCAAGCTGGAAATCAGTTTCAACCGTGCACGTCAAGCGGCAATCACAAACGAAATCACAGAAATTGTTGCCGGTGCAAATGCGTTGAGCTAATGCACGCATAAGGAGGAAGATCCGTCTTGAATAACCAAGGTAAAATTGTAAAGGTCGTTGGTCCTGTCGTCGACGTTGAATTCGCCGCTGACCAACTGCCAGAAATTAACTATGCCCTCCACATTACCGATGAAGGGCAAGACATAGAACTCGAAAACAAGCTCGACGTCACCCTCGAGGTGGCGCAGCAATTGGGCGGCAACATTGTCCGCACCGTTGCCATGAGCTCCACCGACGGTCTCGTGCGTGGCCTCAAGGTTGACGACACCGGCGCACCAATCACCGTGCCAGTCGGCGATGCCACCCTCGGCCGCCTCTTGAACGTCACCGGCGCGCCTGTTGATGAAGAAGGCCCTGTCGAATCTGAAGAACGCTGGTCCATTCACCGCGAAGCGCCAAGCTTCAGCGAGCAGAACCCGGAAAAAGAAATCCTCGAAACCGGCATCAAGGTCATTGACCTGCTCTGCCCATACGTCAAGGGTGGTAAGATCGGGCTCTTTGGCGGCGCCGGTGTCGGCAAAACCGTCCTCATTCAGGAGCTCATTCGTAACATCGCCTACGAGCACGGCGGCTACTCTGTCTTTGCAGGCGTCGGCGAACGTACCCGTGAAGGCAAGGACCTGCTCGTCGAAATGAAGGAAAGTGGCGTCATCAACAAGACCAGCCTCGTCTTTGGTCAGATGAACGAACCACCTGGCGCGCGTATGCGTATCGCCCTGACAGGCTTGACCATCGCCGAATACTTCCGCGATGTGCAAAACCAGGACGTGCTGCTCTTTATCGACAACATCTTCCGTTTCACCCAGGCCGGCTCCGAGGTATCGGCGCTCTTGGGCCGTATGCCATCGGCCGTTGGTTACCAGCCAACGCTGGCCACCGAAATGGGCCAGATGCAGGAACGTATCACCTCTACCGAGAAAGGCTCCATCACCTCTGTACAGGCCGTCTACGTCCCTGCCGATGACTTGACCGACCCGGCACCAGCCACCACCTTTGCCCACTTGGATGCGACCACCGTCTTGGACCGTGGCATTTCCGAAAAAGGGATCTACCCAGCGGTGGACCCACTCGGCTCCACCTCGCGTATTCTCGACCCATTGGTCGTCGGCGAAGAGCATTATCGCATCGCCCGTGAGGTCCAGGAAGTGCTCCAGCGCTACAAGGATTTGCAGGACATCATCTCCATCCTCGGGATGGACGAATTGAGCGACGAAGAAAAGCTCATCGTTGCCCGCGCCCGCAAAATCGAGCGTTTCCTCAGCCAGTGCTTCTTCGTTGCCGAGCAGTTCACCGGCAACCCTGGTCAGTACATTCCACTGTCCGAAACCCTGCGTGGCTTCAAGGAAATCCTCGAAGGCAAGCACGACGATCTGCCTGAGCAGGCCTTCCTGATGGTCGGCACCATCGACGATGCCGTGGCAAAAGCGGAAGCGATGAAAAGCCAAGGCACCGTTTAATAAGGAGGCGTAGACGATGGCAGAAAACCTGCTACAGCTCGAAGTGGTCGCTCCCGACCATCAAGCGCTATCCACAGAAGTTGAAAGCGTTGTTGTGCGCACCCCCGACGGTGAAATTGGCTTTCTCGCCAATCACGCCGCGCTCATTGCCGCCCTCGTGCCGCAAGTGGTGCGTTTCAAGGATGCCGCTGGCAAGGATGGACACATCTTTGTCGGTGGGGGCTTTGTCGAGGTCAACAACAACCACGTCGTCATTCTCTCGCCAAGCGCAGAGACCGCCGACCAGATTGATTACGACCGCGCCCTGCGCGCCGAGCATCGCGCCGAAGAACGCCTCGCCCACAAAGGCGACGGCGACATCGACGTCGCCCGCGCAGAAATCGCCCTCAAGCGCGCCCTCGAACGCTTGAAGATGAAACAATACGTATAATAACGTCAGCGCCTGCCGCTGACGACCCAGCGCAGACGATCCATCGTCTGCGCTTTTTTGATTGGAAAGGAGTTTATCATGAAAACCATTATCATCACCGGGGCCAATTCCGGCCTGGGATTCGAAACCGCCAAGAAAATCGCCGCCGCAGGCGATGTTCAGCTCATTCTCGCCTGCCGCGACATGGCCAAGGCCGGCCGTGCCAAACGCGCCATCATAGACGCCACGGGCAATGCGCGCGTCATCCCCATGCAGCTTGATACCGCCTCCCTCGATTCGGTGGCGCATTTTGCCGAGATGTACAAGGACCGCATCGGCGCGCCCATCGACGCCCTCCTCTGCAACGCCGGCATCAGCGGCAGCCACACTGGCACCACCAAGGACGGCTACGACGTCATCTTTGAAACCAACCACCTCGGCCATTTTCTCCTGACCCAGCTTTTGCTTCCAGACATGGCCGACGGCGGCCGCATTTTCGCCATCTCTAGCGACATGCACGATCCCTTCAACGCCACCCTCGTTTGGAACGGCGCCGATGCCCTCGCCCATCCCGATGCCGCACTGGCAGCCAGCGGCAACCGCTACGCCTACTCCAAGCTCTGTAACCTCTATTTCATCTACGAGCTCGCGCGAAAGCTCGAAACCAGCGGCCAGCATGTCTATGCCAACGCCTTCAACCCCGGCCTCATGAAAACCAACTTCATGCCCCTGGGCAAATTTGCCATGACCGTCGTCAAAACCATCATGCCAAAACGCTTCGGCGACCTCGACCAGTCCTCCACCGCCCTCGCCACCCTCGCCGCAGCAGACGGCTTCATCTCAGGCTCCGGCAACTACTACGACCGCAGCACCCACACCTGCGCCACATCCGACCTCTCCTACAACACCGCCAACGCCGCAGAGCTCTGGCACTACAGCCACGACTGTGTGAAAGACTACCTCGCGTGAACGCTGTTGCCTTTTAGCTGGCGTTTCGACCGAAAAACAGCCGAGAAAACAATCGTATTTTTTTACGATTGATTTCTCGGCTGTTTCTGCGTACAATGGAAGCAATAAAAATTGAAAGGAAATCGAGCCTATGCGCGAAACAAAGACAATCGAGTTCAAGGAACGGGTGACAAATTCATTCTTGAAAACCGTCAGCGCCTTTTCCAATTACGACGGCGGCGACATTATTTTTGGCATTGATGACGAGGGGCGCATCACAGGGATTGTGGATGTCAAGCAAGCGTGTCTGGATATAGAGAACAAAATCAACGACAGCATCACGCCGCAGCCGGATTACACACTGGAAGTGCAGAATCAAGAGCGTACAATCAAGCTCGCGGTCAAGCCAGGGCTGCAAAAACCCTATCTATACAAGTCCAAGGCCTACAAACGCAATGACACGGCCACCATAGAGGTTGACACGCTGGAACTGTCCAGATTGATTTTGGACGGAAAAAACAGTCGCTTCGAAGAGTTGCCATGTAGGGATCAACATCTGACCTTTGAGATTTTACGTCAGAAATTACAGGACCGTGTGGAGATTGAGTCCTTCAATCAAGACACCTTGAAAATCCTGAATCTGTACAGCAACGCGACGGGATACAGCAATGCTGCCGGGATTCTGGCAGATAAGAACCCCTTTCCGGGCATCGATATGGTGAAATTTGGCGAAAATATCAGCGTGATTCAAAAACGCGCGACCTTTGAACATTTCTCCGCCCTGGCAGTGTATGACAAAGCGCTGGAGCTATTCAGAGACTACTATCAATACGAGGAAATTTTGGGTGCCGACAGAAAAATGGTCGAAAAAATTCCCGAGGCGGCGTTTCGAGAAGCCATTGCCAACGCCCTCATTCATAGAGCGTGGGACGTGGCGGCACAAATCAAGGTATCGATGTTTGACGACAGAATAGAAATCATCTCCCCCGGAGGCTTGCCGCCGGGAATTACCAAGGACGAATACTTATCGGGGAAAATCTCGGTGCTGAGAAACCGCGACTTAGCGAATGTATTTTACCGCCTGGGCTACGTCGAAATTTTTGCCACAGGCATCCTGCGCATCAAGCAGCTCTACGGAGAGAGTCTCATACAGCCGAATTTTGAGGTAACGGAAAACACCATCACGGTGGTTCTGCCGGTTTTTGAAAGAAAGCTGGATTTGACAGAGGACGAAAGAACAATCTACCAGCACCTCAGCAAGACCGTGCTAAAATCCATGAGCGATATCCTGCCCGATGTGGGCTTTGGCAAATCCAAGACCTCGCAGCTGCTCAAAGCGCTGGCTGAAAAGGGCGTCGTCGAAATTACAGGCAGAGGACGAGGCACGAGGTATGTGCGTAAGTGAGCGGCTTTTATCACGCGCAGACGAAAGGCGACAGCGAAAATGCTGTCGCCTTTTTCTATGGGGTTTTGAGGCGTTGGTGACGGCGGCGAGGGGCAGATCGAGATAGAGCTTGATGCCCTCGTAGTGGCCGGTGGGGAAGATGTATTCCTTTTGCGCCGTCTGGGCGCTGATGCAAAAATCCTTTTCCTTGAGATAGATGTAGCTGCCGTCGTCCAACAGGAGCTCGCTTCTGCCGGAGATGCAGTAGTTGATGAGCAGTGGGTGGAGGGCGCTGTTGGCGTCGGCCTCCGGCCAAAGGGGCGCGTCTACAAAAATATAGGCCAGCGTCAGCCCGTCGAAAAGGGGATGGAAGGTCATGCGGCCGTGCCCCTCGCCCTGGTGCAGGAGGAGGGTGGTGCTATCCGGAGCATTTTTCAAGGTCGCGCCAACGACACCGGCGCTGTTTTCGAGGATGCGTGTCATCATATCCGCCAATGGATTCGCCTTCTTTCGAGAAAAATCGTTGGTTTTATTTTACTCAGCAAGAACTTTGCGGTCAATGACCTTTGGCAGCCCGCTGCCAATCTCCTTGCTATACGGGCCTAAATTGCCGATGTGTGCATAGATGGGACAAGGCGCCTGTGCTAAGATGAAAATCGATTAGCAGCGTCTAATTCTCATCACGCTAGGAGGTTTTCACAGTGAACAACAAATTGCAGGGCAAGGATCTCATCAATATCGGGATTTTCACGGCCATTTATTTTATCGTTATTTTTGCAGCGGCATCCATCGGCTTCATCCCGATTTTTATTCCGCTGATCAGCGTCATCGTGCCGCTGGTGGGCGGGATTCCGATGATGCTGTTTTTTTTCCAAGATCAAGAAATTCGGTATGCTCACGATTTGCGGACTGCTTTTGGGCGTGATCATGCTTTTGGCGGGGATGGGCTTCTGGTGCATTCCCACGGGGCTGGTCTTTGGGCTCATAGCCGATTTGCTGATGAGGGCGTCGGGCTACACCAACGCCAAGCGCGAGATTCTCATCCACGGCGTCTTCTCGATGTGGGTCATTGGCGCCTTTATTCCGATTGTCGTCAGCCGCGACGCCTATTATGAGAATCTCCTGCCGAGCTACGGCCAGGCGTACGCCGACACGCTGATGGCGTACATGCCTGATTGGATTTTGCCGGTGCTGCTCGTTGCCGCCTTTGTCAGCGGGCTTGTGGGTGGCGTCATTGGCCAGCGGATTTTCAAGAAGCATTTTGAGCGGGCGGGCATTGTCTGATGGCGCGGGAGCTCTTAGCCAGCCAAAAGCACCAGACGGGCATCGCCTTGGACCCGCGCACGAAGCTGGCGCTGCTCATCACCATTGCGGTGTTCATTCTGGGCGGGTCCCACGCGGGCGTGATGCGATATGTGATCGTGGTGCTGGCGGCGCTGCCGCTGCTGCTCTTGCTTGCAGCGCGCAAATGGCGGGGCGCGGCGCTTTATGTGGTGATTTTTGGCGGGAGCCTCTGCCTGGAGCTCTTTGCGTTGACGCGTCTGGAAGGGGCGCTGAATTTTCTCGCCGTCGCCATCATCGGCATTCTCCTGCGCTTCACGCCGAGCGTGGTCATGGGCTATTTTGTCGTGACGACGACCACCGTCAGCGAATTTGTCGCCGCCATGGAGCGGCTGCATCTGCCGCAGCAGATCACCATCCCGATGGCAGTGATGTTCCGCTTCTTTCCGACGGTGGCCGAGGAATGGCGCGCCATCGGCGATGCCATGCGCATGCGCGGCGTGCGCTTTGGCGGCGGCAAGGTGGGGGCGATGCTCGAATATCGGCTGGTGCCGATGCTGATCTGCTCGGTGAAAATCGGCGAGGAGCTCTCCCAGGCGGCGCTCTCCCGCGGCTTGGGCGGGCCCGTCAAGCGGACGAATATTTGCAAGCTGGGATTCGGCGCGCAGGATGTGGCGCTGCTCCTCGTTTGCCTCGGCGCCTTTGGGGCGCAGATATTTGTGCTCGTGAAGGGAGGGTAAACCGATGATCGATTGCAAAAATGTCTCCTTTTCCTATCCGGGAAGCGCGCAGGGGGCGCTCAAAAATATTTCCGTCAGCATCGCGGACGGCAGCTTTGTACTCCTCTGCGGCGGCTCGGGCTGCGGCAAGACGACCCTCTCGCGCCTCTTCAACGGGCTGATTCCCCACTACCACGAGGGCACGCTCACGGGCGCGGTCTATGTGAACGGGTGGGACACGCGGGAAACGTCCCTCTTTGAGCTGTCGCTGGCCGTCGGCTCGGTGTTTCAAAATCCTCGCGCCCAGTTTTTCAACGTCGACACCACCAGCGAGCTTGCCTTTGGCCCGGAAAATCACGGCCTGCCAGAGGACGTCGTGCGCGGGCGCGTGGCGCAGGTGGCGCGGGACCTCCATCTGACGCCGCTTCTCGAGCGCAGCATTTTCTCCCTATCCGGCGGCGAAAAGCAGCGGCTGGCCTGCGGCTCGGCAGCGGCGACGGAGCCGGAGATTTTCGTGCTGGATGAGCCCTCCTCCAACCTCGATGCCGATGCCACCCGCGACCTGCGCGCCCTCCTGGCGATGCTCAAGGCGCAGGGCAAGACGGTCATCGTCTCGGAGCATCGGCTCTATTACCTGGCGGGGCTCTTTGACCGCGTGCTCTATATGCGGGATGGCGAGATTGCTGGCGACTACACGGCGGCAGAATTTTGCCAGCTGTCGGATGCCGAGCGCGAGGGGATGGGGCTGCGGCCGTTGGATTTGGCGAGCCTCGCCGAGGTGACGGCGCCGCCTGCACTGGCGACTGGCGAGGCGTGGCGCATCGAGAAATTTTCCTTTGCCTACAAGGGCGAGGCACCGATTCTCGATATTCATGATGCCACCTTCCCCGACGGCGCCGCCACCGCCATCATCGGCCACAACGGCGCCGGTAAATCCACCCTCGCCCGCTGCCTCTGCGGCTTGGAGAAGCGCGCGCGGGGCGAGCTCGTGCACGCAGGCGCGCGTGATGGGCGAAAGGCGCGGCTCAAGGGCTGCTACATGGTCATGCAGGACGTCAACCACCAGCTCTTTTGCGAGAGCGTGATGGAGGAGATTCTCCTGAGCATGGCGGTGCCGGATGCGGCGCAGGCGCAGGAAATTCTTGCGGCGATGGATCTGGCAGAGGTGGCCGAGGCGCACCCGATGGGGCTTTCCGGCGGGCAGAAGCAGCGCGTGGCGGTGGCGTCAGCGCTCGTTTCCGAGCGGTCGCTGGTGCTCTTTGACGAGCCGACGAGCGGATTGGATTTGTTGCACATGCGTCAGGTGGCGCAGCTCATCAATCACCTCACTGCTAGCGGGCGCACGGCGCTCGTCGTGACCCACGATCCCGAATTCATCCTGCGCGCCTGTCAGCATGTGCTGCATCTGGAAAAGGGGCGCATCACCGAAAGCTACAGCCTTGCCACCGGCGCAGACCGTGCGCGATTGCTGGCATTTTTTGAACGAGAGACAAAGGAGGCGTCCAACCTATGAACAAAGAAAAATCGCCCGTCGCCACCCTCTGGGGCTGGGGCGCGGCTTATCACGGCACCTTCATTGCCAGCACCCTGCTGGCGGTGCTCGGCGTGGCCTGTCAGATGGTGCCGTATTTTTGCGTGGCCGAGATTGCCCGGCGCATGCTCGCAGGCGACCAGGATTTTTCCGGCTATCTCACGCTGGCCCTCGTCGCCCTGGCGGCGCATCTGGGCAAGGTGGTGTTCTCGTGCCTGTCGATGACCCTGTCCCACACTGCCACCTACCACACCCTGCGCGATTTGCGCCTGCGCATCGCAGATAAGCTCACGCGCGTGCCGATGGGGACGATTCTCGAGACGCCGTCCGGCGCCTACAAAACGACCATCGTCGATCGCGTCGAGGGGATGGAGTCGACCTTCGCCCACCTGATTCCCGAGATGACCGCCAATGTCCTCGTGCCGCTGGCGATTGTTGTCTACATCTTCATCCTCGATTGGCGCATGGCGCTCTTGTCGCTGGTGACGCTGGTTGTGGGGCTGGCGGTGATGGCTTTCGGGATGAAAAATTATCCTGCGCGAGATTCCCCTGACGCAGCTGGCGGCGCAGATTTCCTACGTGTCCCAGGACAACTATCTCTTTAATCGCAGCATTCGCGAGAACATTCGCATGGGCCGCGCAGGCGCCAGCGACGCCGAGGTCGAGGCCGTCGCCAAGGCGAGCGGCTGCGACGCCTTCATTCGCAAGCTCGAGTGCGGCTATGAGACCGTCGTCGGCAGCGCCGGTTCGCACCTTTCTGGCGGCGAGCGCCAACGCATCGCCATCGCCCGCGCCATGCTAAAAGCGGCGCCGATCGTCATCCTCGATGAAGCCACCGCCTACATTGACCCCGAAAACGAGGCGCTGGTGCAGCAGGCCATCGCGGCGCTGACCGCAGGCAAGACCCTCATTGTCATCGCTCACCGCCTCTCGACCATCACCGACGCCGATAACATCGTCGTCATCAAGGACGGCCGCGTTCACGCCCAGGGCAACCACGCGTCGCTCTTGGCGGGCTGCGACCTCTATCGCGACATGTGGCAGGCGCACATTGGCGCCAAGGATCAGCTGGAAGGAGGCCGCGAAAGATGATTGGCACCTTGAAAAAAATCTTTGCCTTTGCAGGCGGCAAGCAGGGCTTGCTGAAAAAATCCCTGCTCTTTGCCTTTTTGGCAGGCCTTTTCGCTGCGCTGCAATTTGCCGCCCTCTATGTGGTCGTGGATGCGCTGGCGACGGGCAGCCGCGACGGGCGCGTCATCTGGATCGCGCTGGGCATCATGGCGATTTCTCTCATTGGGCGCATCATCACGACGTATTTTTCGACGATGGCCCAGACAGAGACGGGCTATCACATGGTTGCAGAAAAACGCATCCACATCGGCGACCGCCTGCGCTACATGCCGATGGGCTATTTCAACAAAAACAGCCTCGGCAACATCACCGCCGTGGTCACGACGACCCTGGGCGATGTCGAAAATGCCGCGGCGCGGGTGCTGGTGACGGTGGTGGGTGGATTTTTCAACACCCTGGCGCTGGTCATCATGCTCCTGGTTTGCGATTGGCGCATCGGCAGCCTCGCTGCTGGCGGCGTGGTCATTTATCTGGCGGCGGCAGAGCTCGCCCTGCGCAAATCTGTCGCCCAGAGCGCCCAGCGCCAGCACAGCCAGGAAAACCTCGTGGCCGCGGTGATGGAATACATCCAGGGCATGGGCGTCGTCAAGGCCTTCGGCATCGAGGCCGATGGCAGCGCGTCCGCCAGCGGCGCCATCGGCGCAAGCTGCACGAACAATCTGCGCCTGACCCGCGCCAGCGTCCCCTATGACGCCTTCAAGCAAATCGTCGTGCGCGCCGTGAGCGTGCTCCTGCTCCTGCTGACGCTTTGGCTCTGGCTCGACGGTGTGCTCTCCCTGGCGATGGCGCTCGTCTTGGTCATTGCCAGCTTTGTCGCCTTTGCCGAGCTGGAAAACGCCGGCAATATGGCATCTCTCCTGCAAATGCTCGCCGCCTCTATGGACACGGCAGACGCCATCGACGAGACGCCGGTGATGGACGCGCGCGGCGCAGACATTACACCAATATCCACCGACATTGTCTTTGACAAGGTGGCATTTTCTTACGGCGACAGGAAAATCCTCGACCAGGTCAGCATCACCATCCCTGCACGCACCACCACCGCCATCGTCGGCCCGTCGGGCGCTGGCAAGACAACCATGTGCAACCTCATCGCTCGCTTCTGGGATGTGGACGCCGGGCGCATCACCATCGGCGGCAATGACGTGCGGGATTTCAAGCTCGACAGCCTCATGCGAAACATCTCGATGGTTTTCCAGAACGTCTACCTCTTTGCCGACACCATCGAGAACAACATCAAATTTGGCTGCCCCGACGCGAGCCGCGAGCAGGTCATCGCTGCGGCACAAAAGGCTTGCTGCCACGAATTCATCACCGCCCTGCCAGACGGCTACGACACTGTCATCGGCGAAGGCGGCGGCACCCTTTCCGGCGGCGAGAAGCAGCGCATCTCCATCGCCCGCGCCCTGCTCAAGGATGCGCCGATTGTCATTCTTGATGAAGCCACCGCGAGCGTCGATCCCGAAAACGAAGACAAGCTACAGCGCGCCATCGAGGCGCTGACCCACGATAAGACCCTCATCATGATCGCCCACCGCCTCAAAACCGTGCAGCACGCCGAGCAAATCCTCGTGCTGAACGACGCCCACATCGTCCAGCACGGCACCCACGCCGAGCTCATCAACCAACCCGGCCTCTACGCCGATTTTGTAAACGCCCGCGAAAAAGCCAACAGCTGGAAGCTCGCGCAATAAATTCACCAATCAAAAAACAGCCGTCAAACAATCGCCGCTTTTTGCGATTGATTTTACGGCTGTTTCTGCGTACATTATTAGATAAGCAGTCAATGGATAACGACGAAGGAGGATGCATATGACAAAAATATTATTCATCTGCCACGGCAATATTTGCCGCTCGGCAATGGCGGAGAGTATGTGTCGGCAGCTGCTGGCGGAGGCTGGGCGCGAGGATGTGGTCGTCGATTCGGCGGCGACGTCGCGGGAGGAAATTGGCAACCCGATGTATCCACCGGCTCAGGCCAAGCTCACCGAGAAGGGCGTGGCCATCGGCGATCACCGGGCGCGGCAGCTGGAGGCGGCGGATTACGACCGCTACGATTGGCTCATTGGCATGGACGAGGCAAATATGCGAAACATTCGGCGTATCTGCGGCGGCGATCCGGCGGGCAAGGTGCATCTGCTTTTGGCGTTGGCGGACGAGCCGCGGCCGATTGCCGACCCATGGTACACGGATGATTTTGAGACGACCTACCGCGATCTTGCGCGTGGGCTGGCGGCGCTCTTGGCGCAAATTCCTGCGGAGGGATGAAAATTGTGCTATAATTGAGAAAAATCATCTGCGAAGGGGGATTTGTGATGGAACAGGCGATATTTGAACGCACAGAGGGGGCGCTGGCCTTTGCCGACGGCCGCGCGACAAACGAGGTGGCAATGGCGACGGACGTGCCGACGCTCTTGGCGCGCTACGGGGTGATGCATCCCCTGGTGGTGAGCCGCAGTGGGCTGGCGCGATCGGGCGTCGACGCTGAAATGGCGCGGCGCAGCATGCCCTATGTGCAATTTGCCGACTTTACGCCCAATCCGACGGCCGAGCAGGTGCTGGCAGGGCTGGCGGTTTACGAGGGCGAGGGCTGCGACGGCATTTTGAGCATCGGTGGCGGCAGCGCCATCGATCTGGCCAAGGCGATCAAGGCCTTGGGCGGCTGTGCGCCGTCGGCGGCCCTCGAGGCGCGCCTCAAGGCGCCGCAGCCGATGGACGCAGTGCACGTGGCGCTGCCGACGACGGCAGGCACCGGCAGCGAATCGACCCACTTTGCGACGATTTATCTGGATGGCAAGAAATATTCCGTCGCTGATGCAGCCCTCCTGCCCGAGGCGGCGATTCTTGACGCCTCACAGCTCGCGTCATTGCCGCAGGCAGAGCGCGCGGCGACCTTCCTCGACGCCCTCTGCCACGCCATCGAATCCTATTGGTCGCGCCGCTCAAGCGCCGCCAGCCGCGCCTATTCCGAGACGGCCATCGGCTTGCTCATGGCAAACAGCACCGCCTATTTGCAGGGCGACGCTGCGGCGGCAGGGGCAGTCATGGCGGCAGCCAATCTGGCGGGCCGCGCCATCAATCTGACGACGACCACCGCCGCCCACGCCATGTGCTATCAGCTGACGCTGCGCTACGGCCTTTCCCACGGCCATGCCGCAGCCGTCTGCCTGCCAGCCGCCTGGCGCTATCTCTTGGCGCACGCTGCCGACGATGGTGAATTGGCGGCGCGGCTCGCCGATTTGTCGCACGTCGTCTGCGGCGAGGAGGCGGCGGCAGAGGACGGGTGCCGCGCCTTCGAGGCGCTGCTGGCTCAGGCGGCGCTGGATGAGAGCTGGCTGCCAACGGACGCTGGCGAGCTGGATGTGCTCGCGGCATCCGTCAATGTGCAGCGGCTGCAAAATTTCCCAGCCGAGCTGACGACCGCCGATCTGCGCGAACTGTATCGACAGACATTGCGGATGGCCTAGGAGGTGCGCCATGAAAGCCTTTATCTTTAACTCGGGCCGTGGCTCGCGCCTCGGCGCGCTGACTGCCGAGACGCCCAAGGCGCTGATGACGCTGACGGCGGGCGAGACGATTCTCTCGCGCCAGCTCAGGTTGCTTATGGCGGCGGGCGTCCGCGACTGCATCATCAGCACCGGCTACCTGGCAGAGCAAATCCGCGCGGCCTGTGCGCCCTTTGTGGTGCAGGGGCTGCGCGTGACCTTTGTCGACAACCCCGACTACGCGTCGACCAACGCCATCGTCTCGATGCACCGCGCCGCGAGCACCTTGCAGGACGATGACTTTCTCATCATGCACGGCGACCTCGTCTTTGACGAGGCGTGGATTGGCGATGTCCTTGCCACACCGGCGGCCAATCTCGTCGCCATCAGTGAGGCGCGGCCACTCAGCGATAAGGATTTCAAGGCGCGACTCGAGAACGATCGCATTGCTGAGATTGGCGTTGATATCTTTGGCGAGGCCTGCGTCAACCTCATGCCCTTCTACAAGCTCTCGGCAGCCAGCCTTGCGCTGTGGCTTGGCCAGGTCGCCGATTATTGCCGGCGTGGCGAGACGCGCGTCTATGCCGAGACCTGCGCTGCGCCCGTCCTCGGCGAAATGCACCTGCGCGGCTTTTCCTACGCCGGGCGGCTGCTTATGGAAATCGACACCCCCGAGGACCTCGCCCTGGCGCGACGCATCCTCGCTGACACGCAACAAGGAGGCTCATCATGCCAATGAACAATCGCGACAAACGTCAATACACCTGTCCAAAATGCGGCTGTCATCGCTTTGAAAGCGACCAATTTCAGGCCACCGGCGGCAATTTTGCCAAATTTTTGGACGTGCAGAACAAAAAATTCATCACCATTTCCTGCCAGGATTGTGGCTACACCGAGCTGTACAAGCAGCAAACCTCGGCAGGTGGCAATATACTCGATTTTCTGATCGGCTAAGCCGGTCCCGATAAAGGAGGAAGAAGACCCATGGAACTACAGGATGTGATTGTCGGCCTGCGCCACCTGGCCCAAAAGGACCCGGCTGTGCGCGACCGTCTGCTGGCCACCCAGCAATACGACAACGCCCAGGAAAAATTCTGCGCCCTGGCCACGGAGCTCGGCTTTCCGCTGAGCGCCACCGAGCTCGCCTTTGCCGGCGAAGACGACTACGCCCACATGCGCCGCGCCACCAACGGCGGCGGCGAGAGCTCGCCGGTCCTTGAGGGCGAGGACGACTACTACGACCTCTTCATGAGCGAGCTCAACGCCATGAAGTACGCCGATGCCTGAGCATCTAGAAAAGCGCCTGCTGCCAGCAAGCAGCGGGCATTTTTGTGGGAAGGAGGGAGCGAGTGGAATTTGCGCTCTTTTTTGATTGGCCGATGCTGGCGTGGATCCAGACGCATCTGCGCGGCGAGTGGCTGGATGCGATTGTGCCGCAATTTTCGAGCCTCGGCAACAAGGGGTTCGTGTGGATGGTGCTGGCGCTGATCCTCGTCTGCGTCAAAAAATATCGCCCCATCGGCATCTATATGCTCGTAGGCATGCTTTTGGGCCTTGTCATCGGCAACGGCCTCCTCAAGCACCTCGTCGCTCGGCCGCGGCCCATTTGGCTGGACCCGAGCATCGCGGCCCTTATCCCCGTGCCGACGGATTATTCCTTCCCCTCGGGCCACACCCTCTCGTCAGTGATATCGGCGACCGTCCTCTGCTTTAGCAAAAACCGCGGCCTCGCCATCCTCGGCGTCTCTCTGGCGGTGCTCATGGGCCTCTCGCGGCTCTATCTCTACGTGCATTTTCCCTCAGACGTCCTCGCTGGCGCCGCCCTGGGCATCCTCATCGGCGTCTGCACCGTCCGCCTTGGCGACAAAATTCGCCAGCGACGGGGGAAGATGACTAGAAATCATAAAAATTAGTGCGGCACGCATTTTTTGATTCTCATTTTGTCAATTTATGGTATACTAGAGGAAACCCATTCCGAAGGAGGAAATAAAAATATGGCAGTAATCACCATTACCAAAGAAAATTTCGAAGAAGAAGTTATAAAAAGCGATAAGCCAGTCCTGCTCGATTTCTGGGCAACCTGGTGCGGGCCTTGCCGCATGGTTGGGCCAATCGTTGAACAGATCGCCGAAGAGCATCCAGAGCTCAAGGTCGGCAAGATCAACGTCGACGAGCAAAACGAGCTGGCCGCATCCTTCCGCGTCATGAGCATTCCAACCCTCGTCGCAGTCAAGGACGGCAAAATCGTCAACCAATCCGTTGGCGTCCAGCCAAAGCCAGACATCCTCGCCCTGTTCGACTAAGACACCGCAAAGCCCTTCCGTTTCACATTCGTGAGGCCGAAGGGCTTTTTTTGAATTGAGAGGTGCATCAAGCTGTAGCAAATTTTTGCCGGGATGGAGATTTTTGGGGCGTGACTATTGAAATACAGGCATTGTGGCATATGGCGGTATAATTTTCTGTGCAAATCTTGTAAGATGATTATAGACAATGCATCGCGAGGAATATAAAGCAAAGGAAACACCAATGATAAATTTAGAGAAACTCCACGAAATCGTGCAAGCTTATAAAGCAGATTTTGCGACGGAAATATGGCCTAATGAGAAATTCAAATGGGAAGCTGTGCAGCATTTTCAAGCATATTGGGATATCGATGCGGAAGATTTTTTGTCGATGCTCAGCCAATCCCTTGAAAAGACCCAATCTCTTCTAGCATCACATAGAAATTATCCAGAAAAGATGATCAAGGAGCTTGCAGAAACTTTTCCGGAGGATACGAGACAATTATTCAGGAATTTATATGATGAAAGCCGAGATGTGGTAGAACGTATTTTAGAATTTAAGGGTCGAGCGAAAGCGCTGTTTAAGCAAACAGACTGGGCGGACCAACAGGACCATCAATCAGAAAATGCGATTAGCACCTACCTGTGGCTGCGCTACCCAGATAAATACTACATTTATAAAATTAGACTCGTTAAAAAGGTTGCGCAGATTTTGGAGAGTGAGCAAACTTTTGTCCAAGGAAGATATCGTGATAATCTCCAGCATTTCTATACGCTTTATAATGAAATTTGTGCAGCATTGCAGCAGGATGACGACTTGCGAACCATGCTCCAATCTCAGCTGACAGAGGATTGTTATTCGGACGCACAGCTGCGAACCCTCACCATTGATGTGGGTTACTACATTGACAAACATTTCTCAGAGCCAGCGAAAGAGCAGAAACCCAAAGCCGATCAAGAACAGTGGGAACCGACAGAGGAAGAATATACACCAGGCCTTTCGGTGGCTGACTGGCAAAAACTTTTGCAGGATGAGACGATTTTCGATGAGAAGAGCCATATTCTCATGCAATGTATGATGGAGTTTGGTGGGGAGGCCAGCTGTACTCAAATGAGTCGGAGATTTGGTCGAGAAGCCAATTATTACAATTCAGCGGCCATTCATTTAGGTAAACGCATTGTCAAAGCGACAGGCTGCCGAACATTGCAAAACTCTGAAGGCGGAGTACGTTTTTGGCCAATTCTTTTTGTTGGGAAAAATCTCCCAGCAAAAGAAAATCAGGGCTCCTTCCAATGGAAGTTACGGCCTGAATTGAAAGAAGCTCTGGAAATGATTCGTGAAGCCAACCCAATTGAGGTCATGGACGCCCAGGCGTACACGAAAGAAGATTTCCTATCAGAGGTCTATCTGTCCGAAGGTCAATTTGACCGCATGGTGGCGGTGCTCAAACGTAAGAAAAATATCATTCTGCAAGGGGCGCCTGGTGTGGGCAAAACCTTTGCAGCTAAACGGCTGGCCTATGCCATGATGGGCGCGCAAGATGAGCAATGTGTGGAATTGGTACAGTTTCATCAGAATTACACCTATGAAGATTTTGTCATGGGGTACAAACCGACGGTTAATGGCTTTGAACTCAAAGATGGCATCTTTTATCGATTCTGCCAAAGGGCGGCCAATCATCCTGACAAAGCGTATGTCTTCATTATTGATGAAATCAATCGCGGCAATGTGAGCAAAATATTTGGCGAATTGCTGATGCTCATCGAAGCGGATTATCGAGGAACAAAGGCCACGTTGGCTTATGAAGGAATTCGCTTTGTGGTGCCTGAAAACCTGTATATTATTGGCATGATGAACACCGCTGATCGGAGCTTGGCGATGATTGACTATGCCTTGCGTCGTCGCTTCAGTTTTTTTGAGATGTCGCCAGGATTCGACTCGGATGGCTTTGTTTCCTATCAGAAGGCTTTGGCAGATCCATTGTTTGATGCAGTGATAGAAAGGGTAAAGGCATTGAATCAAGCAATTATAGAAGACCCATCGTTAGGAAAAGGGTTCTGTATCGGCCATAGCTATTTCTGTGGTGCTTCGGTTTGCACGAAAGAATGGTTGAGGGACATCATTGATTACGACCTC
>JAUNGU010000004.1:39255-55880 GCA_030524315.1 Peptococcaceae bacterium
ACCTCGTGCCAATGCTAGAGGAATATTGGTTTGATGATGAGGCAAAGGTCCAGCAATGGAAAGCATCGTTGCATGAGGCTTTGCAATGACAGATAAAGAGACGATTTTTATCAAAAATATTTACTACATGTTGGCCTACGCTTTTCAGCCGTTGCGGCCAGAAAAGGAAGAAAATATCGACAGAGAAGCATTTACAAGCATCCACAATCTCTTTGCATCCATTCTTGCCCAGGGGATGGGGCGCCAGTTGAAGCAGGGTTTGTATCGTGCGTATGTTAGTCATCAAGAAAATTTGCCAGTGCTGCGTGGTAAAATCCGGATGAATGACACCATTCAAAACGCTTTTTCACAACGTCGGTTGCTCAGCTGCGAATACGATGAACTCTCAGAAAACAATTTGCACAATCAGATTGTAAAATCCACAGCTCAGCTATTATTGCAACATCCTGATGTGGCTGCGCGCTATAAGAGTGCTTTGAAGAAAAGCCTGCTTTATTTTGCAGGGGTGGATAGTATAGCGCCAAAGGCGATTCCATGGGCAGAGATTCATTTCCAGCGGCATAATCGCAGCTATCGCATGCTTATTGCCGTGTGCCAGATGGTTTTGGAGGGCATGCTGCTCACCACAACAAAGGGGCAATATAGATTGGCGCAATTTGTGGATGATCAACAGATGAGTCGGCTTTATGAAAAGTTTATTTTGGCCTACTATATCAAGGAATGGCCGACCGTCAAAGCAACTACATCGCAAATTCCGTGGGCGCTGGATGACGGCGAGAGTGCACTGTTGCCAGTCATGCAAAGCGACATCACGCTGACGAAGGCGCACAAAACCTTGATCATTGATGCCAAATATTATGCCCGCACGATGCAGACACATTTCAATACAAAAACCGTGCATTCGGCAAACCTCTATCAAATATTTACCTATGTAAAAAATAAGGAAGCAAGTTTTCATGATCAGACCCACGAAGTGGCAGGCATGATTTTGTACGCGGCGACCAACGAAGCGGTGCAGCCACAACAAAGGTATCAAATGAGCGGTAATACCATTTGTGTGCAAACGCTGGATCTCAATTGTCCGTTTACAGAAATTGCAGCGCAGTTGGATGATATTGTACGGGTTCATCTGTTATGAGGTAGACGCACGCAGTCTAATTAATGCGCTGACAGACCAGGTGAATGACCGCACGCTTTTCATGAAGGGCATCGACCAGAGCTATTATTATGAAGGCTACAATCTCTATCGGACAGAGGATTTGCAATGAAAAACGGCATCGCTGCGAGTGTGGCTCGCGGCGATGCCGTTTGTTTTATGCGTTAATTTCTCAGCCCTTGCTAAAGACGCAGAGCCAGATGGTCGGCGCATCGGTGTGGGTGATTTGGTGGCGCATATGCGCAGGGAGGAGGAGGGTGTCGCCGGGGGCGAGGTGCACGTCTCGCGTGCTGTCGTTCGCGTCCATCAGGCGCAGGGTCGCGCGTCCGGCAAGGACGCTGACCCATTCGTCCTCGTCCTGGTCGTACCAAAAATCTGCCGCAGAGCGCTGGCCCCAGCTCGTGATGCGCTCGATGCGTGTGTGGGCGTCCTCAAAGAGGACGCGCGTGATTTCCTCGAGCGTTGGCGCGCCAGCATCAAAGAGATTCATCGCCTGCCTCCTTTTCTGCAGCGGCGCGGACAATCGCATAGGCACCGGCGAGCTTTTCATCCGGCCACCAGCCGCGATTGGCGGCCGAGGATGAGGGCAGATTTTGCGGCGTGCGCCGGGTCTGGGGCAAGACGAGCTGGCGGTAGAGGGCGTCGGCCTTTTTGCCGGTGGTGAAAATGGTGTGAATGGTCGGATGCGCATCGAGAAAGGCGGCAATGTCGTTGGCCACCGGCGCGCTGATGCTGGCGTCGGCGGCGCCGTCAATGTCGCAGGAGGCGAGCACATCCCAGAGGGCAATATGGTGGCGCAGGGCAAACTCGCGCGCCGCCTCGGGGCCTGCAGGCGCCTCCTCCTGCCAGAGGGCTGCCAGCGTCCGCCAAAAGCGATTTTGCGGATGGCCGTAGTACATGCCGCGCGCGCGGGATTTGGGCGAGGGCATGGTGCCCAAGATGAGCACGCGGCTCTCGTCATCGGCCCAGGGCGCGAGGGTGTGGGCGACGCGCTCACTCATGGGTGATCACCACCTGGCAGGCGGCCATGGCATCCAGCGCCGTCTGGTGGCTTTCGGGCGTCACACCCGCGCAGAGGTCGGCGTTGACATAGACAGGGACATTCGGCACGCAGGCCTTGATGAGGAGGGCGTTGGAAATGACGCAGATGTCGGTGCAGACGCCGATGAGGGTGATGGAGGTAAAGGGACGGGCAGCATTTTCCTTGGCGATGGCGTGGGCGAGCGCCGTCGAGCCGAAGGTGTTCTTTTCAAATGGTGTGGCGTTTTGCATTTTCAGCGCCCGCGCAATTTTCTCATCGAGCGCCCAGCCAGCCGTGCCGCGCAGACAGTGCTCGATGGGCAGATGGTGGCCCTCCTGGGTCTGGAGGTAATTGTCCTCGTGGGTGTCCAGCGTGTAATAGACCGGCCCCTGGTGGTGCATGATGCGCGTGCAGACAGCGTCGACAATGGCCTGGGCGCTTTTGTTGGCCAGCGCCCCATCAATAAAATCCTTTTGCATGTCGACGACGACAAGCAAATCATTGGTCATAAACATAATCACAGCCTCCTTGATGGTAGTGCATCCATTGTACCAGCTTTTGCGTCAAAGGTCACGAGATGCGCCGTGGGTGTACAAATATCCGCGATAACCTTGCAAAGCCCTGCATCATTTGGTAGAATGGGACAAGTATTTTATTAATCATAGGGGGGTCATTTTTTAATGGCAGAAAAGAAAAAACTCGGCCTGGTGACACGCTTGATCATTGGCATTGTCATCGGTCTCCTGCTGGGGATGGTCGTTCCGGAGGTCGTCATTCGTGTCTTGGCGACGGCGGGCAGCATCTTCGGCAGCTATCTGAGCTTCATCATTCCACTGATGATTGTCAGCTTTGTGGCGACGGGCATCGGGCATCTGACGTCCGGCGGCGCGGGTAAGCTCTTGGCAGTGACGGTCGCCATCGCTTATTGCTCCACGATTGTCGCAGGCAGCTTTGCCTATACGGTGGACTCGGCGATTTTCCCGGCCTTCATCACCTCTGACATCATCGAAAACTTCAAAGAAACCAGCAGCGTCACCGTCGATCCTTACATCGACTTTGTGCTCAACCCGGTCTTTGACGTCACGACGGCGATTGTCCTCGCCTTCATTTTTGGCATTGGCATCATCGCCCTGCGCAATCGCGAGGAGCACAGCGAGGCAGGAGATCTCATTCTCAAGATTTTCGACGGCTTCCAGGCCATCATCAATTTGGCCCTGGCCAAAACCATCCTGCCGCTCCTGCCATTTTACATCGGCATCACCTTTGCCAAAATGAGCTACACCGGCGAGGTTTGGAGCGTGCTGCGCGTCTTCTGGAAGGTCTTTGTGATCATCTTGATCCTGCATCTGATTTTCCTCGTGGTCATTTTCTCCATTGCAGGGCTCGTCAGCAAGCGCAATCCGTTCTTCTATATGAAGAATCAGATTCCTGGCTACATCACTGCCGTCGGCACCCAGAGCTCGGCGATCACCATTCCCGTCAACGTCAAATGCGCCGAAGCCAATGGCGTCTCCAAGAGCATCCGTGAATTTGTCGTGCCACTGTGTGCGACCATTCATTTGGCAGGGAGCACCATCACCATCACCAGCTGCGCCACGGGCGTCTTGATGATGAGCAACATGCCGCACAATATGTCACTGATGTTCCCATTCATCCTCACCCTCGGCGTCGTCATGATTGCTGCGCCTGGGGCACCGGGCGGTGCGATTATGAGCGCCCTGTCCTTCCTGCCGATGATCGGCATTCCTGTAGAAGGGGCGCTCGCATCTCTGATGATTGCGCTCTATCTCACCCAGGACAGCTTCGGCACCGCGTGCAATGTCTCCGGTGACAACGCCATCGCCGTCATCGTCGACACCCTCAAGGACAAAATCACCGGCACCAAGACCCAGGAAGAAAATTAAGGCTTGATTTTAGCTATAGAAGGATTTATAATAAACACAAGAAAAATTAATGGATAAAAGCAACGTGTGTGGATCTGAAGGATTTGCCTTTGTTCATTAATGATCTATCCTTCTTTCGTTCTTTCTGTTTATAAGAAGCGCCCCCGACACTCCTTTCAAGAATGTTGGGGGCGTTTCTCTATGGCCAAAAGGCGCGCTTGCAATGGACAGCCTTCATTGCAAGCGCGCCTTTTATTTTTTGTAATCGATTTTGAGATTGCCCTGGGCGTATTCCTCGAGCAGCTCGGGATCGGTGATTTCGATGACGTTTTCGTTGTAGGTGATGCAGCCCGCGTTGCGCAGTGCCAGCACAATCTTGTTGGCGGTGATGCGGTGCATGCCGAGAAAACGCGCAATGTCCGAGACGCTGCAAAAGCGCGAGAAGACGAGCTTATCGCCGACCTTGTGGGCGCGCTCCAAAATAAAGCCTGCCACCCGCGGCGCCGCCTGGCCCTTTTGCTTGGAAATAAAATTGCTCATGAGCATCGAATACTCGCTGGTGATGCGCTGGAGGAGCTCCTTCATGACCGCAGGGTGCGCATCCAAAAAGGCGTCGAATTCATCGGCGCTCAGCCGGTGGGCGCGCACTGCCGACAGCGCCACCATTTCATTGCCGTTGATGGCATTGGTTGGCGTGTACATGACAAAGGGCCCGACCAGCGCATTGACCGTCGTGTCTGGATAATATTCTTCAAAAAACAGCTCCTCGCCAGCGCTCGTGGTGATTTTGCGCATACAGGTGCCTTCCACGAGAAAATAGACGTAGCGCGCTTCCTCGCCAAATTTCAACACCTGCTCGCCTTTGCTGAAGGTCGCCAGAGGATACTGCTTCAAATCATTGATGGCTTGTTGATCCACGGTAATCTCCTTTCATCAATAATGTACGTATAGAGATTGTGGGCATAACTATAGCATATCATTTTCGCCAAATTTCGGCAAATGGCGGCATTTGTGGCCATTTGCTCAGAAGAAAATGCCAGGAATTTCTCGCGCAGCGCAGAAAATTGGCCGCAAATTTTCCGCCGGGAAAAATCGCCCCAAAAATTTGCGCCAACCCCCTAGCAATAAGTATGAAAAAACTACACAGTTGCAGAATTTTTTGCGGTGAGAATTTTTCGCTGAGCGCTCACAGACGTCTGAAAATTTCGATGAATCTGGCGACGGAGCGGGATTTTTGAGAACCTGCAAATTTTCGGCGCAAAATGCAGCGACTTGTCATGAGAAAATGAGAATTATCTATTGAAAAACATCCAGATATTAAGATAGAATGAAGATGTGGGAACAAGGTGAAGTCTAGACTACTTATAGAAAGCAACAATAAGTGGTATAGTGTTACCCATAAGTCGCGGACAAATTGGAACGATAAAGAAGTTTAATTAGATGTCGGCGGTCGAAAGAAAAAGAAAGGAAGAAAAAAATGAGTGCACAAAAGAAAAAAATGAATTTGTACCCTCTGCACCTCGTCATTGGTTTCGGTATCATTGCATTATTCTGGCTTATGCCACCAATTGCGCCAATCACGGAGCTGGGTATGAAATGTGTCGGCGCGTTCATCGGGATGGTTTATCTCTGGAGCTTGGTTGACACAATGTGGCCAAGTATGGTCGGTCTGTTTATGTTGGCAATTTCTGGTATTGGGGGAGACGCTGGCTTCAACGGCGTTTGGATGCAGGCTGTCGGTGTGTACACCGTTCTCCTGACCCTCTTCGCAATGGTGCTCTTTGGTGCCATGGACGAAGTCGGCGACACCAAATACATTGCCAAGTGGTTCCTGACCCGTAAGGTCTTCAAGGGCCGTCCAATTGTCTTCTTGGCAATCTTCTACGTTACCTGCTTTGTTATCTCTGCCATCTGCTCGCCAATCACTGGTTTGATTATTCTCTGGCCAATCGCCCTGAGTCTGATGGATACCCTCGGCATCACCCGTGAAGACAGAATCTGGCCATTCTTCTTCGTTGGGATGTTTGTTTGCATGACCCTGGCACAGCCACTGTTCCCATTCTTGGGCGCACAGCTCATTCCATACGCAGCCTTCCAGAGTATGACTGCTGCCATGGGCAACGCCATGACCATTCCTATGGGCCAGTACATGGCTGTTGACCTGATCATGACCGCCCTTGTGATGGCCATCTACATCATCGGTGTGGTTTTCGTCCTCCGCGTGGACATTTCTAAGCTCAAAGCTGTTGACCCTGAAATGGTCGAAAAGCAAATGCCACTGCCAAAGATGAACTTCCAGCAGAAATGCTTCCTCTACATGATTCCTCTGTACCTGCTCATGATCCTCATTCCTAACTTCATCAAGGGCAACCCTGTCTCCGATGCGTTGAACTTCATCGGGCCTATGGGTATCACCCTCGTTTGGATCATGCTCTTCCTGATCGTTCGTTGGAATGGCAAACCACTCCTCGACTTTAAGGAAGTTGCTTACAAGCAGTTCAACTGGGGCATTTTCTTCATGATCGCTGCTGCCGTTTACGGTGCCAATACCCTGTCCAACGAAGCCACTGGCGTGCCAGCCTTCCTCATTCAGGCGCTGACCCCAATCCTCGGCGGTCGCTCCGAAATGGTCTTCGTAGCCATCATGTTCACCACCGCCCTCATCATCACCAACTTTGCAAACAACGCTGCAATGGCGGTTGTCCTGATGCCGGTTGTACTAAACTTCTCCAACCAGATGGGCATCAACCCAATGCCAGTTGCCACCGGGGTTATCCTCATGGTCTTCGTTGCCATGTTGACCCCTGCCGCATCTCCACATGCTGGTCTGATGCACGGCATGAAGAACATTTACACCACCAAGGAAATCTTGAGCATCGGCTTCCCAGTTTGTATCATTACGCTGATTCTCTATATCTTCATCGGCTACCCACTCTGCAAAATGCTCATGGGTGTGTAATTTCATAGCACGTCAAACCGTCGGGCCATTCGCCCGGCGGTTTTTTTGCGCGCGCACGAAAAAACCTCGCCAGGAATCGGCGAGGTTTTGTTATATATTGCGTTAGAGCACAAATGAAAGCACGAGGACAATGCCGCAGCAGCCGCAGGCGACCTGGAAGAGGCTCGCGCCCTTCCAAGCACTGATGATGCCAATCGCCAGTGCGCAGGCACCGGCGATTGGCGAATCGGTGACGCTCAAGATGGCTGGGAAGGTCATGACCGCCAGCGTCACGTAGGGCACGTAGTAGAGAAAGGACTCTAGGGTGACGTTGGTAATCGGCTTGCGAATCAGTGTCAGCGGCAGTACGCGAATGAGATAGCTCGTGATGGCGATGACGGCAATGTAGAGATAGACGTTGTGGCTCATTGGCGCTCCTCCTTTTCGGATTGCTGAGGCTTGATTGGGCAGACGACGGCGGCAGCCCCGGCAATGAGCAGGGTGAGGATGATCGTGCGTGTGCCTTCAGAAAGGGCGGCCGTCACTGGGAGCTTGGAGGCGGCGTAGCTTGCTGCAAAGCTTATTGCCACGAGGACGCCGACGATGCGGTCCTTGCGCGCCGGTGGGATGATGATCGCCAAAAACATGCCAAAGAGCGCCACGCTCAGCGCCCCCACGAGAATCTCCGGTAGCACGTCACCGGCGATGATGCCTGCGACGGTTCCCAGCGCCCAGCCAGGCAGCGCCACCGTAAAGGCGCCGTAGCTGTAGAAGGGATCGACGGCACCGGGCCGGGCAATCGTGATGCCGAAAAGCTCGTCGGTGATGCCAAAGCCCACCAGCAGCCGATGGACAAAGGGCGTCTCCGGCGAAAAGCGCTGGCTCAGCGAGGCGCTCATGAGCATGTAGCGGGCATTGGCGACCAGCGTGATGATAAACATCTCCAGATACGTCCCCAGCGCCGCCATCACCGTCATCGCCGCGTATTCTCCAGCAGAGGCGTTGACCAGCGCGCTCAAAAGAAAGCCCTGAAAAGGCCCCAGCCCGATGCTCGCCGCCTGAATCCCCAGCGAAAAGGCCACCGCAAAATACCCCAGCCCAATCGGCACCCCGTCGCGCAGCCCTTCGCGAAAGGCAGGCGCGTGGGGCGAGGCGGCGATCGTCGTCGCTCGTTTGCGATGCAGTTGTGCAGTTTTTCTTTCAGATGACATGGCAGTTCCCCCAAATTTGATACGATGTTCATCAAATATTATATACAACGAATTGACATTAGTAAAATTCATAATTATGATGGTAAAATAAGCAATCAAAATGGGATCGACGACACCCGATTGATCTTTGAGGAGGGAATGGGATGAAGATTTTATTGGTTGAGGACGATGCGGTCATCGCCTCGGGGCTGGTCTATGCGCTAGAGGAGGAGGGCTATCAGGTGCGGCACGAGGCGACGGTGCGCCGGGCACTGTCATCCCTCGCTGCGCAAGCGGTGGATCTGGCGATCATCGATATGCAGCTGCCGGATGGCGATGGCTTTGCTGTAAGCGAGAAGGCCTTGGCGACTGGCGCGCAGGTGCTTTTTTTGACGGTGATGGACGATGAGGATCGCGTTGTGCGAGCGCTGGATCAGGGTGCAGCAGACTATGTCACCAAGCCCTTTCGCCTGCGAGAGCTCCTGGCACGGGTGCGGCGCCTCTTGCCCACTGGCGAGGAGACGGCGCTGCAGCTGGGCGCTGCGCGAATCGATACCCAGGCGGGGCGCGTCCTTGTCAACGGCGAGGCGGTGGCGCTGACGGCGCTGGAATATCGGCTCTGTCTGCTCTTTGCGACGAATCGGGGACGGCTTTTGTCACGGACGCAAATTCTCGACCAGCTCTGGGACCAGGCGGGGAATTTTGTCGAGGACAACACGCTGACGGTATATGTGAAAAGGCTGCGCGAAAAGCTGGGCGATGCGGTGCATATTGAGACGGTGAGGGGGCGGGGCTATCGTGTGGATTAAAAAATCGGAGCTGGCGGCCCTCGCTGATTTGCTGGCGCGTGCGGAGGATGGCAAGGCGGTGGATTTTCGCGACAACAGCGAGGGGGCGCTGAGCATTCTCAAAAATGAGCTCCATACCTTCACGGCGCGGGCACGCGCAGAGCGCGACGCTGCCAATCAGACGCAGACGCTCTTTGCCGAGTTTATGGAAAACATCTCGCATCAGCTGAAAACGCCTGTGACCTCGCTGTTGCTCATGGCAGACCTCGTTGAGGACGCGCCTCGGGAGAAGCAGGAGGAATTCCTCGCCAATATGCGCACGAGCCTGATGCGCATGAATTGGCTGGTCGACACCCTGCTCAAAATGGCAAAGCTGGACGCTGGCGCCGTCCAGTTTGAGCGCGCGCCGGTGGCGGTGCAGGCGCTCGTGGAGGCAGCGACGGTGCCCCTGGCCATTCTCTTGGAGGTGCGAGAACAGACGCTGGTCATTGAAGAGGGCGGCGTCTTGCATTGCGACCAGCGTTGGACGACGGAGGCCCTGACAAATCTCATCAAAAATGCCTGCGAGGCGTCGCCGGTGGGCAGTGTGATCAGCGTTTCCGCAGGGGACAATCCCCTTTATGAATGGGTCGCCGTGCGCGACGCCGGGCCGGGGCTCTCCAGAGATGCGGTGGCGACGCTTTTTACGCGCTTTGCCAGCGACAGCGACCAGGGGGTGGGCATTGGCTTACCGCTGGCCTTGGCCATTGCTCGCGGACAGCATGGCGATATTGAGGTCGATGCTGGTGGCAAGGGATCTGGTGCGACCTTCACGCTGAAGCTCTATAAATGAGAAGGACTGGCAGTCACGGAGCTGTCACTTTGGCTTGCTATGATAAGGGTACAGACAAAACGAGGAGATGATTATCATGGCAATTTTGACAGTAGAAGGCCTGTCGAAAATTTACGGCAGCGGTGAAACGGCAGTGGTCGCAGTGGACGACGTCAGCTTTTCGGTGGAAAAGGGGGAGTTCGTTGCGATTGTCGGCCCGTCCGGCTGCGGCAAGTCCACGCTGATGAACCTCATTGGCGGTGTGGATGTGCCGACAAAGGGCCGCGTCATCATTGACGGCAAGGACATTTATGCGATGAACGAAAGCGAGCGCGCGATTTTTCGCCGCCGTAACATCGGCATGGTGTTCCAATTTTACAACCTGGTGCCGACCCTCACCGCCGAAGAAAACATCATGCTGCCTTATCTTTTGGACAAGCGCCGTCCGGAGCAGGCAAAGCTTGCAGAGATTTTGGCGATGGTTGGGCTGACGGCACGCGCCAAGCATCTGCCGAGCGCCCTCTCTGGCGGTCAACAGCAGCGTGTGAGTGTGGGGCGGGCGCTGATCAACCATCCGGCGCTGATTCTCGCCGACGAGCCGACGGGCAACCTCGATAGCCAAGCGAGCCGTGATGTGATGGCGCTCTTTGCCCTGGCCAACCAAAAATTTGGCCAGACGCTGCTCCTCATCACCCACGATGAAAAGATCGCCCTCATGGCCGATCGCATCCTCACCCTCGGTGATGGGCGCGTGCGCGCCGATGAGGTGGTCAAGGCAGTGTGCAAGGGAGGTGCTTGAGATGCATCTCTTTGCACAGTTGGCCTGGCAGCAGGTGCGCGGCAATCGCTTGCGCAGCGCCTGGACCTTGGTGGCGATTGTCTTGGCGACGGCGATGCTCAGCTGCGTCACGCATTTTGTCGCCAGTGGGCAGGCGATGCTGACGGGCATGCTTGGCGCCGATTATGGCGACTATGGCACGGCCTACCAGGGGATTCTGATATTGCCGGCGACGTTTTTCTGTATCCTCATTGTACTCATGGCGGTGGTTGTGATTTCCAATGTCTTTCGCCTCAGCGCCCAGGAGCGCACGGCGGAATTTGGCATTTTGAAATGTGTTGGGGCGACGCCTGCCCAGATTCGCAAGACCATGCGCTGGGAAGCGGTGTTTTATTCCTGCCTGGCGATTCCCCTTGGCCTCGCGCTGGGGTTGGCGTTGGCGTGGCTGGGCATCGGCGTCTGTAACCACTTTCTTGGCGAATACAACGCTCTGGCGCACATCATGCTCAACCAGCTGTCCTTTGATTTGCACTTCATCATTTCCGCACCGGCGCTGTTGTCTGCGGCGCTCCTTGCCTTTGTGACAGTGCTGGTGAGCGCCTGGCTGCCCGCCCGCAAAGCGGGGCGCATGACGGCGATTGCGAGTGTGCGCGGACGCCACGAAGGGGCAAAAAAGATGCGCCCCAAAAAGCACCACCAGCGCTTTGATGCGCGCATCGAAAAGCTACTCGGCGCCGAAGGGCTCTTGGCCCACAAGCGGCTGCAGCGCGATCCCAAGCGCTTTCGCACGACGGTTGTGTCCCTTGCCGTGGCGATGGTGCTCTTTGTATTCGTCGGCTTTTTGACCGACCAATTTGCCGCCTTTGAAAAAATGATGGCACCAGAGTCGTCGTATACGGTGACCGCCGACTATCAGTCGAATAGCGCGCGTGGCGAGGATGCCCGCTATCGTGCGCCCATTGACAGCGACCTGGGCGATGCCATCGCCACGGAACTGGCCCAGTACGATGGCGGTACCGATGTTTTGGGCATTGGCAATGAGTACAATCGCTACACAGTGACGGTGCACACTGCTGCCCTCTCGCCTGAGATCGTGGATTATTATGAGACCGGAGATGCACGCACCCACACCTTCCCGGTGGAATGTATTGTCCTCGACAGCACCCATTATCGTGCCCTCTGCGCCCGGGCTGGCGTCGCGGAAGGCAGCGCCTTGCTCATCAACAACGACCGCCTGAACATCAAGGGGCACAGCACCGACACGCCGTTTTTCGACGACATTCCGCAGACCTTGACCCTTGAGGCCGACGACGGCAGCAAGAAAAGCGTGGCTATTGGCGCTGTGCTCAGTGCCAAGGAGACGCCACAAGCCCTCTTTTATCCGCATACCAATCCTGTGCGTCTGATTTTGCCAGAGCTGGATGGGATTGGCAATTATATTTGGCAGGCGGCGCCAGAGAATGTCTCGGGCTTTTTGGAGTATGCCACGACGGTGATGAACACCCATTTTCCAGACCAGAGCACCGACAATTACATGTCGCATGGCTACAGCAGCCGCGTCTATGAAAGCGACGACTATGTCAAGGTGATGAACATCGCCCTTGTGGCAGGGCTGGTGTTCTTCGGCTGCTTTTGCGGGCTCTTGGTGCTTATTGGCATGACCAACGTCATCAGCACGCTACAGGCAAATGTGCTCATGCGCACTGGGGAATTCGCCGTCTTGCAAAGCGTGGGGATGACACCGGAGGGCGTGCGTAAGATGCTGGCTTTTGAGAGTGTGCTCTGCACCCTGCGTGCCATCCTCATTGGCGTGCCCGTGGGCTGGCTGCTCACCTATCTCGCAAACCTGCCGCTGCGCGCAAGCTTCCCGATTCCCTATCATCTGCCCTGGCAGATCAGCTTGATTTGTAGCCTCGCTGTGCTGGCGCTGACGCTGTTGGTGACGGCCCTCTCTGTGCGCCGACTGCGGCAGCAAAATCTGATTGAAACCATCCGCAGGAGCCAGCGTCTGTATTGATCTGTCTACTAGCGCCCAACGGCGTCTATCTCAAAAGACGCGGCTGGGCGATTTTTTTCGCTTCTGGCGCAACGGCGATTGCTATTAGCAAAGACAATATTTATAATGGAAGTATTAGACATTCTCATGAGAGGGGCGCGGTCCAATGCTGTCCAAGTACGATATTTTTTGCAAGGTGGTGGAGCACAACGGCTTTACCAAGGCGGCCAATGTGATCAACTATTCCCAGAGCGCCGTCAGCCAGACGGTGAAAAACCTCGAGCAGGAAATGGGCTTCACCCTGCTCATTCGCGGCAAGGAGGGCATTCACCTGACTGCCGACGGCAAGGAGATGTATCCCTACATCCAGGCCATCGCCAAGGCCGAGCAGGCGTTGGAGCGTCGGCAAAAGGAGCTGCGCGGGCTTTTTAACAGCGAGATTCGCATCGGCACCTTCACGAGCGTCAGCCGCAATCTCTTGCCTGGCTGGATGGCGGCGTTCAAGGAAAGCTATCCGAGCATTCGCTTTGTCCTCGAACAGGGCGAGTACACGACGATTCCCGAATGGGTCGAGGATGACGCGGTGGATTTTGGCTTCGTCAATCTCGACGCGACGCCGGAATGGGAGGGGCGGCCCTTGTACAGCGACGAAATGTGCGCCGTCATGCCGCTGGATCATCCGCTGACGCGAAAGCTCGAGGTGTCCCTGGCGGATTTGGCCGAGGAGTCGCTGATTTTGTTGGACGAGGGCGAATTCAACAGCCCCCTGCGCGCCTTTGAGGCGGCGGGGCTCGCGCCCAATATTGACTACGAGGTTTACGATGACTACACCATCATCGCCATGATCGAAGAGGGCCTCGGCGTCTCGATCATGTATCGCCGCGTGCTGAACGGCTACGAGGACAAGGTGGCGATTCGCCCGATTGCAGAAAACATCCGTCGCCGCGTCGGCATCATCTGGAAAAATTGGGACGTGCTACCGATTGCCGCCCGCCAATTTATCGAGCACATTCTCGCCCAGTTTCCTGAGGACGAGGAGGACGCCGTCTAAGACTGCGAATCGAAAAAAATTTCTCATAACTGTAGGCTGGACTACAGGCAGAAAAAAGCGGATGTTGCTATACTTTATATAAGGTCATTTAATGAATGACATAACAGCTACTCACTAACTCAAAGTAATTGGAGGAAAAAAGATGGCAGAAATCAAATATACTCACAAAGACCACATCATCACTCAGCAAAAGCAAAACGAAGAAGCCTTCCTCGCTGAATTTGCAGCCGGGGATTATACCCTGACCAATCCACTGGTCAAGCTCAATCCTTACATCATTTGCCCACTTTCTGCGATGATTCTTTTCAAGACCCCTCGCAAGGAAGAGGCCACCATTATCGTGCATGGTAAAGAACCAGCCGGTGACATTGTGCACACCTTCCCAGCCGCTTATGAACACGTATTGCCTGTTTACGGTCTCTATGCAGACTATGACAACCAGGTTGAAATCGTGCTCCAGGACGGCGCCCGTCACACTGTGACCATCAAGACCGAACCAAAGATGGAAGGCGTGCCGGAAGCCACCTCTTGCGAAACCACCCCAGAATACATGGGCGACAACTTTGTTTTCCTGACCGCTTCCATGCGCTCCTTCCCAGTCGGCTACGACTACAAGGGCGACCTGCGTTGGTACTGCGTGGAAAACCTGGCCTTCGATATCAAGCGTATTTCCAACGGCCACATCCTCGTCGGGACCGAACGTCTCGTGAAGATGCCATACTTCACCACCGGTCTCTATGAAATGAACTTTGGTGGTAAGATCTTCAAAGAATACGTCATCCCATGCGGCGGCTATCACCATGACCAATTCGAAATGGAAGACGGCAACCTCCTGGCGCTGACCTTTGACTTCTACTCTGGCACCGTCGAAGACGTTTGCGTGCTCCTCGACAAGAACACCGGCGAAATCCTCAAGAAGTGGGATTACAAGGACGTTCTGCCACAGCACGGCCCAGGCTCCGGCAGCCAGACCGAAGAAGACTGGTTCCACAACAACGCCGTTTGGTATGACAAGAGAACCAGCTCTCTGACCTTCTCCGGCCGTCACGAAGACGCCGTCATCAACCTCGACTACGAAACCGGCAAGCTCAACTGGATCATCGGTGACCCAGAAAACTGGCCACAGGAATATGTGGACAAATACTTCTTCACCCCAGTGGGCGATGGCGATTTCGACTGGCAGTATGAACAGCACGCTTGCGTGGTTCTGCCAGATGGCGACATCATGATGTTCGACAACGGTCACTATCGTTCCAAGAACCCAGACAAATACTGGGCAAACCATGACAACTTCTCCCGTGGCGTGCGCTATCGCATCGACACCGACAAGATGACCATCGAGCAGGTATGGCAGTACGGCAAGGAACGCGGTGCTGAATTCTTCTCTCCATACATCTGCAACGTCGAATACTACGATGAAGGCCATTACATGGTACACTCCGGCGGTATCGGCTACCTCGACGGCAAATGCTGCGACGGCTTTGCAGTTATGATGGCCATGCAGCCAGAATATAAGGATCGCATCACCTTCGATTCTGACACTGTAGAACTCGTTAACGACGAAGTCGTTTACGAGCTTCACGTACCAGCCAACCTCTATCGTGCAGAAAAGCTGCCTATCTACTACGCCAACGAAGCCTTCGAACCAGGCAAGGGTGAATACCTCGGCGGCCTCATCGAAACTCAGACCACCCGCATGAAGGCCAAGGCCGAAGAAACTGGCGAGCTCATCCCTGAGCATTATCAGGCCAACATCGTCGAAGAAGAAGACCGCTTCCTCTTCAACGCCATCTTCGAAAGCGGCGAAATGGCACAGCTGTTGCTCGTGGATGAAAAGGGCGACGTCCGTCGTTATCCAATCCACACCGTGACCCAAGACTTCACCGCTATGTGCGTCGGCACCTTCCAGAAGTCTGACCCACGCAACATCGATACCTTCGTCAACAAGACCGGCCTCGTTGGTCCACAGACCGTCAAGGTCCTCTGCGAAGACAAGATCTACGAAACCGGTATCGTTGTCAACAAATAAGCCTTTCATTTTGTGACACTCATAAATTGCCGCACGCGGCAAGAAGAATCCCCATTCTCAGACGAGGATGGGGATTTTTGTGTGACGGCGATCCGTTGGATTTGCCGGCAGGAGTTGATATATTTTCTGCTTGTGATAAAATGAGAGCTGTTCGGTAGAAATAAGAATTATTTTGTTATATCGCTATAACTGCAATTTTTTATGCTGCTTCTGCTGAACACGATTGTCGCAACTGTATCACAGAAGGGAAATGAAAACATGAAAAAGTACATTGCAGAATTTATCGGGACCATGGTCCTGGTGATCTTTGGTTGCGGGACGGCTGCTGCCACGGGCGTCAGCGGTGCGGATCCAAACGGGGCTTATATTTTGACGGCGCTGGCCTTTGGTCTGTCCATCGTGGCCATGGCGTATTCCATCGGGAACGTCTCTGGCTGCCACGTCAATCCAGCGGTTTCCGTTGGCGTCTTTTTGGCTGGTAAGATGACAAGCAAGGATTTCGTCGGCTATGTGGTTGCCCAATTCCTCGGCGCCATTGTTGGTGCGGCCATCCTCGCTGGGCTCCTCGGCGTGGATACGGGCCTTGGCGCAAACGGTCTCTTTGATGCCAGCATTGGCAAATCCCTGATCGCCGAAATCATCCTGACCTTCGTCTTTGTCATGGCCGTGCTTGGTGCCACCGACAAAATTGCCAATAGCACCGTGGCCGGTCTGGTCATCGGTCTCTCGCTGACGTTGGTCCATATTCTCGGTATCTCCCTGACAGGTACCAGCGTTAACCCAGCGCGTAGCTTTGGCCCAGCCCTCTTTGTGGGTGGCGATGCCTTCTCCATTGTCTGGATCTTCATCGTCGCGCCAGTCATCGGCAGCGCACTGGCAGCAGTGGTCTACAAATATTTGACCAGCGGCCAGGAAGCGTAAATTTTCATCGGCGAATTGTCAAGTCAAGTGCAACATAGTTGAATAATATACTTCATACGGAGT
>JAUNGU010000005.1 GCA_030524315.1 Peptococcaceae bacterium
CGTGCTAATCGTATCATAATCGTCTCAATCGTGTCAATGCGTGAGACGATTGTGCGTCGATTCCCCGTGCGCGCGCAAAAAATGCACGCCCTTTCGCGCAGGCGTGCATCTGTGTGAGCGATTATTCGCTGACGGCGGTTGGCTGCATCCACTCGAGCCAGGCGTCGATTTGTGCCTCGGCTTGGGCGCGGCCCAGCTGCCAGGAGGCGGCGAGCTTGTCGTGGTCGGTTTCGGTGCGCTCGACGGGCATTTCCTCGGGATAGAGGACCAGCGCCTTGCCCTCGGCTTCGAGCTGGTCGATGAAATCCATCTGGGCGTTGTAATTGGCAGCGCGGGTCTCGAGCGCCTCGGCAACCTTGGGATGGTGGCGATAGGCGACCTTGGCGACGGCGAGGCTCTTGGATGGCTCGCGACGGTAGCCGCGCTTGTGGGTCGGCAGGATGACGAAGCGCTCGATGCCGGCGTCAATGGCCGGCTGGAGCACAAAGCCCTCGCGCACGCCGCCGTCCACATAGCCGACGCCGTCAATGTAGGTCGCCGGCATGACCAGCGGCAGGGAGCTCGAGGCGCGGCTCACGCGCATGAGGTCGCGGTAATTGGCAAAATCCGCCATGTGCCAGTAGCGCAGCTCGCCCGTGTCCTGGTTGAAGGCTGAGAGGGCGATTTCGACGCCGCTGTTTTTGAAGCGCTGCCAGTTGGCCTCGTGCTCGGGCTCGTCAAAATACGCCTCCTCGTAAATATAGAAGGAATTGAAAAATCCGTCGCCGCGTACAAAATGCTTCATCCCCGCAAAATCCTTGTTCGCCGACAGATCCACCAGCCCCTCATACATGCGCGCGGCGTTGCGCATGACGTAATTGATGGCGATGGTCGTGCCCGCGCTGACACCCGTCACATAGGGAAACTTGACGCCGTGCTCCAAGAGCACCTCGGCCATCCCCGCCGTGTAGGTGGCGCGCATGCCGCCGCCCTCGCAGACCAGCGCCGTATTATTGACGAACTGTAGCATATGGTTCACTCCTTGCATGATCGATTTTCTCAGATGACTCTATTATACCACAGCGCTGGGAAATATCGGATTGGAAATTTTTCTGAAAGGAATCTGCAATTAGCGGAGAATAACTCTTGAAAAATTGTATTAGGGGGGGGGTATAATCAACGTATTGTTGTTACCAATATGAAAAGATTTGGAAGGAGAGATTCAATGAACACTTACAAAAAACGACTGCTCGCCGCTGTGCTGGCCACAGCGATGGCGATGAGCGCGGCGCCGGTGGGCGCGCATGCGGAGGCGGCCAGCGATCTTGACGGCCACTGGGCCCAGGCACCGATGGAGGAATGGGCCGATTACGGCGTCATTCGCGGCTACGAGGATGGCACCATGCGTCCAAATGCCAAGATCACCCGCGCCGAGCTCACGGCCATGCTCGACCGCGTCATGGATTACCAGGTCAAGGCCGACAACCATTTTAGCGACCTTGCCGATGGCGCCTGGTTTACCGACGTCATCCTCGGCGCCAATGCCGCAGGCGTCATCCGTGGCTACGAGGACGACACCATCCGTCCAAACGCCACCATCACCCGCCAGGAGGCAGCGGCCATGTTTGCCCGCGTGCTCTCCTTGGATCTCGGCGGTCAGCATGTGACCTTTGCCGATGAGGACGAGATTGCCGGCTGGGCGCGCGACAGCGTCATGGCAATGGCGGCCGCTGGCTACATCCATGGCGATCGCGTGGGCGATAACATCGAATCCAGCTTCCGTCCAAACGACGGCATCACCCGCGCCGAGGTCATCACGATTTTCAACAATATTTTTGACGACCTCTATCAAAAATCCGGCAGCGTCAGCGAAAACATTGACGGCTCTGCCGTGGTCAACACCGATGACGTCGTCCTCAAGGACATGGAAATCAAGGGCGACCTCGTCGTCGCTGAAGGCGTCGGCGATGGCGACGTGACCCTCGACGGCGTCAAGCTCGATGGCAAGCTCATCGTTCGTGGCGGCGGCGAGCATTCGGTCATCATCAAGGGCGACACGACTGTTGGCGATATCAGCGTCGAGCGCCGCGACAGCAAGGTGCGTCTGGCTGTGGCAGATAGCGCCAGCGTCGAGGATGTCGCTGTGACCAACGAAGGCAAGGGCGTCATCCTCGATGGCGATGCCACAAGCGTCAGCGTGGATGCTGCTGGGGCCGAGGTTGACGTGACTGGCACTGTTGAATCGGCGAGCGTCGCCAAGGGCGCTGACGATGTCACCCTCACCCTCAAAAACGGCGCGCGTCTGGATCAGGTCAGCACTGCCGCCGACGATACCACCGTCGTCGTTGAGCGCGGCGCAAATGCCAGCGCCGTCGCCATCAGCGGCAGCGGTACCACCGTCAAGGGCGATGGCAAGGTGGCAAGCGTCACCGTCGCCGACACTGCCAAGGACACCACCGTCTCCACCAAGAAAACCGACGTCACCAACAATAGCAGCGAGGCCGTGCAAACGGGCAAGCCAAACCAGACCATCAATCCGGGTACCGAAGGCACCACCCCTGGCGGCAGCACCTCCGGTAGCATCGGCGGCGGTGGCGGCGGCACCACCGTCACCCGCTACAGCGTGAGCTTCATCGACGCCGCTGGCAACGCGCTGACCGACAGCGAAGGCAACCCAATCGAAAGCCAGCGCGTCGCCAGCGGCCAGACCGTCACCCTGCCAACTGTGACCGTCGCCGAGGGCCAGAAAGTCAGCTGGTACACCAAGGACGCCAACGGCACCCTCGCCCTCTTTGACACCCAGACCAAAATCACCGCCGACACCACCCTCGTCGCCATCACCGGCTCCGACAAATTCACCGCCGGTAACGGCAGCGCTGCCGCGCCATACCTCATCAATGACGCCGAACAGCTCAAAGCCATCGAGCCAAACGACAACGCCGATGCGCCAGTCTATTACAGCCTCACGGCGGATATTGATTTGGCTGGGCAGACTGGGACTAGCATGGTGCCAACGGCGCAGAATATTGTCCTCGACGGGCAGGAGCATAAGATTTCTTCTTCGGAAAAAACTGGCTTGCAGTCCGTCATCTATCAAGCAACAGGAACAACGACCATCAAAAATATCAATTATGATCTGACCAATTTGGATTCCAATTCCTCAGGACTCGACTTGTCCCCTTTGGTTTGGCAATTGATAGATACTGGCGTAAATATTGTCTTTCAAAATATTAATGTGACAGGTAACCATTCTGTTGATGGTAACAATGGCCCAATCGTTATGTTTGATCTCATGCGGGATTCTCAATTGACATTGGATCAGTGCACCATGGCTGCAAATCTTGAAGGGAGAAGCTACAATGGCGCCTTTATCGGTGGTCATTCTGGTAGCGATACAATAGTGACCGTTAGAGATTGCACCATTTCCGGCAATATGGTTTGTGAAAAACCAGGCGCCGTTGCCGGGAATGCTTACAATGGTAAAGACAACAAAGTTGAAGTCAACTACAAATTTGAGAACACCAACACCATCAGCGGCACCATTCGTGGCACGGTCACAGCCCATTATGGCATTGGGACCCATCCGCAGACGCTGACCCAGCCAGAAGAAGCGGCCAAGGCAGGCTGGACAGAAGCCGCTGGCGAAGGGCAGAATCTTTATGTGGCCCATACCGACAACACGCTGTCGATCAATGTCGCCGATGACCAATCCATCACCATCACCCCATCGGATAGCGATCAGGTGACAAAATATGAGGTGGCAGTTGGTTTCTATTCCAAAACCTACAATGACGATAAAGCCACTGGCACCATGCGCATTTATCGCACAGAAACCATTGATGAAGCATTGACAGAAGCGAGAACCATCAACCTCAAGGCGTACGGATTCGCCGATGTAGGGTTGGTCAGTGATCCATCTGCCATTACCAAGGACGCGCTTGAAAATAATATTGTCACCCTTGATGATGGTCAGACCTACTTCGTCATCGACGGAGAGCTGGACAACGATGGCGATATCTGCTACGTTGGTAGCCCAACCGAGCCAAAGACCACACGTGCCACATTGATCACCGTCAATGCCTATACCGCAGATGGCAAACTCTACTCCACTGCAACCTACAAAAAATAATCCCACACACGCAAAAAACCATTCTCCAGCAATCGGGGAATGGTTTTTCTTTGGGATGCGTTGAATGGCGATGCTCCCGGCTTGACATTTTTTGCGGTTGTTTTACACTAAAGAAAGAAATCTTTTTGCGAAAGAGGGAGTTGGATGGAATTTCATGCGGTTCACGCCAATCACATGGCGATCAATTGGCAGGCGCTGGCCGACCACAACGGCGACGCGCCCTTGGCCGAGGCGGTGCTCGAGGAGAAGGCCTACATCATTGGCCGCGTCGGGCTCTCGATGCTGGCCTGCGGCACGGGGGCGTGGCGCATTCGCAGCGCCATGAACACCGTCGCCGAAAGCCTCGGCGTCGTTTGCACGGCGAGCATCGGGCTCTTGTCGCTGGATTATACCTGTTTTGAAAACGGCAAGAGCTTTTCTCAATCTTGGAGCCTCAAAAATACTGGCGTCAACACCGACAAGCTGGCGCTGCTGGAGCATTTCGTCAAGGCCTTCCCCGAGCATTACAGCCAGCTTTCGGGCAACGCTGTGAGCGCGCGTCTCGACGAAATCAACGGCACCCCCGGCAATTACACGCCTGTGGCGCTGGGGCTGGCGGCGGCCTTTGCCTGCTGCGCATTTACCTTTCTTTTGGGCGGCGGGCCGGTGGAAATGCTCGGCGCCTTTTGCGGCGCAGGGGTGGGCAATTTTGTGCGCGTCAAGCTCCTGCACAAAAAATTCACTCTCTTTCTCTGTATCTTCGTCTCCATCGCCTTGGCCTGCGCCACCTACGCCCTGGCGGTGGGTGCCCTTGAGGCGCTCTTTCACGTCTCCTCCAACCACCAGGTTGGCTACGTCTGCGCGGCGCTCTTTATCATCCCGGGCTTTCCCTTCATCACCAGCGGCATCGACATGTCCAAGCTGGATTTTCGCTCGGGGCTTGAGCGGTTGACCTACGCGCTGATGATCATCCTCGTGGCGACGATGACCGCCTGGGTCATTGCTCTGGCGCTCCATCTGCAGCCGGGGAATTTTCCGCCGCTGGATTTGGCGCCTGGGGTGCAGCTCGCGCTGCGGCTCGTCGCGAGCTTCTGTGGGGTCTTCGGCTTTTCGATGATGTTCAACAGCCCCGTCGCCATGGCTGGCACCGCCGCCTTTGTTGGCGCCATTGCCAACACCCTGCGCCTGACCCTCGTTGATTTTTCCGGCCTGCCACCGGCCGTCTGCGCCTTTGTCGGCGCGCTGACCGCTGGGCTCATCGCAAGCCTCCTCAACAGCCGCCGCGGCTTTCCGCGCATCACCCTCACGGTGCCGTCGATTGTCATCATGGTGCCCGGCCTCTATCTCTACCGCGGCATCTACAATTTTGGCGCCATGGCCCTGGACGACGCCTCATACTGGCTCATCAGCGCCGCCCTCATCGTCATCGCCCTGCCCCTCGGTCTCATCTGCGCCCGCATCCTCACCGACCCGGAATTTCGCTATTGCACGTAAATCTTTCATGCACTCTCGACAGAGGGTGTATTTTTGTATTACAATGTATGACAAGAAAGGTGGTGGAAACGATGGTTTGTTCAATTAGACTCTCTCCCGAGGAACGCCAGCTTGTGGAAAGCTACGCCAAGCTCCATTCGATGACCTTGAGCGAGGCATTCAAGCAGGCGATTTTTGACAAAATCGAAGAGGAATATGACATTGCTGTCGCCGATGCAGCGTACGACGAGTACGTGAAAAGCGGCAAGCCGCACCGCCCGTTTTCTGAGCTTTGCGAGGAGCTGGCGCTATGACCTACGCAGTAGAGACGACACCGCATTTTGATAAGGCCTTCAAAAAGCTTGATCGCTACACCCAGCGCATGCTTGCCGCGTGGATTCGCAAAAATCTCGATGGCTGCACCGATCCGCGCGTCCACGGCAAAGCCCTCGTCGGCAATCGCAAGGGTCAGTGGCGCTACCGCATTGGCGATTACCGGCTCATTTGTCTCATTGACGACGGCGCGCTCATTATCCTTGCCTTGTCTGTTGGTCACAGGCGCGATATTTATGAATGAATGCAAAAAAGGCATCACCCGGTGCAGGGCGATGCCTTCTTTGCGTTTGCTAAGGGGGAGGAGGGAATGGTTAGGCGCTCTTTTTACTCAGCGACAACGCTGATGCGTTCTTGGATGTGGTTGCCTTCGGTGGCTTCGTCGATCATGGCGATGGCATAATCGGCGTAGCTGATGACGCTTTCGCCCTTGCTGTTGAGGGTCAGCTCTTCGCCAGCGAGAATGTATTTGCCGGTGCGAGCGCCGTCGGCCTGGAAGTCACCGGCAGGGCTGATGTAGGTCCAGCGCACATCCTTGCGTTCGCGCAGCTCAGCGAGGGCCTTGGCCATGGCAGCAGCCAATGGCTTGAACATATCTGGGAAGTCAGGACCGTCGGACACGCAAGCGGTGTGTTCAGGGTTGACATAGAGGCTGCCAGCGCCGCCGACAACGAGCAGGCGGGTATCGGTGCCGCTTAGCGCATCACAGAGATGGGCCAGCGAGGTGCTGTGCTGAGCCAGGGTGTCCTCGGTCTACGCGCCAAAGGCATCGACGACCACGTCAAACCCAGCGAGATCGGCAGCAGTCAGATCAAAGAGATCCTTTGCGAGCACTTTTGTCGCAGCGCTCTTATTTTCCGAGCGCACAACGGCGGTGACATCCAGCCCACGATCCAGGGCTTCCTTGACGATGAGTTGACCAGCTTTACCATTTGCACAAACGACTGCAATTTTCATGATGATTGCCTCCTAATATTGGTTGATGGATTGATTTGGTGGGTGAGTTTGGAGTTGTCTTTTTATCTGGAATCGAGTGACGGCCGTTCCTCGTTTTCATGGTTGTATTATAGGACGGGCCATTATTATTGAAAAGTACGCACTTTATCGTGCTATAGTTACCGCCGCGTAACCATTGCACAGTTACCGGCGGGAAACAAATGGCTGGCGATGCGGCTTTGCGCCGATTCTCACCAGCGGAAATTTTTTTGAAAAAATTTTCCCGCGAGCGAAAAAATTGACCCCCGCGGGCCAATATAGTAAAATTAGCGCAAAGTTACCAAAAGAAACCATCGTGAAAGGAGCCGCATCATGAGCAACCAAGAATTGCTGGACACCTTGCCCGCCTGCCCCGTCGAAACCACCCTCTCCCTCATCGGTGACAAATGGAAGGTGCTCATCCTCCGCGACCTGATGGACGGCACCAAGCGCTTCGGCGAGCTCAAAAAATCCATCGGCCACGTCTCGCAAAAGGTCCTCACCGCCCAGCTCCGCGCCATGGAAGCCGGCGGCCTCGTCCACCGCGAGGTCTACGCCGAAGTCCCACCCCGCGTCGAATACTCCCTCACCGACCTCGGTCGCAGCCTCAAGCCCATCCTCGACGCCATGTGGAATTGGGGCGAGGGGTACAAGGAATCACTGAAATAATTCTGCAAACGTCAACGCGCCCTCGTCCGCATTCTCGAGGGCGCATTTTTTTCACCCCGTAAAACCGCGCCACGAAGCCATTGCAACCAGCGGTTGACAAATTTCTAAGGGCGCTTGGTGGCGGTGCGCGCGGGCCTTTGCTAAAATGAATGCAACAAAGGCGGCGCAGGTGTGCGCGCCAAAGGAGGAGAGAAGGATGATTCTATCAGAAAAAATCAGCGAGCTGCGCAAGAAAAACGGCTGGTCCCAGGAGGCTCTCGCCGAGCAGCTCGGCGTCTCGCGCCAATCGGTGAGCAAGTGGGAGAGCGGCGCGTCGATTCCCGATCTGGACAAGATATTGCGACTGAGCGAGGTTTTTGGCGTGAGCACCGATTACCTGCTCAAGGACGACACTGCGCCTGCGGCCTCGCCGATACAGGAGGCAGTGCCGCTGGCGCAGGCGGGCGAGGGCGACGTGCGCGTCGTCAGCGTCGAGGAGGCGAATGCCTATCTGTCGCTGGTGGCTCAGGGCGCCGGTAAAATCGCCCTCGGCGTGGCCCTGTGCATTCTCTCGCCGATTGTCCTCTTGCTCTGCGTAGGACTCGCAGGTGCCGAGGGCGGCTACGTCATCAGCGAGACGCAGGCCATGGGCATTGGCATTCCTGTGGTGCTCCTCTTTGTGGCGGCGGGCGTGGCGCTGTTTTTCATTTATGGGCGCGGGCTCGACGAGTACGAGTATTTGGAAAAGGAGCCCATCGAGCTCGCCTATGGCGGCGTCGGCATTGTGCGCAAGCAGAAGGACGCCCGCGCTGCCAGCCTCGCCGTGCAGCTGGCAGTGGGCATTGTGCTGTGCATTTTGGCAGCGGTGCCCTTATTTATCGGCGCCGCCCTCAATGAAAACGGCATGGGCGCGCTCATCGGCCTCAGCCTGCTCTTGGTGCTGATCGCCTGTGGCGTCTTTGCGATTGTGCGCAGCGGCATGCAGCGCGACGCCTTCGACAAGCTCCTTGAGGAAGGCAGCTACAGTCGCGAGAAAAAGGGCCAGAAAAAAATAATCGGCCCCATCGCCCAAGCATACTGGTGCCTCGCCACCGCCCTCTACCTGCTCTGGAGCTTCATCACAGACGACTGGAGTTTCACCTGGATCGTCTGGCCCATCGCCGGCGTCCTCTTCGCCGCCGTCATGGGCATCCTCGCCTTGTTCGACAAAAAGATCTGAGACAAATCACGGAAATTCGCAAAATTGTTTCACGTTCCATCAGCCTCGCACAAAAATCCACACGAAAAAAGACGCGCACGGCGTCTTTTTTTCATGTGAGTAGAAGTGGCGATTTCTCGAAGAGAAAATCGAGGATGTTCATGTGAATGATGCCATCGTGGGAAAAATCCATGCGGTCCAAGGAGAGCACGTATTTCGGCGAGGCATCGGTGATGTCCTTGAAGGCGTCGAATTCGCGGCGCACGACCTCCTCCGATTGGAGATAGTAGGCCACCTGAATGAAGCATTTTTTGCGGCCATCGAGGACGAGAAAATCAATTTCGCCGCGCTGGGTTTTGCCGACAAAAATCTGGTAGCCACGGGAATAGAGCTCGTTGTAGATGATGTTTTCGAGGAAGAAGGTATTTTCATACTGATTGAAATTGGTGTTGATCATGCGAAATCCCGTATCCACCGCATATTGCTTTTCAATATAGGCCAGCTGGCGCTTTCCGATAATATCAAAGCGCTTGACGCGATTGATCAGACAAGCCTTCTCCATGCGGTCGAGATAACGATAAATCGAGGCCTTATCAATGGGATCGTCATTTTTGGCGACGAAAAATTTGCTGACGCTCTGCGCCGAAAATTCCTTGCCCGCGTTGGCCATGACATAACTGGCGATTTTGAGCAGCTTCTCGCGATTGGTGCGCTTGGGATCAGTGATGATGTCGCGGTCGACGATGCCCTGGTAGGTTTGCTGGAGATAGAGGGTGATGTCCCGCTCCTCGTGAAAGGCAAAGCGCTGCGGAAAACCACCCCAACGCAGATAGTCAAAGATGAATTCATCAGGGCTGATGGTCTGATCCTGGCTGACAAATTCGTAGGCCTCGCCAAAAGAAAAAGGCATGATGCGAAATTCCACACAGCGCCCCACAAGAAGCGTCGCCATTTTGCCCGAGAGCAGCTTGGAATTGCTGCCAGTAATGAAAATCGAGCAATTCTGGGTGGCACGCAGCGACGCCAGCACCTTTTCAAACTGGCGCACATGCTGGATTTCGTCAAGAAAGATGTAATATTTTTTGTCGTCGGTTATTTTTTCGAGAATGTAATCGTTCAGCTTTTCGGCGCTGCGAATTTTTTCGTAGGCAATATCTTCAAAATTGACGCGAATCATGTGCCCGTCGTCAACGCCACCAGCGGCAATTTCTGCCTCGATCTGTGAGAGCAGCACCGATTTGCCACAACGACGCACCCCCGTCAGCACCTTGATCAGATCCACCTCGTAAAAATTCCGGATCTTCGACAAATAGCGCTCGCGGATAATATACATACAACCACCTCCTGCTTCTATTATGTGAGACAAATCGCCAAAAATCAAGAAATTGTCTCACGTTCTGATGCATATGTGAGACAAATTGTGGAAATCCGCAAAATTGTCTCATGTCGCAGCAGCTTCGCAGAAAAATCCATACGAAAAAAGACGCGCACGGCGTCTTTTTTTCACGCCCCGGTTTCCCGGAGGCGTTCAGATTTTTGATGAAGCGGATTTCGCGGTAATTAACTGTTACAACGAAATGACGCTCTATACATTACTTCTATACCGATAGAAAACAGAATATAATGAATTTAACGAAATATTAGTTGCAACGATTATTTCGTCGAGGTGTTTATCATTCATCTTAGACATTTTCTTTTATGCACATGAACCCATTAAAAGGGAGGGTTTGAAATGGTTGCAACAAAAACGAAAACTAAAACAACAAAGTGGTACGTCAATATTGCTATCATGTTTCTCTTGTATTTTGTTATATCAATGATTCCGCCATTTTCAAGTATTACAGAAATGGGGATGAAGGTGTTGGCATTAACCATCGCTCTATTATGGGGGTGGATTACTGTAGATCTTCTGTGGCCAAGTATTTTCGGTTTTATTCTCTTGCAATTTACTGGCTATACAACCATTACTGAAGGCTTGGCAACGGGAATTGGTAACTCAACTGTCATGATGACGCTTGTTTTACTAGCATTTGCTGCGGCATTAAGCCTTATGGGAGTGAGTGACATTATAGCGGCTTGGGTAATCTCAAGAAAGATCTTTATCGGCCGCCCAATGCTCCTAGTCTTCGGTCTGTTATTCGGAACGGTGTTGGTCAGTGCTGCCGGTGGTGGTTTGGCCGTTATATTTTTAATCTGGGATCTGATTAGAGCTATTTCAAGAGCCAATAATATTGAGGAAGATGATACCTTAAAGGGTGCATTGATGGCAATGGTTTTGTATTGTGGCTTTGTTGGTTTCATTTTACCATGGTAAAATACCATGTATCTGTGTGGTGGCTTCTGGCAACAGGGCGCCAATGGCTTGGAAATTCCTGTTATGGAGGTTTTCTATTGCGGGATTATTTGGGCAATCTTCTCTGTCATTCTACCCGTACTGGCATTCCGATACATCTTTAGACTGGATTTCTCTAATTTTCTCATTACAGAAGAGATCGCTCAGCAATTTAGCGGCAAAATCACAGTGACCAAATATCAGAAAGCTGGCTTGATTGGCGTTGTAATTTATATTGCATTGATGCTCTTTAGCAATATTTTTAAAACATTAGCATTCAGTCAGTTTGTTAATACGTTAGGTGTTGTTGGCCTGTCGATTATCTACATGACCATTTTCGCTATTTGGAAAAAAGAAGATGGAAAACCTGTACTTAGCGTTACAAAGGCCTTTGAAGCAACGCCTTGGGCGGTCATCATGTTGCTTGCAATCACGATTCCCCTCGGGGATGCACTGCAATCGTCTGATACAGGTGTCATGGGTGCAATTGCAGCGTGGATTTTCCCGCTGGTTCAAAATATGAACCCGACGATGTTTATCATCATTTGCACCATCTTTTTAACATTGCTGACCCAGGTCACCCACAATGTTATTTGCGCGGCAGTATTTTATCCGATGCTGACACCAATTGTCATTCACTTGGGAGGCAATCCATATATTTTCTTCTTTACAATCTTTGTTGGTTTAATGAGCGCTTACGCAACACCAGCATCTTCAATGTTTGCAGGTTTGGTGTTTGGTACGAAAGATATCAGTACAAAATCTGGCTATTTGGCAGGTTGGACCTATACCATTTCCACGATCATCATTCTCGTCGCCCTCATCCCATTATGGGGCATGATTCTTCCAAGCGTATAAATTGATATACATACTAATGAGCTAAAAAAGACTATATTTAAGGAGCGATTAACATGAAGAAAGCAAGAAGTGAAAAATTGTTTGTTATGGGTTTGGATGGGATGGATCCTCGATTAACAAAAAAATATGTTGAAATGGGATTGATGCCAAATACCAAGAAATTTATTGAAGCAGGTGCGCAACGAGATGATTTGGTGCTTCTTGGTGGACATCCAACAGTAACGCCACCAATGTGGACGACCCTGGCCTGTGGTTGCTATGCCAATGTTCATAGCATTACAGGATTCTGGCGCCAAGGCAAAGAAATCGATGAAATGTTTTATAACCTCAATTCACGGATGTGTGAAGCAGAACCTGTGTGGAATTGTTTTGCAGAAGCCGGAAAGAAAACCTTGGTATGGCATTGGCCAGGTAGCTCCTGGCCACCTACTTCGGATAGCCCAAATCTTGCTGTAGTAGATGGTGTGGCGCCTGGCGTTGTCGGTGCTAGTACCTGTACACGTGATGAGGAATGTATTTTTAAGGCCAGCGAGGACGTCAAAGAAATTACTCTTCTCAAAGGTAATGCAGATCAAGCGGCCATGAAAAAGTGTATCATTGATGATATAAACGTTGAAACTGTTGATGAAAATAGTATTACACATGCCGAGATGCGTTCAAATCAAGAAAAGATGTCTATGAAGGGTCGCTTGATTATGGGGCCTGAAGAAGGTCTCGCGGCCACATTCGAAGGCAATAATATTCTCACTGCACAATCCAGTATTAAGCCTGCACATGGCTGGGCGAATGCACCAGAAAATGCAAAAGAAATGGTGCTGTTGACAAGTAAGAGCTTGATTCGTCGCCCATTCTTGATTCTCCAGAACGAAGATGGTGTTTATGATCATGTGGCGATGTATAAAAACAAGAAGGCAACAGAGCCGATGGCAGTCTTCTATAAAGGAGAAATGGTTGATAATATTGTCGATGAAGCTGTTTTCAAGGAAGAACGCGTCACTGCTGCACGCGCAATGAAGCTATTAGATATTGCAGAGGATGGTAGCAGTGTGCGCATGTATGTATCAGGCGCCATGGATACCGAGGCCTTGCGTGATGTGGTTTCTCCGTCTAGCCTTTATGATGAACTTGTAAGTGCTGGCGGTTATCCACCTCCACAGTCTACCTTTGGTTCTCATCAGGAAGAGCTTGTTTTGGATTGTATGATCGACACATGGAAGCTTTCAGGGGTGTATCAATCAAAATGCTTGAATCATTGCATGAACGATTTAGGCTATGATGTTGTATTCTCTCATTATCATATGATTGACTTGGTTGAGCATAACTTCATACGTTTCATGACAGATAAAGGCTATAACAAACGCCCAGAGTCTACCTATGAACACTTTATGGAAACCCTATATAAAGCTGCCGATGAATACATTGGTACCTTCCTGCATTTGTTAGATAAGGATTGGACAGTATTTATCGTTTCTGACCATGCACAGGTTTGTCCGAAACATAATGCAGTTGGCCTCGGAGATATGAACGGCATCAATGTCGGTATTATGAAGGAGCTCGGGTTGACGGTTCTAAAGCGAGATGAAAACGGTAGAGAGCTTCCAGAAATTGATTGGAGCAAAACAGTCGCTGTTGCCCCACGTGAAACACATATCTATTTGAATATCAAGGGTAGAAATGAACACGGCATTGTGGAGCCAAAGGATCAGTATGAGTGGGAAGAAGAAATAATGACGCGCCTTTATGGCTACCGTAATCCTGCCACTGGTAAGCGCGTTGTCAGTTTGGCGCTCAGAAATCGCGACGCAGTACTGATTGGGTTAGGTGGGCCACAAAGTGGTGACATTGTATATTGTATCGCTGAAGGATATAACCAGGATCATGCGGACAGTCTCTCCACTACACTTGGAGAAAAGGACACATCAGTATCACCGATTTTCATCGCGGCTGGTAAGGGGCTCAAAAAAGGGTATACCACAGAGCGTTACATTAGAGAAGTTGACTTGGCACCAACAATGGCAGTGCTAGGGAATGTCCGTATGCCTGCAGAGTGTGAAGGTGCACCTGTCTATCAAATTCTAGAAGAAGGATTGGAACAGTAAAGATCAAAAAAGAGTCTGCTGCACATAACGAATAAGTCGTGCAGTAGACTCTTTTTTTATCGTGGTTTCATATTGTTAAGCGTATATGAGCGATTAAAAACAGTGTTGAATTTCATCTAAGAATGTTTGAACATGATCGGGTATTTCAGTATCGCGCAGACGAACGCAAATGTATTGGACTGGTACCATTTCTGCAGGAATGAGTAAGTATTGTTTTTCGCCGCGAAAGTAGTAATCGAATTCTGCCTGGGTAAATACACCGACACCTTTACCCATGCGAATCAAGGTTTTTTGGGCGGGGATGCTAGTGACAAATTGGTGCGAAGGAGTCTCGTTAAAATTCAGATTGAGAGTAATGTTGCTCGAAAGGAACATTGGAATTTCGCGCAATAAATCAGCCGGGATAGAATCGTATGAGGCCCACGGTGATTTTGTGTAGGTGCAAAGATAGAGCGGACGTTCAGCAAGAATGGTAAAAAGTAGATTATTTTTTTGCAGGGCGTCTACAAAATACTGTTCTTTTGTGGCGTCTTCTATTGTGGGTATGATAAAAATAGAATTTCCGGAATCAATCTGAGAAAGTGCGCTAGAAAAGGGTAAGCTGGTATGTTCAACAATAATCTCGGGATGGTGTGATTGGTAGTCGGCGACAAAAGAGAGTATCAGGCTGTCAGTAAGATAGGGCGATGTTAAAAGATTGATACGACAAGTGCTGGTTTGTGTTTCGACGAAAGGTGTCAGAGCGTCTGTTAAATCGGAGAGGGTTGTGGCGATGGTTTTTGCATAGCGCGTTAGGAGCTCTCCGGCCTCTGTTAAAGAAGTGCCTTGATTATTGGTGATGATCAGTTTAACATTGAGCTCATTTTCTAAAGCCTTGATGGATTTGGAGATGACTTGATGAGAGGTATAAAAATGCTCAGCGGTTTGGCTCAATGATCTGGTTTGTGATAAATCAAGGAAGTAGGCCAGACTTTCGGTTTTCATAGTGGCGCTCCTTTCGTGAGCGAATGCTTCATGCCCCGGTTTCTCGGAGGCGTTGGCGGAGGGCGTCGAGGTCGATGATGGTGAGCTGGCGTTTGTCTCGGCGGATGATGCCGTCGGATTCGAGCTCGTTGATGTAGGCGGTGACGTTGGAGCGGTGGACGTTGGTGATGGAGGCGATGTCGGTGAGGGTGGGGTGTTTGGCGATGCGGATGGTGCGGTCGGGCTGGAGGATGCCGTAGTTTTTGGCGAGGGCGAGGATGAAATCGTAGACCTTGTGGCGGGCGTTTTGGTGGTTGGTGGTGAGGATTTGCTGCATGAGGATGCCGTAGCGGGAGGCGATGAGCTTGGCGTATTGCTTGATGTAGCGGGCGTCCTGCTGGAGAAATTCAAAGACGCGGTCCTCATCGACACTGTAGACGCTGGCGGCCTCGAGGGCGACGAGGTTTTTGCTGAATTGCTCGCTGACGGAGTGGAAGATGATCGTGTCCTTGATGTAGATGTACATGAGGCGTTCGTGGCCTTCTTCGTCGCAGGCGTAGGATTTGATTTTGCCCTTGGCGAGGTAGAGCATCATGCGCTCGTCGGTGAAGTTGATTTCTGCGCCGCGTTTGACGGTTTGGGTGCTGCTGTAATTGGTGAGGATGAATTGCTTGAGCTCGGGAAAAGCGGTCGAGAGCTCGCCGGAAATAATCGGGAAAAATGTTTGCTCGCTCATGGATGGGCGCCTCCAATCGTGGTGTATATCTTTATTATATGTAAGGATTGTTGCGCGGGCAACAGTTTCGGGCGGCAAGGCGCCGCTTTTTTTATTTTCGCGGGGTGGATTGTTGTGGGTGCAACATCGGCGCGCGGGGGATTTTGATAAGATAAGCTCAACAAGTTGAGAGACACGGACTTGTGACCAACCAGCTCACGAGAGCGGATTACAAATAAACGATTTCAAATTTTGGGAGGTATTCTTCATGAAAACTGGAAGAAAAGTAATGGTCGTCGGTTTGGATGGGATGGAGCCATTCACCGCGAAACGTTTGGTTGACGAAGGCAAGATGCCTAATCTGAAAAAACTCATCGAACGCGGCGCTGCCCGCAAGGATCTGATGCTTCTGGGCGCGATGCCAACGATTACCCCGGCACAGTGGACGACGCTGGCTTGCGGCTGCTATCCAGGGGTTCACGGCGTCACTGACTTCTGGAACCAGGCACCGGATGCGCTCGATACGATTATCTACGGCCTCGATTCCCGTCTCTGCCAGGCAGAGCAGCTCTGGAATGTCACCGCTGAATCCGGGCTCAAGACCCTCGTCTGGCAATGGCCTGGCAGCTCCTGGCCACCAAGCAGCAAGAGCGAAAATCTGATGGTTGTCGATGGCACCCAGCCAGCATCTGTCAACTACAGCATCGCCAACATTGACATCGAAAAATACGTCGTCGCTTCTAAGGATATCGAAGAGGTTCAGTTCATCGACCACATCGGCTCCAAGAATCTCGGCGACGCCGCTACTGACTGCGTCATCGACGAGCTCGATCTCGAGGACGACAGCGATGACGACAAGTACGCAGAATTTGACGCCTCCAAGGCGGGCAAGGCCAACAAGGCAGAGCTCTTGCTCAACCGCTACAAAATGAAGCGCATCAAAAACGTCGACTTCCACCCAATCGCCAACAACGGCGGCATCCTCGCCAAGGTGCCATTCGACCAGATCCAGAGCCCAATTTCTGAGCCAACGAAGTGGGCCAAGGAGCTCCCAGAGGGGGCGCTCGAATTTATCACCTATACCTCCGGCGGTCAGATGCGTCGCCCATGCCTGATTCTCAAAAATGCCGACGGCATCTATGACACCGTCGAGGTGTACCAGACCAAAAAGAGCGAAGAACCACTCTGCGTCCTCAAGGGCGACGAGATTGCCACTGATGTTGTCGACGAATGCCTCGACAAGGGCAAGAAAACCACCGCTGCCCGCTGGTACAAGCTCCTCGAGCTCGCGCCAGACGGCTCCAAGGTGCGCATGTGGATGAGCACCGCCTTCAAGGTCGACTGCGATGATCGTTGGTCGCCAAAATCCATCTATCAGGAAGTCATCGACAACTGCGGCTACGTGCCACCATTCACCCAGATGGGCGGCACCTCCCTGGAATTTGCGCAAAAGATCCTGACCCCAAGCTGGCGCCTCAACGCCCTCTGGCAATCCCGCGCCATCAACTACCTCATCAAGGAAAAGGATCTCGACGTGGTCTTCAGCCATCACCATTTCATCGACCACTCGGCACATCAATTCTGGAACTACGCCCTGCAAAAACCAGGCGCTGCGCCAGAAGCTGAATATCAGAAGCAGATTGACAAAACCTACGAAGTTGCCGACGAATACATCGGCAGCTACATGCACCTCCTCGATGAGGGCTGGGACATTATCGTCACCTCTGACCACGGCGAACAGATCCACACCGAACCACCTGCCCGCCTCGGCAGCGCCGGTGGTGTCAGCGCCGGCATCATGAAGGAGCTGGGCTGGACCGTCATGAAGAAGGATGAAAACGGCAACGACACCGCCGAAATCGACTGGGAACACACCAAGGCGCTGGCTGTCCGCACCAGCTATATCTGGATCAACCTCAAGGGCCGCGACGAGCACGGCATCGTTGACCCAGCCGACAAATACGACGTCGAAGAAGCCATCATCGACAGCCTCTATCGCTACAAGGACGCCGACGGCAACCGCATCATCGCCATGGCCTTCCACAACAAGGACGCCGAGGTCCTCGGCCTCAACGGCCCATACACCGGCGACATTGTCTACATGAACCGCGAGCATTTCGTCACTGAGCACGGCCAGGGTCTGTCCACCTATCGTGGCTACTACGGCACCAGCGTGTCGCCAATCTTTGTGGCTGGTGGTAACGGCATCAAGCATGACGACGATGTCAAGCGCACCATTCGCCAGGTTGACGTGGCGCCAACCATCGCTAGCCTCCTCGGCGTGCGCATGCCAGCCGATTGCGAAGGTGCACCGGTTTACCAGATTCTCGACGACTACCAGAACATGAAGTAAGAATTGCACACCAAAGGCAGGGCGCTGGCTCTGCCTTTTTTATTGGGAGGGAGCACTATGAAAAATACCCAAGGACTGCACCGGGATCTCTTTGTCGGCGAGGTCGCCACGGCCCTGGCGGCTGACGGCTACTACGGCGAGACGGTCGGGCTTTATGGCTACGCCTGTGGCGGCGAGACGCGCGCCTTTGCCGCAGGCGAAGATTGTGCGCGTGCCTATCTGCGCGATTTGGCTGCGGGCGCAGCGCTTTCGCGGCCCGTCTACGCCGAGCATCATCTCGAGGACGGCGAGGCGGCAGAGGCAGCCGCTCGCGACGCCCTCACGCGCGCCATCGCTGATGCCCAAGCGATGCCTGCGCGGCGTGCCGCAGATCTCGCGCCGGTGTGGGATTATCTTGCGCGCCACGCGGGTCAGGCCGCCCTCGTGGGCGCCATCGCCACGCTGCCGAATCTGGCGATCGACGCGGAGGCGCGGGCGCAGCTCCGCGCCTTGGCAGTGGCGGATGACGACGGTCGCGCCTACCACGGCTATCTCGCGCGCACGGGCGCAGGCTGGCAGCTGCGCGCTGGTGCCAATCTATTCGCCCTCCTCGGTCACTGGCTCGAGGACGCCGGCACTGGCGTATCGCCGATTGCGCATGTCCCCGCGCGTCAGGGTGTGCCCATCTACAAACAGCGCCAGGCGCTTGCGGCGCAGCTGGCTGCGCGCTTCGATGCCGACTACCGCGCCCTGCTTGAGGCGATTTTGCCGCATGCATGAAAAAACACCGGACCCACGCGGTCCGGTGTTTTCGTATAGCTGTTTACATTTCGAGCGCAAAGAGGGCGGCACCGAGGGCGCCATTGAGCTGGGCCTTGTCGGAAATGTGGAGTTTGACACCAAGCATGTCCTCGATTTCCTTGACGACGCCCCGGTTTTTGGAGACGCCGCCGGTCATCATGTAATTTTCCCGGCCGCCGACGCGTCGACAGAGGGCGGTGGTTTTGGAGGCGACAGAGTGGTTGAGGCCGTGGATGATGTCGGCTGGCGTGCGGTTTTCGGCGATGAGGGAGACGACCTCCGATTCGGCAAAGACGGTGCACATGCTCGAGATGGTGACCTCCTCCTTCCAGTCGAGGCCGAGGGTGCTCATTTCATCGAGCGAAAGCTCCAGCGTCCGCGCCATGAGCTCGAGAAAACGGCCGGTGCCTGCCGCACATTTGTCGTTCATGACAAAGTTGGCGACGTTGCCGTTGTCGTCCAGGCGAATGACCTTGCTGTCCTGGCCGCCGATGTCGATGATGGTGCGCACCGTTGGATCGAGAAAATAGGCGCCCTTGGCGTGGCAGGTGATTTCGGTGATGGATTGGTCGCCGAGCTTGATGGCCGTGCGGCCGTAGCCGGTGGTGACGGTGGCGGTGATGTCATCGCGCGCGAGCCCCGCCTGATCCAGCGCCGCATCCAACGCGCGATCGGCCCCGGCGGCGGCACCGGCGCCTGTTGGCAGGATGGTTTGGGCGATGATGTTTTTGTCCTTGTCGAGGATGACGACGTCGGTGCTTGTGGAGCCGCTGTCGATGCCGGCGTAGAGTCCTTTTCCGTTCATGGTTTTGTGGGTCCCCTTTCTGATGGTGTCGTTTGGCGCAATGCTTTCGGCGAAGGCCTCCAGACGCGTCAAGAGCTGGCCGCCGCTTTGGATGGTGTAATCGCTTTCGATTTTGAGGAGCGGCACAGTGAGCTGTTTGCGCAGCTCGGAATATTCAAAGCCATAGTAATCGCAGAATTTGACCGTGTGGTAGATGACCGCCTTGAGGTGGGGGTCGTTGTAGAGCTGCTTGCGGCCGGTGACGTCGCTCATGCGCATGCAAGGAATCTGGGTCATCAGCGCCGAGGCGTACCATTCCATCGTCGCCTCAAAATCGAGCGCCGGATCCGGCGCGGCGACGGCGCGATTGTGCACGCAGGTGTCGTTGCGCACCGGTAGCGGCATGGATTTTTTCATCATCTCAAAGAGGCTGTCGCCGACGCGGCCGCCGAGAACGCTGATGTAGGGCGCGCTTGGGCGCGGGTTGTCGGTGAAGGCGGCGCGGAATTTGTCCATGTCAAAGGCCGTGCCCTTGTAGGCGCCGTAGGCCTTGGCCAGGCGCTTGAGCTCGTAGGCGGCGCGCTCGCGGGAGCAGGCGCCCTGGGCGTGGAGCAGGTCCATCATAAAGAGAAAGTCGAGGTTGCCCTCCTCCTGGAGCACGTCGTAGACGCTGCGAATCGTGTCGCAGCAGTTGACGAGAACAAGCTCCTTGACCTGGCCCTCCATAACCGCCTCGAGCAGCGCCTTGCCAAAGCCGCAAATATTGGCGTGGCTCACCTGATCGGAGAGCTCAAAATTGTCGGGCATGTAGTTGAGAATCTTGCACTCGCCGCCAAAGGCTGCCAAGAGCTCAATCGGGGTGTATTTGCAAATATAGTGGGTGACGCTCATGCCTGGGCCGCCTCCTTTTCTTTTTCGAGCATTTCGATGAAGGCCTCGATGCGCGTCGAGAGCTGGCCTTCGCCGCCGTGGCTGCGGTCACAGCCGTCGCCGTCGAGAATCAGGCAGGGAATCCCCGCCTCTTCAAAATGGCGCTTGGCCAGCTGTGCCCCGCCCAGGGTGTGCTTGCAGCCCCAGTGGCAGAACCAGACGACGCCGTCGGCAGCTAAGCGCTGCGCTTCCTCGATGCCGCGATCGACGCGGCGGCTGATCGGCCCGTTGTAGGCAGAAAAAATCAGCCGACGCGCCATGAAATCGTAGGGCTTTTCGGGATCGGCGTGGATGAAGCCCTCGTAGCACATGTCGCAGCCGACGATTTGCACCGCCGGATTAAAATCGGTGACATCAGTGAGCTGCTTGACCCAGAAGGGATTGGTGTGCATCCAGAGGAGGCGAATGCCCGATGCCGCTGGCGCTTTTTCGACGACTTTGAGACATTCCTCGGTGTAGCGCAGGCTCTCCTCGGTACCGAGGAGATTGTGGAACATGAATGCCGAGTACATTTCGCCGGAAATTGCGCCGAGAATTTGCTTGTCCGCGCGCAGATCCATGTAGCGCTGGAAATTGTCCATACTCTGCTGGCTCAGGCGGCAGCGCTTGATGAGCGCGCTCTCGTCGATGCTCTTGCCTGTGTGCTCCTCGATGAAGGCCTTCATGCGCACGAGCTGGTCGGCGACGTAGCGCACCGCGTCCTCGTCCTGCTCATAGGGCACGTCGATGACAAAATGAGGAACGTCGAAATGCTCCGCCAGACGGCGGAAGGTCAGCGTGTTGGCGTCGCAGGCCAGGGTCGTCGAGATGATGAAGCGAGGTTTTGGCATGAGCCCGCACTCAGAGGCGCCGATGAAGGCCTTGTGATAGGAGCAGAAGGTTTCCGGCAGGCCCTCGCTTTCGGCGTATTTGAGAAAGGACTGCTCGGCGCAGGCGCCGGAGAGATAGCAGCCCAGCCCCTCGCTGCAAAAGGGATGCAGCCCCAGCACATGGAGCATTTCGCAGGGTGTAAAGAGGCTGACGATGACGGCGTCGTCGGGATGATCCAGCGGCGCGACCATGGCGCGGTTGGTGTAGAGGGCGGCAAGCTGGGCAGCCGAATGCATTTTTCCGCGCTGCACCCGATAGCGCAGACTCTGTGCGTGGTAGCCGATGCGCAAGAGCTTGCGCGCGCGCTCAGGATTTTTGTCGCAGACATCCTGCACCGTCTTGCCGAAGGTTTGAACAATATTTTCCATTGCGGAACCTCCTTAGAATAAAAAAAGACCAGCGGCCTTTGTTGACAAATCATGATAGAACTTTCCAATCAACTATTTTAGCCATTTGCAGGATTTTTGACAAATAAAAGGAAACTATCATCATTATCATCGCTGACAAGCGCCGAACAGAAATTGTTGACAAATCAACAATAATCCGTCACAATGATTTTCATGACCATACGCTAGTATTGTGGAGAAATTGGAGGAGCATCATGAAATCAGTCACTATTGGCGACAAAATCCTGGACGTGCCAATTATTCAAGGAGGCATGGGCATCGGCGTGAGCCGCGAGCGCCTCGCTGGCGCCGTCGCTCGAGAGGGGGCGATGGGCGTGCTCTCGGCCGCGCAAATCGGCTACGACCGCCCAGATTTTCTGCGCGCGCCCGAGGCTGCCAACCTCGATGCCCTGCCCGACTGCGTCGCCCGCGCTCGCGAGCTTGCCGAGGGCCGCGGCCTCATCGGCATCAACATCATGGCCGCCACGCAAAATTATCCCGCCTACGTGCGCGCTGCTTGCGCCGCCGGGGTCGACGCCATCATCAGCGGCGCAGGCCTGCCGACGAATCTGCCCGCCCTCGTCGAGGGGAGCGATGTGGCCATTGCGCCCATCGTCTCCAGCGCCAAATCCGCCCGCGTCATTCTGAAATACTGGCGCAAGCACGGGCGCATCGCCGACTTCCTCGTCATCGAGGGGCCGCTCGCCGGTGGGCACCTGGGATTCAAGGGCGAGCAGCTGACGGATATTCCCGCCCTCGATTTTGACGCGGAAATCCGCGCCATCATCGCCCTCGTGCGCGAGGAAGAAGCCAGCGCCGGACGCCGCATCCCCGTCTTTGTCGCCGGTGGCGTGACCACAGCAGATGACGTCGCCTACGCCCTCGCCCTCGGCGCCGACGGCGTCCAGGTCGCCAGCCGCTTTGTCACCACCTACGAATGCGACGCCGCCCAGGCCTACAAAGACGCCTACCTCGCCGCCACAGACGACGACATCGTCATCGTCGCTAGCCCCGTCGGCATGCCCGGCCGCGCGCTCAACAACGCCTTCGTCCAGCGCGTCGCCGCCCGCTCCGAGCCCGTGCGCCACTGCTACAATTGCCTCGCCGCCTGCAATCCGCAGACCACACCCTACTGCATCAGCGCCGCCCTCATCAATGCCGTCCGCGGCAACATCGACGACGGCCTCATCTTCTGCGGCGCCCACGTCGGCGCCCTCAATAAAATGGAACACGCCGCAGATGTCATCAGAGACCTCAACATCCGCGCCTAAAACAACCGCCCCACCTCGGCACGATGCCGGAGTGGGGCAGTTTGCTATGAGAGGAGGTCTTCGTAGATGAATTTGTCCTCGTCCTTGAAGACGTTGAAGATGATTTTTTTGACGGTGCTTGGGGTCTTGAGGAAGTCGCGGACGGTGTGGATGGCGATTTCTGCGGCGCGCTGGTTGGGGAAGTGGAATTCGCCGGTGGAGATGCAGCAGAAGGCGACGCTTTCCAAATGGTAGGTGGCGGCGAGGGCGAGGCAGCTCCGGTAGCAAGATGCGAGGAGCTGGCAATCGGTATCACGCAAGCCGCCGTAGATGATCGGGCCGACGGTGTGGAGGACGTAGCGGCTCGGCAGGTTATAGGCGGGGGTGATTTTGGCCCGGCCCGTCGGCTCGGGCGCATTCTGGCACGCCATGAGCGCGGCGCAGGCCTGGCGCAGCTGGATGCCGGCATAGGTGTGGATGGCGTTGTCGATGCAGCCGTGGTTGGGCTGGTAGCAGCCGGTCATGCCGCTGTTGGCGGCGTTGACAATGGCGTCGCAGCGCAGGGTCGTGATGTCCCCCTGCCAGATGTAGAGCCCGTCCTGCACCGGCGCCAGGTCGTCTATATCTGTGACGCCGAGCGCCGCTAGCCGCGCCTGGAGATAATCGTCCTGCACGCGCAAGAATTCCTCGCTCGCCGCAGCCGCCGGACGCACATTCATCAGCGCCCGCAAAAGCCGCTTCTGGCTAGCCGCATCCGCAGGCACGGCCATATCGCGATACTCCTCCTCTTCGTGCAGGAGGTAGTCGATGAGAAACACACGGCGTTCGTCTTGGGTCATGGGAAATCCTTCTTTCTATGGGGAAGTCGTTGCATTTATCATAGATGCTAGACGCCGCATTCGCAAGTACACACTTTGAGGTAACCATTGCGCACAAGATGCAAAAATCCCCAGCACCGTTTTTTCGGTGCTGGGGATTTGCTGTAGCTGGGGTTACTTGATTTGATCGACCTTGGCAATGGCGCTGCAATCTTCTGCGTCAAAATCAGTAGCGTTCTGGTAGAGCCGGTAGGCGCAGTCGGCCAGGGGCATAGAGAGGCCGTCACAAGCGCGCGCCATATCCAGTGCCAGGCCCATGTCCTTGCGCAGCAAGGCGAGGGTGAAGGTTGGCGAGAAATTTTCCTCGACCATCTTCATAAAATTGCGCTCAAATTGCGCCGACGCCCCAGCGCTGTCGCCGACCACCTCGGCAAGCTGATGCATATCCAGCCCCTCGGCAGCTGCCATGCGGTAGAATTCGCCCACCGCTGCCAGATTGATGGCACCGAGGAGATTGGTCATCGCCTTGACCATCTTGCCGCTTCCGACGGGACCAAGGTTGTAGACGCGCTTTGCCAAGATGTCAAAGATCCCCTGCACCCTTTCAAAATCTGCTGCATCGCCAGCGCCCATAATCGTCAGCGCGCCCTTTTGCGCGCCCACCACCGCGCCTGTCACCGGCGCATCGATGACGCCCACCGGCCGCTTTGCGTAATAGTCGGCCACCTCGCGCATCGTGCTCGCCGCACAGGAGCTCATCTCAATGATGACCGCCCCATCGCGGATGCAATCGCGCATCGATGGCGAGAGATAAATCGCCCGCACATTGTCATCGGCAGGCACAATGCTGATGATCACATCCGCACGCGTCGCCACCGCCTCTGCCGATGCCACAATCACCGCGCCCTCGCGGGCAATCACCTTATGCCCATCAGAGCGCGTCGAATAGGGATAGGACACCACCGTATATCCCGCCCGCAGCAAATTCAGCGCCATCGGCACACCCATATTCCCCAGTCCAAAGAATCCAATCGTCTGCTTGTTGGATTGCATCACCGCTCACTCCTTACTGATAAAAGCACCTTGCCATTTTCCTCCATTATTCGCCGCCGCGCGACATCCGTCAAGGGGAGTTGTTGGTAGAGGGCGATGGCAAATCTGAATGTTATCTGCGTCTTTAGTCATTGTTATATGCGCTATTTATAAGAGGGTATGTTTTCCGGACAATTGTTTAACATTAATACAATCCATATAATTGATTTATAGAAATGGGATAAGTAGGGAGTATTGATAGCTGGAAATTTTCGAAAGGTGGTTAATGTCATGAGTGTCAAAGCTGCGCCGAGCGCATTAAAATTTGGTTGTTCGCCCGCGTACATTATTAACAGTATTATTACGCTAGTGATTATGATTGGTTTCAAATATGTTGTCCCCGCTGTTGATCCTCTAACACCATTAGGCGTTGAAATCCTAGGGATTTTTCTTGGTACCTTGTATGGATGGTTAATTGTTGGTGATGTCATTTGGCCAAGCATCGCTTGCTTGGTTTTTCTTGGCCTAACAGAGTTTACAACTGTGACTGATTCATTTGCTAGTGGATTCGGAAATAATACAGTGCTGTTAATGCTATTCTTCTTTCTATTCACAAATATCTTGAATTCTGCTGGTATTATCGAATTTATCGCAGAGTGGATTGCAACAAGAAAAGTTGCTTACGGAAAACCATGGATACTGTCAATCTTGTTAATGATTGCATCCATTGTTTGTTTCTTCATGGTATCTGCAACTGCGGCGTGCCTTGTGATGATTCCTCTGATCAAAAGTCTCTCAACCATTTATGGTTTTAAAGCTGGTGACAAGTGGCCGATGTTGATGATGACTGGGCTCGTTTATGTTGGAAGTACCAGCTATTTAATTTTACCTTTTAAATCATTGCCATTAATCGTTTTTGGGGTATACGAATCTTCTACTGGCGAAAGCATTAATCTCGGCCCATATATGCTGATCATTGCAGCATCAACAGTTGTTGCACTATTTTTCTTTATGGTGTGGTGCAAATTTATTGTCAAGCCGGACGTATCGAAAATAACGAACTGTAATATGGATACCTCGAAGAAAATGCAATTAACGAGCTATCAAAAGTTTGTTTTGGGATTTTTTGTTGTCGTGCTTTTGCTTATGATCGTTCCGAATTTATTATCAGATTCAATTTTTATCGTTAAGTTACTAAAAAATATTGGCAATGTGGGTATTCTGGCAATTTCCATTGTATTTTTCCTTGCTTGTCAATTTGAAGGTGGTATTACAATTAACCAATTGTTTGCCAAGAATGTCTCGTGGAATATTATTTTCTTGCTTGCTGCAGCTATGTCCATTTCAGCACCGTTTACGGCAGAGGAAACCGGGATCAGTGCATGGATTACGCAATTTGTCACGCCGCTTGTTTCTGGACAAAGCCCATTTATGTTTATCACTATTGTCTGTGTCATTTGCTGTATTTTAACGAACCTTGCTAATAACCAAGCGGTTTGTGTCCTCTTTACGCCAATTATTATTTCTATAGGAACCGCACTAGGTGCTAGCCTGCCTACACTTATTGCTTGCATGATGGCTGGCTGTAATGTTGGTATGATTACGCCGCCAGCTAGTGCGACGGGTGCACTTCTCCATGGGGATAAAGAATGGATTCCTGGGAAAGCGGCTTATGTCAACGGTTTTATCTGTAGTATCTTTAATTTAGTTATCGCTATTTTCGTCATCTATCCTTTGGGATCTTTATTACTGTAATGTGGCCACTTATACGTCTGTTTTGGAGAGGAGTGCTATTATGTCTAAACCTGAATATAAAGTAAAATACCCACATCTTTTTGAACCGTTGGTCATCCAACGTGGTAGAAATGAAGTGGTGTTTAATAATCGAATCATGATGTCACCTGTCGGTATTGTCGCGACGGGTGGTGGTGCCGATAATGGTCGCATTAATATTTTTGGCATTGAGCATTGGACAGAATTCATTCGTGGTGGCTTTTCTTCGGTCGCCTTGCCAATGGAAATTCCTGCTGAAGGTGCACATGCTGGCGTTTTTAACATGGATGTCGAGCAAGTAAATTATATGAATATGCATTTATTGCAGCGTTCTGTCCATGCGTACAATGGCAAAACCTTTGCTGAGCTCATCCATGGCGGTCGTTGTATGGTTGCAAAGGATCTATCGTTAAAGGCTGCAGCGGATGGCGAATATCAGGGTCAACCTGTAAAAGGCATGGATAGGGATGACATGGAAGAGGTGCTTCGTCTTTGCCAGCAATTTGCCAGCGAGGCGCGTCGCTCAGGCTTTGATGGCATTATGGTTCATATGGCACATGGATGGCTTTTTCATGATTTTCTATCCCCCATTACCAATACACGCACAGATGAATTTGGTGGCAGTGTAGAGAATCGTTGCCGATTCCCTCTCATGGCATTAAAAGCGATTCGAGATGTTATTGGAGATGACCTTATCATTGAATTGCGTTTGAATGGCAATGATGAGATGGAAGGCGGTATTTTACCAGAAGATGCTGCTCAGCAGGTACTGCTTTTACAGGAATATGTAGATATGATTCACATCACCTGTGGTACACGCGTTGATGTTACGAGTCGTCCAAAAATGCATCCAACGAATTACTTCCCGACAGAACACAATGCCTATGCAAGCGAGATTATCAAGAATACACCTGGCGTTAAGATTCCTATTGGGGTCGTAGGGTCTATTAGTGATCCGGCACGGGCAGAAGCGCTGCTCGCTGATGGCAAAGCGGACTATGTGCTCATGGCTCGTGCTGCTATTGCCGATCACAACTGGGTCAATAAAGTAAAAGCCGGTCTGGAAGAAGATATCCGTCCTTGTCTCCGTTGCTGCTATTGTCTTGACCATGGCAGACGTAAGGCGCGCGTTGCAGGAAAAGAGCTTGCAATGGCGACAGAGGTGAGCTTTGACAGACGTTGTGTTGTCAATCCGCTGTCGATGCAAGGGATCAGTAAGGAACTGTTTCCAAAGCCAACCAGACAGAAGAAGATTGCTGTCGTGGGGGGCGGTGTTGCAGGTATGAATGCAGCGTTGAGTGCAGGAGACCATGGACATGATGTGACGGTCATAGAAAAAACGGATAAGCTTGGCGGACAAGCTCTTTTATCTGACGGCATGTGGTTCAAAAAAGAAATGAAGGCCTATCATGAGTGGTTGGAACGACAGGTGCGCAAACATCCACACATTAAATTGTTAATGGAGACAGAGGCAACACCAGAACTGATATCGGAAATGGATGTCGATGCAGCCATTGTCGCTGTTGGTGCAGAGCAGGTTGTCCCTGGCATTCCAGGCATTGAAAAAGCGACGATGGCCTTCGATGTATTTGGGCATGAAGATAAGCTCGGCAAGCGTGTGGTCATCATTGGCGGTGGCGATATTGGCTGTGAACTCTCCATCCATCTTTCAGGATTAGGCCATGAATGTAGTGTTGTAGAAATGACGCATTATCAAGCTGGAAATGCGGAACTCACTGAGCGTATGTCTATTCTTGAATGGATGGAAAAGGAAAATGTAAGCATCTATCTTGATACCCAAGCGACAGAAATAGATGATGGCGGTGTTCGCATTCGTAATGCCGAAGGTGAAGCGTATTTGGAGGCGGACAGTGTGATTGTTTCTGTCGGTACAAAAGCCTTAACCAAGCTGCGAGACTCATTTCGTGATGTTGCATATGATGTTATTAATATTGGGGATTGTAAAAAGGCGTCTAACCTACAGCATGCAGTAGAAACAGGTTTTGATGCCGGATATATTCTGTAATTGCGTGCTTTCATATTCATAGGATACTGTGTATTGTATAAATAGCTTCTTGAATAGCAAAAAAGATATACACTCTCGGGAAGGAGATTCAATCATGAGATTAGAGCAATTACAGTATCTAATTGAAGTCGCAAATTGTAAATCTATCAATAAAGCGGCTCAGAATCTATACATCTCTCAACCAGCATTAAGCATAGCTATTACGACATTGGAAGAGGAATTAAATTATCCGCTGTTGACGCGTACAAAACGAGGTGTTGTCTTGACTGAGGATGGCGCTCGTGTCGTACAGGATGCCCAACAAATCATGGGCATCATTCAGAATTGGTACCTTTCTTCAGAGAAAGAATATGAGCTCAACGGAAACGTGCAAATTCAAGCGACCCCTTCGATTTGTGTCGCAATGTCCAATACGCTGATTTTAGAATTACAACAAAGATATCCTAATTTATCGATTCTGATGTACGAGAGTACGCCACAGCACATGCTAAGATTCATTGCCAACAATGCTGTAAATATTGGCATTACCTCATATTCTAGAGAGAAAGAGCCCGATTTTATTGCTGAGGCAAATACAAGAGATCTGTGTGTTGAAAAATTAGCGGACGATGAACGATATGTGTTGTTAAGCTCGAAAAATCCATTAACTAAGCGAGATAAGTTGTCAAAAGAGGATTTGAAAACCCTGACCCTTGCGTATTATTCGGATATTACTGATGATATTTCAGCCTCGTATCGAATATACTTCAATCCTGATCGATGCTTTAGGCTGGATAGTCGAGAAAGCATTCTTCAGTTGGTTGCTGAAGATGGTGCAGTGGCAATTTTTCCTGAGCTGACGACGAGAAGTAGTTATTTTATCAAGAGTGGGCTCATTCAGGCGATGCCTGTTACGGGTCTATCCACCAAGATTGCATACTATCTCATTTATCCAGATCGAAAAAAATTGTCCTTAAATGAAATTTGTGTATTGGATATTATTCGAGAAAAATTTACCTGTTGCTTGACGACAGGAAGTGCCTGCGACTGTATTGAATGATGTTTCATTGTAAACATTCTTAGAGAAGGAGTAGAATTATGAAACCGACATATAAGAATAAATACCCACACCTTTTTGAACCGATGTATGTTGGTAAAAATAAGGTCCGTTTTAATAATCGTGCTTGTATGGCGCCTATTGGGTCAATTGCGACCGGTGGTGGTGAAAATAGCGATGGTCGTATCAATCAAAATGGTATTGATCAATGCATGAACTATATTCGAGGTGGATTCTCTACCGTTGCGCTGCCAATGGAAGTGCCGATCGATGGTGGACATGAGCACATGTTTAATCTCAATCCCAAGACCTGCAATCAAATGGAATTTCATCTTTTGCAGCGTTCTGTTCATGCCTATCGCGGACTGACCTTTGCTGAACTTTTGCACTGTGGACCATTTGTTAATTTACCGGACTATCCACGTTTTGGGGCAGACACCTACGTTACCAATGGCTATCCGGTGAAGGCGGCAACCTTAGAAGATATGCAGGGGATTTGTGATTTATTTGCGCAATATGCACTGTGGGCCAAAATTGCCCGCTTTGATGGCTTAATGATTCATATGGCACATGGTTGGCTATTTAATCAATTCCTTTCGCCGCTTACGAACCATCGCACAGATGAATTTGGTGGGAGTGTTGAGAATCGTTGCCGTTTTCCAATGATGGTTCTCAAGGCCATTCGAGATGCAGTTGGGGATGATTTGTTAATTGAGCTTCGCTTAAACGGCAATGATGAAGTTGAGGGAGGCATTTTGCCCGAGGATGCGGCACAGCAAGTGCTTATTTTGCAAGAATATGTGGATATGATTCATATTACCTGCGGCCATCGTGTTGATGCACTTTCTCGTCCAAAACAGCATCCGAGCAATTTCTTCCCAATGGCGCATAACGCCTATGCTAGTGAAATTGTCAAGAATACGCCCGGTGTTCATATTCCGATTGGTGTCGTGGGTGCCATCTATACCCCAGAGATTGCAGAGCAAGTGCTTGCCAAGGGCCAGGCTGATTATGTATTGATGGCGCGCTCAGCAATGGCAGATCCTGAAATTATCAAGAAAGCGAAGGAAGGCCGTGAAGATGACATCCGTCCTTGTCTGCGGTGTAACTATTGTATGGATCATGGTCGGCGTGAAGCATTGACAACAGAGCTCCATTTATTAAGCCATCCAAGCTACGATAGACATTGTGCGACCAATCCATTGGCTTTTCAAAGCTTGTCTAAACGAAACTTCCCACCAGCAGAGCGTGTTAAACGCGTTGCTGTTATTGGCGGCGGGGTCGCTGGAATGGAGGCTGCCATTGCGGCAGCAGACCGTGGGCATGAAGTTATTCTCTATGAAAAAACCAATAAACTCGGAGGCCAGGCCTGTCTGTCTGATGTCATGTGGTTCAAAAAAGAAATGAAACTTTTTCATGAATACCTGGAACATCAGGTGAAGAAGCGCCAGAATATTATCGTCAATATGAACAAGTTAGCGACTCGTCAAATGATTGATGAGCTAGATCCGGATGCCGTCATTGTGGCTGTTGGCGCAGAGCAAATCGTGCCAGCAATTCCAGGCGTTGAGAAGGGGATGATGTCGTTTGATGTGTTTGGTCATGAAGACCATGTTGGGCATAAGGTTTTAATTGTTGGTGGTGGTGATATCGGTGTCGAGCTGGGGATTCATTTGAATCAGCTTGGACATGAGAGCACCATCATTGAAATGGGTGAATACATTGCCCCAAAGGCACAACTCACCGAGCGCATTTCTTATCTGGAATGGCTAGAACAAGAAAAGGTTATTACCAAGACAGGTACCCGCTGTGTCGACATTAAAGAAAATGGCGCATATGTTGAGGATGCTGATGGAAAATACTTCATTGAAGCAGATACGGTGATTATTTGCGTGGGCACAAAGCCATTGGTGGCAGAACGAGACCAATTTAAAGACGTAGCCTTTGACGTTATTGAAGTTGGCGATTGTGTGAAGGCATCGAGTATTGTACATGCAGTGCATACTGGATTTGATGCTGGCTGGACAATTTGAGCTAGGAAGCCCAATTTTCTGCAATTGATAGATTTAAACCATGCAAATAGACAAAAGAGAGGCCCATATAGAGTCGCTGTCTTAAACAGTTGATCTTTAGGGGCCTCTCTTATATCATTTTTCCCATAGCTGCGTTCACCCCTCCAGCATCCCCAATATCTTCCCGAGAATGGCGGCGAGGTCGTGGTGTTCCTGGGGGGTGAGGGGGAGGTGGTGGTTGAGTTGTTCTGAGGCGGCGAGGGCGTCGTCTTTGAGGAAGAGGCCTTCTTTGGTGATGCTGGCGATGAGGTTGCGGCTGTCTTTTTCGTCGCGGGTGCGCTGGAGGTAGCCTTTTTTCTCGAGGGCTTTGAGGACGGGGGTGAGGGTGCCGGAGTCGAGGTAGAGGCGCTCGCCGATGGTTTTGGTGTGGATGTGGCCGTGCTCCCAGAGGAGGGTCATGACGAGGTATTGGGTGTAGGTGAGGCCTACGGCGTCGAGATAGGGCTTGTAGGCGCGGGTGATTTCTTTGGCGCAGGCGTAGAGGGGAAAGGTCCACTCGCCGTCTAAGGTGATGCGGTCGTAAATGTCGCTCATGGTTGGTCTCCTGTCGGTCGAAAATAATGAGATAAAACATATTGTAGGCGACAGACAGCGCGCTGGCAAGTATAAAGTATTTGCGTTCACGGGCGGCGGGCTTTATAATGAAGCCAGTCTATCATGGTTGAAAAATCATGAACGAACGCAAGACGATGAAGGAGTCATTTGAATGGAGGATTACAAACGTAAGGAGCGGTTCATTGTCAATGTGATTTTTCTCGGTCTGATCGCATTGATGGTGTTTTTCGGCTGCAAATATTTGCTGCCTGTCCTGGCGCCGTTTTTGGTGGCGCTGGTGGTGACGCTGATGCTGCAGCCTTTGATCCGTCTCGTGGCAAAGCGCCAGCCGCGGCTGCGGCGGGTGGCGGCTTTTGCGATTTGCACAGGGTTTTATTTGCTCTGTGGCTATTTGCTCATTAATTTTGGCGTGCAGCTGGTGCAGCGGGCAGGCAATCTCATCGCCCAGCTGCCGGCGATGTATGAAAAGCAGATTGTGCCGGCGCTGTGGATGGCGTCTGACCGCATCGGGGCCTTTGTCTACTCGATCGATCCGCGCCTGGCCCAGGAGCTCAACGACGCGTTTATGGATTCGCTGCAAAACATGCGCCTGTACATCACCGAGTATTCGATGAAGGGCGTGGGCATTCTGACCAACACCCTCTCGGTCCTGCCGGGGCTGTTCATCCGCGTGCTGATCACGATCATTGCGACCTTTTTCATGGTGGCGGATGTGGACACTCTCACAGGCTACGCCCTCAAGCTGGTGCCGCCATCCCGTCGACAGACGGTGTCGACGGCGGTGGTCTATGTCAAAAATATTTTGCTCAAGTATGTCAAATCCTACAGCTTGATTTTTACGATCACCTTTTTGGAGCTGTCCATTGGCTTTACGATTTTGGGCATCAATCGCGCCTTTTTGATTGGGCTCTGTGTGGCAATTTTTGACATTCTGCCAATTTTGGGCACCGGCGGCATCCTCATCCCCTGGGCGATTATCGCCGCCCTCTGGGGCAAGGGTGGGCTGGCATTCGGGCTGGTGTTTCTCTATGTGTTCATCCTCGTGGTGCGCAATATTCTCGAGCCGCGCATTGTCGGTAAGCAGATTGGGCTGCATCCGCTGGTGACGCTGATTTGCATGTTTGTGGGGCTGAAGCTTTTTGGGATCATCGGGCTCTTTGGTATTCCGATTGCCCTGTCGGTGGTGGTCAATCTCGATCGCAACGACGTCATCCACGTCTTTCCCCGCGACGAGGACGACCCCGACAAGCCGATGCTGCATCTATAATCGCTGGCGCAGCCTGCAGAGAGCGGGCTGCGTTTTTTTGAAGGGAGGACGACGGTGGCTATCGATACGCTGCTCATTGATTTGGATAATACCCTTTTGGATTTTTACGCTGCCGAGGATCAGGTGCTGGGCCGCGCCTTGACGGCTTCTGGTATCGCTCCGACGCCGGCGGTATTGGCAAGCTACCAGCGCATCAACCACGCCCTCTGGCGGGATCTCGAGCACGGCGAGATCGCCATCGATGCGCTGGGTGTGCGCCGCTTTGCCCTGCTTTTGGCCGAGGAGGGCATCACCGAGGTCGACGCTCAGAGTGTCTCTGACACCTACGAGGCCATGCTTCAGCAGGTGCGCTGCTTCATGCCCGGCGCCGAGGTGCTGCTTGACGCCCTCAGCGGCGCTTACCGCTTGTATCTTGTGACCAACGGCATGGGCAGCGTCCAATACGGGCGCGTGGCGCAGGCGGACATCGGCCATTATTTTGACGGCATCTTTGTCTCTAGCGACATTGGCCACGTCAAGCCGAGCCGTGCATTTTTTGCCGCCTGCTTTGCCCGGATGGCGGACTTTGACCCTGCGCGTACGGCCATCATTGGCGACGGTCTCAACTCGGACATTCGCGGCGGCATCCAGGCGGGGATTCACACCCTCTGGTATAATCCGCGCCACGAAGAGAACACCGGCCCTTGGCAGCCAGAGGCCGAAACCGACGATTTATTAGAGATCCCAAAGATTCTGAAAATGTGGCAATAGCGCCTTTTTTTGAAAGAAACTAGAACTATTCTAAAATAAGACTTGACGAGGAAGGTTGCGCGATATATAATAAAACCATCAAGAAGCGGATAACTCTTGAGAACTAAGTAGAGAAGAATATTTTTAGAAGAGGAGATTGATAACTATGACTAAATGGGTTTGCAGTGTATGCGGTTATGTTTACGAAGGCGAACAAGCACCAGAAAAATGCCCACAGTGCGGTGCGCCAGCAGAAAAGTTTGTTGAACAGTCCGGCGAAATGACCTGGGCAGCTGAACACGTTGTCGGCGTTGCTCACGACGTTCCAGCTGACATCAGAGCTGACCTCGAAGCCAACTTCCAGGGTGAATGCACCGAAGTTGGTATGTACCTGGCTATGGCCCGCGTTGCCCATCGCGAAGGCTATCCAGAAGTTGGTCTGTACTACGAAAAGGCTGCTTGGGAAGAAGCAGAACACGCTTCCAAGTTTGCTGAACTCCTTGGCGATGTCATCACCGACTCCACCAAGAAGAACCTGGAAATGCGCATCGAAGCCGAAAACGGTGCAACCGCTGGTAAGACCGACCTGGCTAAGCGCGCAAAAGCCCTCAACCTGGATGCTGTTCATGACACCGTTCATGAAATGGCTCGCGACGAAGCCCGTCACGGCAAAGCATTCAAGGGTCTGCATGACAGATACTTTGGTTAATCGATTTTTCAAAGCAGGAGCTCGCTCCTGCTTTCTTCATTAGTCGACTGGAAAATATCTCATAAATTTCGAAAGGAAGTCTTATATTATGGATCAGAAAGTCGCAGAATTGCTCAATCAGCAAATCAACAAAGAATTTTACAGTGCCTATCTCTATCTCGAACTGTCCGTTTACTACGAAGAAAACGACCTCGACGGTTTTGCCAACTGGTACATGGTGCAAACCCAGGAGGAACGCGACCATGCCATGCTGATGATTCAGTATCTGCAAAAGAACAGCGCCCCTGTCACCCTGGATACCGTTGAAAAGCCAGAGGTCAAGCTGGGTAACGTCAAGGATCCACTCGTCGTTGCCGCTCAGCACGAAAAATACGTCACCGGCCTCATCAACAACATCTATGACGCCGCTTACCAGGCCAAGGATTTCCGCACCATGCAATTCCTCGACTGGTTCGTCAAGGAACAAGCTGAAGAAGAAAAGACCGCCGATGGTCTCGTCAAGAAATACGACCTCTTTGGCACCGATCCAAAGGGCCTCTACCTCCTCGACCAGGAATTGGCTGCCCGCACCTATGCAGCCCCAACCCTGACCGTCTAAGGTGATACATGCAAAAAAATCGTCGCTTGCGCGTGCAGGCGACGATTTTTTGTGCAGATTTATAATTGCTGCGCCCCCATCATGCGGCGGTAGCGGCTGTTGCAGCGGTGCAGGGCAAAGCAAACGACGACGAGGGTGATGGCCTCGGCGCTGGCAAAGGTGATCCAGACCCCCGTCATTCCCAGGAGGTGCGAGAGCACGAGGGCGCAAGGCACCGTGGCAATGATGCCGCGAAGGAGGGAGGTCAGCGTCGCCCAGTTGGCAGCAGTGGTGGCAGCAAGATAGCTCGTCGCCGCCAGATTGAGCGACGCCAACAGATAGCCCGGGAAGTAGAGCTTGACGCCGGAGACGGCGAGGGTTTGCATCTGGGCGTTGCCCTCGCTGTTGAAAATGGCAGCGATCGGGTCTGCAAAGACGTGGGTCACGGCGACAATCACCACGGCAATGGCAAAGCCCGTCGCCAGCGCCAGCTCGAGGCTCTTGGCCAGGCTCAGCCAGTGTTTTTCGCCGTAGTATTGGGAAAAGAGGGGCTGGGCACCCTGGGAGAGGCCGTTGAATATCGCGCCCGCCACATAGGCGATGTTGGCAATGACGCCGTAGGCAGCGACGCCAATGTTGCCAACGAGGGCGAGAATGATAAAGTTAAAGACCAGCGTCGTGATCCCCAGCGCCAGCTCACCGACCAAGGCGGCAATGCCCAGGCGGCAGGAATTAATAAAGCGCACAAAGGACAGCACCGTCCCGCGTACAGAGAGGGACGAGCGCGCCGAGAGCAGGTGGCTAGAGTTGATGGCAATTGCCACCAGGGGTGAAATCGCCGTCGCCAGCGACGCCCCGGCAATGCCCATGCCCAGCGGGAACATCAGCACATAGTCCATGACAATGTTAAAGAGGCTCGATGCCAGCGTCGCAATCATGGCGATGCGCGGCGAGCCGTCGTTGCGCACAAAGGCGTCGCAAATATGGCTCCACATAAAGCACGGCGCCAGGCTCATGAAAATCATCGTGTAGGTCGTACCCAGCGAGAGGACGTTGCCGCGCGCGCCCAAGGCCAAGAGCAGCGGCTCGTGAAAAAAGATGGCCACAATCATAAAGGGCAGGCTACAGAGAAAGGCAAAGAACAGCGCGTTGCCAAAATACTGGTCCGCCTCGGGGCTGTTCATGGCGCGCAGCAGGCGAAACCGCGTCGCCGAGCCGATGGCGATCATATTGCCAATGCCAAAGAGCAGGCTGTAGAGCGGCAGCACGAGATTGAGCGCCGTGAGCCCGTCGGCGCCGACACCTTTGGCGATGAAGTAGGTGTCGGCGAGCATGTACGCCGAGATGCCGATCATGCCAAAAATGTTCGGCGTCACATAGCGGAAAAATTTGCGAGGAATGGAAACGTCAGACACGGCGGCCTCCTTTTGCAATAAAAAACTCAGACAAACAAGCTCTATCATAGCATAGACGGTGCGCCTCGTGCTATACTGGAGTTAATAATTATTCTCAAAGGAGGATTTCTATGAAACCCTTGGTTCTCTATTATGCAAAATGCTCCACCTGCAAAAAAGCCCTCAAGTGGCTCGACGACCACGGCGTCGACTACGACGGCCGCGCCATTGTCGAGGATCATCCCTCTTCCGACGAGCTGGGCGCGTGGATCAGCGCCAGCGGCCTGCCGATCAAGCGCTTTTTTAACACCAGCGGCATGAAGTACCGCGAGCTCGGCCTCAAGGACAAGCTTGCGACTATGAGCGAGGACGAGCAGATCGCCCTCCTTGCCACCGATGGCATGCTCGTCAAACGGCCGCTTCTTGTGAGCGATGCGGTGATTTGGCCGGGCTTCAAGGAAGCCGAATGGCAAAAGCTCCTATCCTGAGCACACAAAAAGAGCGCTCGCATTTCTGCCGTAGCAAAATGCGAGCGCTTTGTTTAATTTTTGCGAGCGTCGCTGGCGGACGCCTTTTCTAGCGCCTCGCCAACGCCCTGGCGCAGGGCCTCGGCGGTTTTTGTCGCGCCACTGATGCCGTCGACATCGTAGGTCTGCTGCTTGATCATGGCCTTTGGCATCTCCTTGATGGCGACGCCGCCGCGGTCCGGCGTTTCCTCGTTGTCGCCAACCTGGATGTCGGCGAGCTTGCCGCCTTCGATGACCACCTTCAGCGAAAAATCGCCGTGGTAACCACGGACTTGCTCGGTGTAGGTGCCGTCGGTCCAGCTGCCCGATGGGGCGATGTCATAGCTTTCTTCCTGGCCGCAGGCGCTCAGGCTAGTGGCGACAACGAGCGCCATGGCCAAGAGCCCACATTTTTTTCTTATGTTCATATCGGCGATGCTCCATTCCTTTTCAATCATTACGCCCATTCTACCCTAGTCAGAAATAGGTGTAAACAGCTTCATCCATTAAATTTACCCGACGAAAGGAGTCCTTCCCATGGATCTCGATACCCTCACCTCCGCCATTCGTAGCCGCAAGAGCGTGCGCAGCTATGCGCCCGAGCCCCTCTCGGCCCACGATGACGCCATCCTCGATGTCGCCCTGCACACGGCGAGCAATCCCTTTGGCGAGACGGTCCATCTCTACAAGCTCGCGCAGGACACTGCTGCCCGCGGCGAGCGTCTCGGCACCTACGGCATCATCCGCGGCGCCCAGACCTTCATTGGCGCAAGCGCCCAGCCGACGCCGCTGGCACCCCTGGCGCTGGGCTACGAGGTAGAGCAGGTGATTTTGCGCCTCACGGCGGCGGGACTCGGCACCGTCTGGCTCGGCGGCACCTTCAAGCGCAGCGCCTTTGCCCGCGCCATGGGCGTGCCCGCGAGCGAGTGGTTTCCGGCGATTGTCCCCGTGGGCGTCGCGGCAGCTAAGCGCGGCAGCGCCGAGCGGCTCATGCGCGTCGTCGCCAAATCCGACCAGCGCGAGGCCTGGCGCGATCTCTTCACCGAGGACGGCTTCCAGATTCAGCTCAGCGAAGAGGCCGCCGGACGCTACGCCCTGCCGCTCGAGATGCTGCGCCTGGCGCCATCGGCCCTCAACGCCCAGCCCTGGCGCGTCGTCAAGGCCGGGCGCGCCTTCCATTTTTTCGAGACCCACAAGACCGGCTCGAGCGTTAATGAGGCGCGGCTCAAGGGCGTCGACCTCGGCATCGCCATCGCCCATTTTCACCTCACCGCCCAGGCGCTGGATCTCGCGGGCCACTTCGCTGTGCAGCCGCTGGCGGGCGTTCACATTCCCGAAAACACCATCTACCACATCTCCTGGATCTGCGACGACTAATCCCTAGTGAAAGAATGGATTAGATAAGATTTGCCGATAGCCGTCGCCTTCCGACAAAAATTGGCGCAAATGCGATAGTGGCGCGCCTTTGCGCAAATGTGAGCGCACCTCTCATGGTTTGACCCTCGCGGACAATCGTCCTATAATGAAGGAAATCCAATCGACAATACAAAACGAACAGGAGGCATTCACCATGAGATTAAAAGATAAAGTTGTCCTCGTCACTGCATCCACCCGCGGCATCGGCTTGGCCACCGTCAAGGCCTGCGCCGCTGAAGGTGCCATCGTTTACATGGCCGCCCGCAACGAAGCGCGCGCCCAGGGCGTCATCGACGCGCTCGCCGCTAAGGGCCAGACCGTCAAATTTGTCTACAACGACGCGTCCAAGCCGGAAACCTTCACCACCATGATCGACGACGTCGTCGCCGCCGAAGGCCGTCTGGATGTGCTCGTCAACAATTTTGGCACCTCCGACCCAACCAAGGACCTGCAGATTGCAAACACTGATCCGCAGTATTTCCTCGACACCCTCCAGACCAACCTCAACAGCGTCTTTAGCGCCAGCCAGCGCGCCGTCAAGCAAATGCGCGAGCAGGAAAAGGGCGGCAGCATCGTCAATATTTCCTCTATCGGCGGCGCCGTGCCAGACATTTCGCAAATCGCCTACGGCACCAGCAAGGCCGCCATCAACTACCTGACCAAGCTCATTGCCGTTCAGGAAGGGCGCAACGGCATCCGCTGCAATTCGGTCATGCCGGGGATGACCGCCACCGACGCCGTCAAGGACAACCTCAACGACAGCTTCAAGGCCGTCTTTATGAAGAGCACCCCAGCCGGTCGCATGGCCGAGCCGGAGGAAATCGCCGCTGCCGTCGTCTATTTTGCCAGCGACGACGCCGCCTACACCACAGGCCAGACCCTCGCCGTCGCCGGTGGCTTTGGCTTGGCAACGCCAGTCTATGGCGACTTCATCAACGCCGCCCGCTTCTAAATGCAAACACATGCCGATGTCTCTATGGAGGCATCGGCTTTTTTGCTGCGCGCAGGCGACTTGCTATTGGAAAAGCCGCGCCCCTCGGCTACAATAAAAGGAGCAACACTCAGAGGGGGAGAGAACAATGGCAATCGGCTCATTCGCCGCATTCTGCGGCATCGTGCTGCTCGCGTCCATCGTCCAGGGCGTCAGCGGCTTTGCCTTCAGCATGGTCGTGCTGATGGTATTTCCATACATTTTTGGCTACACAAAATCCCTGGTGCTGGCAGCGCTCTTGGCCATGCTCATCGATTTTTTCAACGCCTTTGTCTATCGCAAATACGTCGAGTGGCGCTGGGTGCCAAAATGGATGGCCGTCTTTCTCGTGGCTGACCTCGCCAGCGTCCTCGTTCTCAAGCGCGTCGGCGAGGATCCCATCTGGTACACCCTCATGGGCATCATTTTCATCGTCATGTCCGTCTATCTGCTCTGGGGCCAGCGCGTCATCCACGTCCAGGCCGGTAACCGCGCCATGGTCATTCTCGCCGCCCTAAGCGGCCTGGTCATGGGCGCCTTTGGCGTCGGCGGGCCGCTCATGGCCGCCTTTTTCCTCGAAGCCACCGACGACAAGGAGCACTACCTCGGCACCTCCCAATTCGTCGCCGGACTCACCCTCGGTGTCGACTTCCTCATGCGCGTCCTCAACGGCATGTTCACCACCGACATCATCGGCTACAGCGCCCTCAGCCTCGTCTTTATGATCATTGGCCTCTTCATCGCCCGCAGCCTCGTCCGCCACATGGACGCCCTCACCCTGCGCAAATTCATCTGCATCGTCATGATCCTCAATGGCATCGTCATGCTGTTTCACTAACCATCCAACACCCTCCCGCGCGGAGGGTGTTTTTTTGTTGTGCGCTGAACCGCGTTCACTAGCTGTTTGTTGGTATTTCAATAGCAAAAACCGTTCCACTTTTTTGACGGATATGTTAAAATAGTATCAGCGAATTTAGCGCAAAATCTTTTATTATGGAGGGAAATTTTATGAAAGCAAAACTATTTGCAGCGCTGATGGCCCTTTGCCTCGGCCTCGCCATTCTTCCAGCCGCCGCGCAGGCAGAAGATGGCACCACCGAGCAAACAGAGCCAGCCGCCAGCCAAACGATTTATGTTGATGCTGAAAAAGGCGATGATGCCAACCCTGGCACGACAGAAGCTGAGCCTGTCGCTACTCTTGACAAGGCAGTTTCGTTGGTGTCCGCTGGGGGGGGGACAGAAAACCACTGTTAAGTTGTTGAGTGATGTGACAGTGGACCATGGTTATCGTCTGGATGGAGCAAATTATTCAAATCTGACAATTGATGGGAATGACAAGGCAATTAAGGTAAAAATGGGTTCGGCCCAACAGTTTATTTTTATATTAAAAAACAATGAAAAAATGGCCATCACAAACTGCACTTTTGACATTCCTGAAGAAGCAACATCCTTGTACGCCATTATTTCTATTGAAAATAAGGGCGTAAAAGGATTGCAGATTACAGGGAATACCTTTAATCTTCCAGCTTCAAAATCAAAAAATTCTAGTATTCAGTGTATAGGTGTTGGCTGGGATTTGAATCAACCAGAATCCCTTACGGATGTTTTGATTGAGGAAAACACTCTCAATAGTAATGCACAGGGTGATGATAACCACTATTTTATGATTGCTCAACCTAAATCTACAACTGGTTGTGCAATTAAAACGATGGTGATTCAAAATAATCACATTGTAAAGACTGATTCAGCAAATGGTACCATTGGCGGTCCGATGGTACAAAACGTAGATGGCTTGACTGTTAAAAATAATGATTTTAAGGATACGACGTATTATTCAGTTTCTTTAAGTGCAGCGGGAAACCCAACGCCTTCTAAAAATGTATCGATTGACTTAAAAGATGCAGATGAACGCTTCATTACTGCAACTACGGTTAATCCAGTATCTGATTTGCTAAATATATCTGTTAATGGAGATCGTAGTCAACTTATTAACACTAATATGCAAGCCAGAATTGGAGATCAATATTACGCACCTCTTGCCAGTGCAATAGAGGCAGCAAATCAATCTACTGAGCCTGTAGAAATTTCTGTATTAAATAATATAAATGTTCCGTCTAAACCAGAAAATCCTGTAACAGATATGCAATATGATATCAACGGCAATGTATCCCTGCATACGTTAGATGGTCAGGATGTCACACTTAATCAAGTACAATTTAATGTCAAAGATGGTGCTTCTCTTGGTCTCGATGGCGTTAATCTTCAAAAGTCTCGTATTACAAACGACGGCGCTACAGCAATCACTGTCAAAAATTCGACCTCTGACGGCGCATTTGAGCTGAAGCAAAACGGTGACGCCGCCAAAAAGACCAAGGTCATCTTTGATGGCAATACTGTTCCAGAAGGTACTGACAACATTTTGAATATTGATGGTGATGCACCAGCGATGATTCTTTTCACTGATGGTAATAAGATCGGTGACGCTCCTGTAACACTGGATAATGTACCACAAAACACTGGCAGCATTGTCGGTGTAGGAATCAAACTCAATGACGATGGTCAGGTGACTGAAGGTGAATTTGATATCCCTGAAGGTCAGTCCTTGCCAGAGGGCACCATTGCACCAGGGTATGAAGGTACTCCTGACGAAGACGGCAATATCGTCGTCACCCCAGTCAAGCCTGACACCTCCGGCCCTGCGGTCTATGCCATCGATGTGAATGCAGGCGAGCATGGGACGGCTGTTGCGGATCCTCACAAGGCCATCAAGGGCAAGACGGTGACCATTACTGCGACTCCCGAAGAGGGCTACGAGGTGGATGCTGTCAGCGTCACCGATCGCAAGGGCAAGGCTGTCACCGTCAAATCTAATGGCGACGGCACCTACAGCTTCACCATGCCAGCGTCCAAGGTCGATATCAGCGTCACCTTCAAGACGGCAGAGGGCAACGTCACCCCAGAAAAGCCGGACTATGACAACTGCGACCATGGCACCGACTGCCCACTCCACGCCTTCAGCGATTTGAATCCAGGTGCGTGGTATCATGACGGCGTCCACTACGTTCTCGACAACGGCCTCATGTCAGGCACCGGCGCCACCACCTTCGCGCCAAATACCGCCACCAGCCGTGGCATGCTCGTGACCATCCTCTATCGCATGGAAGGCGAGCCGGACATTTCTGGTGAAAACCTCGGCTACCCATATGCCGACGTGGATGCAGATGCTTACTATGGCGACGCCGTTTATTGGGCACGCCTCAACGGCATCGTCAGTGGCTACAGCGACGAGTCCTTTGGCCCTAACGACCCTGTCAGCCGCGAGCAAATCGCGTGCATCCTCTACAGATACGCCCAGTACAAGGGCATCGACGTCAGCGACCTCGGCAATTACTACGCCTACAGCGATGCCGGTCAGGTCAGCGCCTACGCCGACACCCCAATGAAATGGGCCGTTGGTAATAAGCTCATCAATGGCACCAGCCAGATCACCCTCGAGCCAAAAGCCAGCGCCACCCGCGCCCAGGTTGCCAACATCCTCATGCGCTTCAACGAAGACATTGCAAAATAATCACGCATCACGCACAAAGCCCCGTTTTGGACACGCCAAAACGGGGCTTTTGTAATATGGGGCGGCGTCAATCATGAGAAGATCGGTGATGAATTTATTGATAAATTTATCGAGATATGATAATCTGGCGGTAAGAGGTGATAATGATGAGTACAGTTCGCAGTGCTATTGAAAATACAGTGGCGATTACCCAATTTAACAAGGGACAAGCAGGAAAAATTTTTGCTGATGTAAAAAAATCCGGCGCGAAGGTTGTCATGAAAAATAATCAGCCAGAGTGTGTGTTGCTTTCGCCGGAAGATTATATTCAGCTCTTGGACGATTTGAACGACGCACAGCTTCTCGCCCTCGCTGCCGAAAGAACGCGCCACGCAGATCCAGCGACCTTTGTATCCTTTGATGAGGTGAAGGACCATCTCGGGTTGGAAGCTGTAGACCTTTCCGAGGCGCCAGAGGTTGAATTCGAATGAGCTGGGAGGTCGTATTTTTCCCTGAAGCGGAAGCGGATTTGGCAAAACTCGACGGCAGCCAAAAAATCGCCGTCGTCAAAGCAATAGAAAAAGTTCGCACCAATCCCCTGCCCATGCAAGAAGGCGGATATGGCAAACCCCTCGGCAACAAGCATGGGCACAACCTATCAGGCCTGTTGAAAATCAAACTCAGAGGCCCAGGGATTCGGATCGTCTACCAGCTTGTGCGCACAGAGACAAAAATGATCGTCGTCGTGATCGGCATGAGGGCCGACCAAGAAGTCTACGAGCTCGCAAGCAAGCGCACCGACAAGCACAAGGTTTAATCATTGATACACAAAGCCCCGTTTTGGACATGCCAAAACGGGGCTTTGTGTAATGTGCGGATCATTTCTACGCCGAAAAACCGTGCACATGCACAGTTTCTCGGCGTAGGATAATCTGTGTGTATCTCTTCACAAACGGTCGCTGACAGGTGGCAGTCGTCCTTATTGAAAAGTCATGGTTTTTGCACCGATTTTTTATTGAAAAGTCACAGATTTCGGGTGTAAATTCTATTGAAAAGTCATGATTTTTGGCATAAAATCATATTGAAAAGTCAAATCGAAGGAGGGGTGGCGATGCTTTATCGCAAGATTGCGGCGGTGATTGAGGCGCATTTGCAGGAATCGCCGGACAAGATTCTCTTGGTGGATGGCGCCCGGCAGGTTGGCAAGACGACGATCATCCGCTATGTGGGCAACAAGCTTTTTGCCAATCTCATTGAGGTCAATATGATTGAGGATCAGCTGGGGCCCAAGCTTTTTGAAAATGTGCGCTCGGTGGAGGATTTTTATTTGCAGGTGAGCATGGTTGCCGGTGCGAAAATGCAGGAGAAGGCAGAGACGCTGATTTTTATCGACGAGATTCAGGCCTACCCACATCTTTTGACCTTGCTGAAATTTTTGCGCGAGGATGGCCGCTTCACCTACATTGCCAGCGGCTCGCTCCTTGGGGTGACGCTGGCACAGACGTCGTCGATTCCCATGGGCAGCATTCGCCACATCCAGATGTTTCCGCTGGATTTCGAAGAATTCCTCTTGGCAAATGGCATGAATGATTTTGCGATTCAGGCGCTGCGGGCCAAGTTTGAGGCGCGCCAGTCTCTGGATGAGGGCACTCATCATAGAATGATGGACCTCTTTCGCAAGTATCTATTGGTCGGCGGGATGCCCGATGCGGTCAACAGCTATCTCAAGGACACGAATATCCAGCGTGTCCGCGACATTCAGCGAGAAATCCGCGACTACTATGCCGCCGATGCCTCAAAATATGATGCGGAACACCGGCTCAAAATCCGCCGCATTTACGATATGATCCCATCCTGCATGGAAAACAAAAAGAAACGCATCGTCGTCAAGGACATCGAAGGAAAAAAGGGTCGCACCATGGCCAGCTACCAGGATGAGTTTGACTACCTCATCAACGCAGGCATTGCCCTGGAGGTGCGCGCCATCGCCAATCCGGTGTTTCCGCTGGTGAGCTCCAGCGGCAAAAATTTGCTCAAGCTGTATTTTAACGACGTGGGGATTCTCACGGGGATTCTCTTTGGCAACAATATTCGCGCCATCCTGGACGACGCGCGCAGCATCAATCTGGGCGCTGTCTATGAAACCGTCGTCGCCAGTGAGCTCATTGCCCACGGCCATGCGCTTTATTATTACGACAACAGACAGCGGGGCGAGGTGGATTTTCTCATCGACAGCTACGACGATTTGGCCGTCGTGCCACTGGAAATCAAATCCGGCAAGGATTACACGGTGCACAGCGCCCTCTCGGGCTTTGTCGCAAGCGGCAGCTATCCTGTCAAGGACGCCTACGTGCTCTCCAATGCGCGCACCATCGAAAAAAATCGCGGCATCACCTATCTGCCCATTTATTTTGTCATGTTTTTCTAATCAGCAATCGCTCCCGTCCGCCGGGGGCGATTTTTTAATACGATTTTAATGTCGGCGGGGGCGCATTAATGCCGTTTTAATAGGGGGGCTGGTAAAGTAGATTTACACAAAAGGAGGCGGTTTGTATGACTGTGATGATTGGTTTGATAGGTATCAGCGCGCTGGCGCTGCTGGTCTTTTATTTCTATATTTTAATGGAGGGAGACAATCAGAAATGAGTACGGTTGTTCAATATATTTTGTATTTGGCGGTGCTTGTGGTGCTCGCCATTCCCCTTGGCGCGTACATGTACAAGGTCATGAACGGCGACAAAACCTTTCTTTCGCCGATTTTGGCGCCTTGTGAAAACGCCGTCTACAAGGTCTTACACATTGATAAGAACGAAGAAATGAGCGGCAAGCAGTACACGATTGCGGTGGTGCTGTTTTCTGCTTGTGGTTTTGTGTTTCTGTTTCTTTTGCAAATGCTCCAGGGCGTGCTGCCGGGGAATCCTCAGGGGCTGCCAAACGTGCCCTGGGATCTGTCCTTTAACACGACGGCCAGCTTTTTGACCAACACCAACTGGCAGGCCTACACCGGCGAGTCGACGCTGAGCTATCTGACCCAGGCGCTGGGGCTCACGGTGCAAAACTTCGTCTCGGCTGCCACCGGTATTGCCGTGCTGTTTGCGATGATCCGTGGCTTTGTCAAGGTCAAGTCCTCGGGGCTCGGGAGCTTTTGGGTGGATATGACGCGTATCATCATCCACATTCTCATCCCTCTGAACCTGGTCATCGCTCTCTGCCTGGTTGGTGGTGGCGTCATCCAGAACCTGCATCCTGCCGATGCGGTGTCGCTGGTTGAGCCAATCGCCGTCGATAGCGAGGGCAATGTGCTGGAAAATGCCAAGATCGACACCGACAGCAACACCGTCACCGTCGATGGCAAGGCGGTCAAGGACGCGCAGATCATCACCGATGAATTTGTGCCAATGGGCCCTGCCGCCAGCCAGGTTGCCATCAAGCAGACGGGGACCAACGGCGGTGGTTTCATGGGCGTCAACTCGGCCCATCCGCTGGAAAATCCGAGTGCCTTTACCAACCTCATTGAAATGATTTCGCTGCTCTTAATCCCTGCCGGCCTTTGCTTCACCTTTGGCAAGGGCGTGGCCAATAAGAAACAGGGTATTGCCATTTTTATGGCCATGTTCATCTGCTTGGCAGCGGCGTTGGCTGTTGTCGCCGTCAATGAGCAGGCGGCAACACCTCAGCTCGCCCAGGATGGCGCGGTCAACATCACTCAGAGCACCGACCAACCTGGTGGCAACATGGAAGGCAAGGAGGCGCGCTTCGGGATTGCTTCGTCGAGCACCTGGGCAACCTTCACAACAGCTGCTTCTAACGGTTCTGTTAACTCGATGCACGACAGCTTCACGCCAATCGGCGGGCTCGTGCCAATGCTTCTGATGATGCTCGGTGAGGTCATCTTTGGCGGCGTCGGTTGCGGCCTCTACGGGATGCTTGCCTTTGCCATCTTGACGGTGTTTATCGCCGGGCTGATGGTCGGGCGTACGCCGGAATTCCTCGGCAAGAAAATTGAACCGTACGAAATGAAATGGGCGGTTCTCGTCTGCCTGGCGACACCAATCGCCATCCTTGTGGGCAGCGGCATTGCCGCCGTCGTCCCCGGCGTCATGGACAGCCTCAACAACGGTGGCCCTCACGGCTTCTCGGAGCTCATGTACACCTATTCATCCACCGGTGGTAACAACGGCTCGGCCTTTGCAGGCTTTAATGCCAACACCGTCTTTATCAACGTTTCGACGGCGTTTGTCATGCTCTTTGCCCGTTTCCTGCCAATCGTCGGTACCCTGGCCATCGCCCAGAACCTCGTCGGCAAGAAAAAAGTTGCCACCACTGCCGGGACCCTCTCGACAACCAACGGCCTGTTTGTCTTCATGCTGATTCTGATTGTCCTGATTGTCGGCGCGCTGAGCTTCTTCCCAGCCTTGTCGCTTGGGCCTATTGCCGAATACTTCCAGTCGATTGTTTAAGGAGGCATAGTGATGTCAACTGAAACAAAAAACGCTTTTGCCGACAAAACCATGGTCGCAAGAGCCATCAAAGATTCTTTCATAAAACTCAACCCACGCACCCAGGTCGAAAATCCTGTCATGCTGTTGGTTTACATTTCTGCGATTCTCACGACGATCCTCTGGGTCGTGTCCCTCTTTGGCATCAAGGATGAGTCCAGCGGATTTACGCTGGCGATTGCGGTGATCCTCTGGTTCACCTGCCTCTTTGCCAATTTTGCCGAAGCCATCGCCGAAGGCCGTGGCAAGGCGCAGGCCGATTCGCTGCGCGCCGCCCGCAAGGACGTCGAAGCCCACAAGATTCCATCGGCTGCTGAAAAGGACAACATCACTGTCGTTTCCTCAGCAAGCTTGCGCAAGGGCGACATTGTCTATGTCAAGGCTGGCGAACAGATCCCTGGCGATGGCGAGGTCATCGAAGGTGCCGCCTCCGTTGACGAAAGCGCCATCACCGGCGAATCGGCGCCGGTTGTGCGTGAAGCAGGTGGCGACCGCAGCGCCGTCACCGGCGGCACGACGGTCCTTTCCGACTGGATCGTCGTCCAAATCACCAGCGACCCTGGCGCGAGCTTCCTCGACAAGATGATTGCCATGGTCGAGGGCGCGGCCCGCAAGAAAACGCCAAACGAAATCGCTTTGCAAATTTTCCTCGTTGCCCTCTCGATCATCTTTATCCTCGTCACGGTGGCGCTGTACACCTATTCGGTCTTTAGCGCGCGTCTGGAAGGCATCGACAATCCAACGTCTGTCACGACCCTCGTTGCTCTCCTCGTCTGCTTGGCACCAACGACCATTGGTGCGCTGCTTTCGGCCATCGGCATTGCCGGCATGAGCCGACTCAACCAGGCCAACGTCCTGGCCATGAGCGGCCGTGCCATCGAAGCCGCCGGTGACGTCGACATTCTCATGCTCGACAAAACCGGTACCATCACCCTCGGTAACCGCCAGGCAGCGGCCTTCATCCCTGTCGACGGTGCCAGCGAGGAAGCGCTGGCCGACGCCGCTCAGCTCTCGTCATTGGCTGACGAAACGCCAGAAGGGCGCAGCGTCGTCGTTCTCGCCAAGGAAAAATTCAACATCCGTGGCCGCGAACTCAGCGACAAAAACATGCAGTTCATTCCTTTTAGCGCCAAGACCCGCATGAGCGGCGTCGATTACGACGGCGCCGAAATTCGCAAGGGCGCTGCCGACGCCATCCGCACCTATGTGGAAGCCGCCGGTGGCAAATATTCCAGCGAATGTGCCAAGGTCGTCGAAGACATTGCCCACAAGGGTGGCACGCCACTGGTCGTCGCCAAGAACAAGAAAATCCTCGGCGTCATTTATCTCAAGGACATCATCAAGGACGGCGTCAAGGAAAAATTCGCCGACCTGCGCAAGATGGGCATCAAGACCGTCATGATCACCGGCGATAACCCAATGACCGCCGCTGCCATCGCCGCAGAAGCTGGCGTCGACGACTTCCTCGCCGAAGCCACCCCAGAAGGCAAGCTCGAAATGATCCGCGACCTCCAGGCCAAGGGTCACCTCGTCGCCATGACCGGTGACGGCACCAACGACGCCCCAGCCCTGGCTCAGGCCGACGTCGCCGTGGCCATGAACACCGGCACCCAGGCCGCCAAAGAAGCGGGCAACATGGTCGACCTCGACTCCTCGCCAACCAAGCTCATCGACATTGTGCGCATTGGCAAGCAGCTGCTCATGACCCGCGGCAGCCTGACGACCTTCTCCATCGCCAACGACATTGCAAAATATTTTGCGATCATCCCAGCCCTCTTCATGGGGCTCTATCCAGGGCTTGCAGCCATCAACATCATGGGCCTGCACTCGCCACAGAGCGCGATTCTCTCGGCGATCATCTACAACGCGCTGATCATCATCGCCCTCATTCCATTGGCGCTCAAGGGCGTCAAGTACCGCGAGGTACCGGCAGGACAACTGCTGTCGCGTAACCTGCTCGTCTACGGACTCGGCGGGATCATCGCCCCATTTATCTGCATCAAGATCCTCGATATGATCTTGGTGGTTCTCGGACTTGCATAAGGAGGTCTGTGATATGAAAAACTTAAAAATTGCAGCGGCATTCTTTCTGCTCTTTACCGTCATCACCGGTGTCGTCTACACCGGTGTGGTGACGGGGATCGCTCAGGTCATCTTCCCCAACCAGGCCAACGGCAGCATCATCGAGGTCGACGGCAAAAAATATGGCTCCGAGCTCCTCGGCCAACAATACACCGACGACGGCCACATGTGGGGCCGCATCATGAACATCGACACCCAGACCTACACCGACAAGGACGGCAAGGCCCTCATGTACGCCACCCCATCCAACCTCTCCCCAGCCAGCGATGAATACGAAGCCCTTGTCAAGGAACGCGTCGAAAAGCTCCGCGCCGCCGATCCCGAGATGAAGGATGCGGCCATTCCTGTCGACCTCGTCACCTGCTCCGGCAGTGGGCTGGACCCAGACATCTCCCCAGCTGCGGCCCAGTACCAGGTGGCGCGCATTGCCGACGCCCGTGGCATTTCCCAGGACAAGGTGGAGGACATCATCGACAAATGCACCAAGGGCAAATTCCTCGGCGTCCTCGGTGAAAAAACCGTCAATGTTCTCAAGGTCAACCTCATGCTCGACGGCGTGCTCAAATAATCCCGCACCTGTGCTATAATAAGTGCAGCAATCAGTGAAAGGAGGGCGTGCATGGAACGCCAAAGCCCCGAAGCATTTCTCGAAAAAATCCATGGCGAGCAGGAAAACGCCGACCGCGGCCAGCTGAAAATTTTCTTTGGCTACGCCGCCGGCGTCGGCAAAACCTACGCCATGCTCCAGGCCGCCCACGATGCCAAGCGTCATGGTATTGACGTGGTCTGTGGCTACATCGAGCCCCACGGCCGCCCCGAAACCGAGGCTCTCATCCAGGGACTGGAGGTCATCCCCTACCGCCACGTCCAACAGGGTGGCGCCGATATGGTTGAGTTTGATTTGGATGCAGCGCTGGCACGCAAGCCAGCGCTTGTCCTCGTTGATGAGCTGGCGCACACCAATGCCCGCGATTGTCGCCACGCCAAGCGCTATCAGGACGTGGCCGAGCTCCTCAAGGCGGGCATCGACGTCTACACCACCGTCAACGTCCAGCACATCGAAAGCCTCAACGACACCGTCGCCTCGATCACCGGCGTGCTCGTGCGTGAGCGCATTCCTGATTCGGTTTTTGACAGCGCCGACCAGGTCATGCTCGTGGACATTGAGCCCCAGGACCTCATCAACCGCCTCAAAGCGGGCGAGGTCTACAAGCCTGCCCAGGCCGAGCAGGCGCTGGGCCATTTCTTCAGCGTAGAAAATCTCACCGCCCTGCGCGAAATTGCTCTGCGCCGCTGCGCCGACCGTGTCAATCGCCGCACCCGCGAGAGCTTCATCAAAACCCACAACGACTACTACACCGACGAGCACATTCTCGTTTGCCTCTCGTCGTCGCCATCCAACGCCAAGCTCATTCGCACCGCCGCGCGCATGGCCGCCGCCTTCCGCGGCAAGTTCACGGCCCTCTTTGTCGAGACGCGAGATTTTTCGGCGATGAGCGAGGAGGATAAGAAGCGGCTCGAGGTCAACACACGCCTGGCCCAGCAGCTCGGCGCCCAAATCGAGACCGTCTACGGCGACGACGTGCCCGTGCAAATCGCCGAATTTGCCAAGCTCTCTGCCGTCTCCAAGGTGGTCATCGGCCGCAGCGCCGCCGCGCCCCAGCGCTTTTTGCGCAGGCCGAGCCTCTCGGAGCGGCTGATCGCCGGTGCGCCGGATCTCGACGTCTACATCATCCCCGACAACAACCAGATCCAGCGCCGCTACCGGCCGCGTCGCGCCGGTAACGCCGCGCCGGGCTTTTCCGGCGGCGATTTGGCCAAGAGCATCGGCATGCTGGCAGCGGCGACGGTCGTCGGCGAGGCGCTCTGGCAGTGGGGGTTCATGGATTTCAATATCATCACTGTCTACGTGCTGGCGGTGGTGATCACGGCGATGATCACCGAGCAGCGCATTTACAGCCTGGTGAGCTCGCTATTGAGCGTCTTTGTCTACAATTTCTTCTTCACCGAGCCGCGCTACACCTTCCACGCCACCGACGACGGCTACCCGATCATCTTTGTGATCATGTTTGCCGTGGCCTTCCTCACGAGCACCCTGACGGTGCGCATGAAGGATTTCAGTCGGCAGACGGCCAAGTCGGCCTATCGCACGCGCGTCCTCTTTGACACCAACCAGGCCCTGCAGCAGGCCGACAATCGCGACGAAATCGTCAGTGCCACGGCCCACCAGCTCATCAAGCTCCTCGACAAGGACGTCGTCTTCTATCTCGCCACCGACGACGGCATCGGCGCTGCCCGCGTCTTTACCGCCACCGGCGCCGGGCGCAACCTTGAGCTCACGACTCAGAACGAGCGCGCCGTCGCTCTCTGGGTGCGCAAGAACAATAAGCACGCCGGTGCCACCACCGACACCCTCATGAACGCCGCCTGCCTCTATCTGGCGGTGCGCATTGGCGACCAGGTCTATGGCGTTGTCGGCATTCATCTGGATGGTGACGCCCCCGACGCCTTCCAAAACAGCATCATGCTCTCGATTCTCGGCGAGTGCGCCCTGGCCATGGAAAACGACAAGAACCTCCGCGAAAAGGAAGCCGCCGCAATCCTGGCCAAAAACGAGCAGCTCCGCGCCAATTTGCTGCGCGCGATTTCCCACGACCTGCGCACGCCGCTGACGTCCATTTCGGGCAACGCCGGTAACCTCCTGGCCAACGGCAATATTTTTGACGAGGCAACGAAAAAGCAGATGTACTCCGACATCTACGAGGATTCCATGTGGCTCATCAACCTCGTCGAAAACCTCCTCGCCGTCACCCGCATCGAGGAGGGCCGCATGCAGCTGCGCCTCTCTGACGACCTCATGGAGGACGTCATCGACGAGGCCCTCAAGCACGTCAGCCGCCAGAAACGCACCCACCCGATTACCGTCGACAACCGCGAGGAGTATCTCCTGGCGCGTATGGATGCGCGTCTCATGGTCCAGGTCATCATCAACATCGTCGACAACGCCATCAAATATACCCCTGCCGGGACGCCGATCACCATCACCACGCGGCGTGAGGGCGATTGGGCCGTTGTCGCCATTGCCGACGCGGGCCCAGGCATCGCCGCCGACGTCAAGCCGCATATTTTCGACATGTTTTACACCGGCGCCAACAAGGTCGCCGACAGTCGTCGCAGCCTGGGGCTGGGACTCTCGCTGTGCAAATCCATTGTCACCGCCCATCAGGGCAGCATCACCGTCGGCGACAACGTGCCCCAGGGCACCGTCTTTACCATCAAGATTCCAATAGGGAAGGTGAACATCCATGAATAAGCCAGTGGTCCTCGTCGTCGAGGACGATCATTCCGTGAGAAATCTCATCACCACCACCCTCAAGGCCCACGACTATCGCTACCTCACCGCCGCCAACGGCGCAGATGCGATTCTCGAGGCCTCGAGCCACAATCCCGACGTCGTCTTTTTGGACCTGGGACTGCCGGACATGGATGGCATCGACATCATCCAAAAAATCCGCTCCTGGTCCACCATGCCCATCATCGTCATCAGCGCCCGCAGCGAGGACACCGACAAAATCGAAGCCCTCGATGCCGGTGCCGACGACTACCTCACCAAGCCCTTCTCTGTCGAGGAGCTCTTGGCGCGTCTGCGCGTCACCCAGCGGCGCTTGGCGATGATGGCCACCGACGCCAGCGAGGCCGCCGTCTTTGAAAACGGCGAGCTGCGCATCGACTACGCCGCGGGCTGTGCCTATTTGCACGACGCGCCGCTGCATCTGACGCCGATTGAGTACAAGCTGCTCTGCCTGCTCGCGCGCAACGTCGGCAAGGTCCTCACCCACACCTTCATCACCCAGAACATTTGGGGCAGCGCCTGGGAAAGCGACATCGCCTCCCTGCGCGTCTATATGGCCACCCTCCGCAAAAAGCTCGAGCAAGGCCCAGACGCCCCTCAATACATCCAGACCCACATCGGCGTCGGCTACCGCATGGTGCGTCTGTAGCGATATCCGCATCCGCTGAGAAACCCTCAGCGGATTTTTTGCGCGCGCGAGAAAATTTTCGCCCTGGCGCGAGAAAGGATGGACAGACGCCCGGCCTTGGTGTATGCTGGAAAAAATAACGATCCATCCGAGAAAGGACGGTGCCACCATGGACGATCCAAAAGACACCCTCTCGACAGAACCCGTCGACGCCCCGGCAGAGGACGCCGCAGCAGAAACCACCGACGGCCAGCCGCCAGAAGCCGCCGATGCCGAGGCCGCGCCGGAGCCGGAACCACTGCCTTGGCCCTGCAAGGACACCATCTGCGAGGACACCCTGACCATCATCCGCGAATATTACCAGCTCAACCTCGAGCCGCTCTTTTCGGCGATCTCTGAGGACTGCGTCTGGCTGAGCATCGGCAATCTCCTCATCACCGGCGCCAGCGCCATTCGCACCCAGCTCACCGTTGGCTTTGAAATGCCACCCTTCGATTTGACAGAGCCGGATTTTCGCACCATCGACACCGGCAGCGACGACCAGCTCGTCGTCCTCGGCACCTACTACCTGCATGTGGCCGAGGAGGAAGAGCTGATCTGCGTGCGCAAGCAGCGCCTCACCTTCTGCTACCGCAAGGAGAAAAAAGGCTACCGCCTCTATCATATGCACGTCTCCAACGAAGACAGCGAGCTTGTGGGTGACGAGGTCTTCCCAGCCCAGGTCAGCAAGCAAACCTACGACTACGTGCAGCACCTCCTGCGCACCAAGGAGATGCGCTCCGGCGATCGCATCCCCGTCAAGGCGCATTCCGGCACCAGCTACATCGATGCCGCCCGCATCCAGTGCATCCGCACCACCGAGCGCACGAGCATCCTGCACATGGGCGACGAGCGCCGCACCGTCAGAATCTCCATCAAAGAGCTCGAAAAGGTGCTGCCCGATTATTTTTACCGCGTGCACCGCTGCTACTTCATCAACTGCCACTACGTCACCAACATCAAGCGTTACACCGCCACCCTCCTCACCGGCGAAGAAATCCCCGTGCCAAAATGGCGCTACATGGAAGCCCGCGCCGACATTCGCGCCATCATCGAACGGGACAAGTCCGCAGCCGACGACGAGTAGCCAGAATTGCACATTCGGCACAATATATGAGCTATCGGCTGAAAGTTATAGACAAGCCCCCTTTGATCGTGTATAATGAGAGAAATAAGCAACCATTTGTACATAACAAAGGAGGGACTTGCAAATGACAGCCATGCACGCCAA
>JAUNGU010000076.1 GCA_030524315.1 Peptococcaceae bacterium
CATTGGAGGTTGATTGTTGTTATGGAAGAAATCATTCGCTTGGACAAGGTGTCCTATATTCGTGATGGCAGATACATTCTCAAGGACCTGTCGTGGACGGTCAATCGCGGCGAGCATTGGGTGCTGCTCGGGCCAAACGGCTCCGGCAAAACCACCACGCTGAACATGGTCAACGGCTACATTTTTCCGTCTGAGGGCAAGGTCAAGGTCTTGGATTGCGAGTTTGGCCATTCCTCGATCATCGATCTGCGCAAAAAAATCGGCTGGGTAAGCTCCGCGCTCTCGCAGTTTATTCCTGCCAACGATTATCCTCAGGACAATGTGCAGAGGATAATCGTTGGCAGGAAAAAAATCGGCTGGGTAAGCTCCGCGCTCTCGCAGTTTATTCCTGCCAACGATTATCCTCTGCACATTGTCCTGAGCGGCAAATTTGCCTCGCTGGGCCTCTGGGAAAAGGTGGACGATGAGGACGTGAGCCGCGCCAGAGAAATTCTCGCGCTGCTCAAAATTGAGCACCTGGCCGACCGCCAGTACAGAATGCTCAGCCAGGGCGAAAAGCAAAAGGTCCTCATCGGCCGTGCGCTGATGAACCATCCGGATATTATTATTTTTGACGAAGCCTTCAACGGGCTGGATATTTTTGCCCGCCGCGACATTGAAGAAACCATCAACGAGCTGGCCGATCGCCAGATCACCTTCATCCTCGTCACCCACAACACCGACGAAATCCTGCCAATTTTTGGCAAAGCCCTCCTCATCAAAGAGGGACAGGTGCATTCGGTGGGCGACATTGACGACATGATCGCCTACGAAAATCTCACGGATTTTTACGGCGAAGAGGTCGAGGTCTTTAAGCACAAGGACCGCTTCTATCTGTCGCTGGCGGCGAAGAATTAAAATATTTTGTAATAAATCCATGGTATGTTATAATACTTTTATTATCAGTTGAGGGAGGCAAAACATTTGGAAGCCCTCGAATTCCATTTGAATCATTTTGATGGACCGATGGATTTGTTGATGCATCTCTTGGAAAAAAATCGCATCGATGTGTACGACATTCCCATCAATGAATTGACTGATCAATACCTCATGTATTTGGAAGAAGCCAAACGCATGAATTTAGAAATTGCCAGCCACTTTGTGCTCTTCGCCGCTCAGCTGGTGCGCATCAAGGTGCGCATGCTTCTGCCCAAGCGCAAGCAGGAGGAAGCCGAGGAGGATCCGCGAAAGGAACTCGTGGATCAAATTGTGGCCTATAAATTTTTCAAGGAATTGTCCCACGATCTGGAAGAAATCCAAAGCACTTGCGCCCACTACCATGCCCGTCAGGTGGATTTGAGCCGCCTCAGGGAAAAATATCAGCGCGCTCAGGTGCCAAAGGATTTGCCGGTGGAAGCCTTGCTCAAGGCCTTTCAGGTGCTCGAAGCCTATTCTCAGGAAAAGGCCCAGGTCATGGTCATCGAAAAAAATAGCTTCTCCATAGAAGTGCTCAGGGAAAAATTATTAGACTTCTGCCAGGCGTCGTCGAGACCCACCTTTCAGGGGGTGCTCAGACAGTGCTTGTCGGTGGATGAGATGATTACCTTTTTCCTGGCGCTTTTGGAGTGCATCAGACAAAATGAAATCACTGTGGAGCAGGATGCCCTTTTTGACGACATTCGCTTGCATCCGCAGGCTGTATAGGAGTGCTCATGCTCATAGACGATACCTACAAAAACATTGCAGAAGGGCTGCTTTTTATGGCAGACGCGCCAATGAGCGTCCAGTCGCTGGCAGAAACGATGGCCCTGGAGGAGCCCCTGGTGCGCGAAGTGCTTGCCATTATTGGCGAGGAATATGCCGAAGGGAAAAAGGGCATTGTTCTGCGCAAGGTGGGCGGTGGCTACCAGTTTTTTACGGCGCCCATCGTCGATCCCTATATAGAAAAGCTTTTTACCGAAAAGAAAACCAAGCTCTCGACAGCGGCCTATGAAACCTTATCGATCATTGCGTATAAGCAGCCGGTGACGAGAAGCCAAATTGAATATATTCGCGGCGTCAAATCCGATGGCCCGATGCAGCAGCTCCTGCTGCGCGGTCTCATTGAAGAAAAGGGTCGCCTCGAGCAGCCGGGACGGCCGGTTGTTTTTGGCACGACCGATGCGTTTTTGGTGGCCTTTGGCCTCAATCGGCTCGAGGATTTGCCACGATTTGAGGAGAGCCGCAACTTTGATTTTGAAGCAAAAGAGGCCAGTGATGCCACTGCGCCTGATAACGAACAGCAGTCATAAGGAGGAAGTTCGATGTGTGGAATTGTTGGATATATTGGTCCGAGGGATACCCAGGAGGTTTTGCTTGATGGCCTGGAAAAATTAGAGTACCGCGGCTACGATTCAGCAGGTATTGCCATTTTGGCGGATCACCATATCTCTGTGGAAAAACACAGAGGGGAGCTGGCGAATCTTAGAAATGCGCTGGCCAAGCACCCCCTCAAGGGGCATATTGGCATTGGCCATACACGTTGGGCAACCCATGGACAACCGTCTGATCAAAATGCCCATCCCCATTTGGGGCCTGAAGGAAAAATTGCCGTTGTGCACAATGGCATCATTGAAAATTATCAGTATCTGAAGGACACCTATCTCCAGGGGCACACCTTCAAATCTCAGACCGATACCGAGGTCGTGGCCCATTTGATCGAAATGTTCTACGATGGGGATCTCTTTGCAGCCGTGCAGCGGACGCTGGCGGTGGTCACCGGCTCCTATGCCTTGGTCGTCATGTGCGTGGATGATCCTGACGAGCTCATCGTCACCCGCAAAAACAGCCCGCTGGTCATCGGCCTGGGCGAAGGTGAAAACTTCATCGCCTCGGACGTGCCGGCGATGCTTGCCTATACCAGGCGCTGTATCTATCTGGAATCGGGCGAACTCGCTCGCGTCTATCGCGACAAGGTGGTCGTCACCGATTTGGCTGGCAATGTGCAGAAGAACATTGTCGATGAAATCGAATGGGATGCTCAGTCGGCCGAAAAGGGCGGCTATCCACACTTCATGATCAAGGAAATCTACGAACAGATCGCGACCTTCCAGCAGGTGCTGAGCGGCCGTATTCATGCCGATCATGTGGAGCTTGAAAATATTGATCTCTCCAAGGAAGAGGTCGAGCGCTGGGACAAGATTTACATTGTCGCTTGTGGCACGGCCTATCATGCCGGGCTTGTGGGTAAAACCATCCTCGAGAAAACCTTGCGCATTCCTGTGTTTGTCGAGGTGGCGTCCGAATTCCGTTATCGCGATCCGATGATCGACGAAAACACGCTGGTCATTGTCATCAGTCAGTCCGGCGAAACTGCTGACACCCTCGAAGGTGCGCGTGAAGCCAAGGCGGCTGGAGCCAAGGTGCTGGCGATTACCAACGTCGTTGGTAGCTCCATTGCCCGTGAATCGGACATGGTGGTCTATCTCTGGGCAGGGCCGGAAATTTCTGTGGCATCGACCAAGGCGTACACCTCCATGCTCATCGCCCTCTATCTGATCGGCTTCTATTTTGGTGATTTGGCTGGCCGCGTTGATCTCCGCAAGGAGCAGGAAACCCTGCGCGCGTTGGAAAAATTGCCTGAGCAGGCCGCAGAAATCCTCGAGCAGGACCGCATTCAGCAGATTGTGGACATTGCCAAGGAATATGTGGATGTGGAGGATCTCTTCTATATTGGTCGCGGCATGGACTGGGCGGTTGTCCAGGAAGGGGCGTTGAAGCTCAAGGAAATTTCCTACATTCATGCCGAAGCCTACGCTGCCGGCGAGCTCAAGCACGGGACACTGGCCCTCATCAGCAACAAGACGCCGGTCATTTCTGTGGCGCTCCAGGAAAAAACCTTCGACAAGACCATGAGCAACACCGAAGAAATGCTCTCGCGCATGATGGACGAAAATGGCGACATCAGCGGCGCCCGCGTGCTCGTCGTTGTCAAGGAAGGCCACAAGCCAATTAGCGACAAGATCCATCACGTCATCGAGATTCCAGACTGTCCAGATTTTATTTCGCCGGTTTTGGCTGCTATTCCGCTCCAGCTGATTGCCTATTTCACAGCGCTGGAACGTGGCTGCAATATTGACAAGCCAAGAAATTTGGCAAAGAGTGTCACAGTGGAATAATCCTACTTGACAAAGATAATTCGAGCGATTATGATGTAAAAAAAGATAAAAATTCACACATACGGTGAAAAGGAGTAGTAGGAAAAGCGTTGCTAGAGAGAAGCTCTGGTTGGTGAAAAGAGCAAGCAATCAATTTCTGAACTCGCCTTGGAGTATGGCTATTACCGGTTCATAACCGTTATCAATGAGAGTGGTCAGGAGACGTGTCTCCTGGCAAATAGAGTGGTACCGCGGAAAACAAAGCCCTTTTCGTCTCTAAATTTAGAGACGAAAAGGGCTTTTTCTATTGAGGAAAGGTGAAGATCATGGAACAAGATAAGGTGGTAATTTTTGACACAACCCTTCGCGACGGGGAACAGTCGCCAGGATGCAGCATGAATTTGACAGAAAAGCTGGCTGTGGCCAAGCAGCTGGAAAAGCTCGGCGTGGATGTCATCGAAGCCGGTTTCCCGGTCTCCTCGCCAGGGGATTTCGAATCGGTCAAGATGATTGCCGAAGCAATTACCGAATCGACGGTGTGTGGTCTGGCCCGCGCCACGAAAAAGGACATTGAGGCCTGCGGCGAAGCCCTCAAGGGCGCAAAGAAGGCGCGCATTCATACCTTTATCGCAACGAGCCCAATTCATATGGAATACAAGCTCAAAATGAGCCCGGATGAAGTCGTCAAGCGCGCTGTGGAATCTATTAAGCTCGCCAAGACCTACACCGATGATGTGGAATTTTCCTGCGAGGATGCGTCCCGCAGTGAAATTCCGTTCCTCTGCCGCATTGTGGAGGCGGCCATTGACGCCGGGGCGACGACCATCAATCTGCCGGACACTGTCGGCTATGCTGTGCCATGGGAGTTTGGGAAGTTTGTCAAAGCAGTCATCGACGGCACGCCAAATTCTGACAAGGCCGTCTTTAGCGTCCATTGCCACAATGACCTGGGCATGGCTGTGGCCAATTCTTTGGATGCAGTGCATCACGGTGCGCGCCAAATCGAGGTGGCGCTCAACGGCATCGGCGAACGCGCCGGTAACACCTCTCTGGAAGAAATTGTCATGGCGCTGGAGACGCGCAAGGACGAGCTTCATTGCACCACCGGCATCAACACCAAGGAAATTTATCGCAGCTGCCGACTCGTCAGCCAAACCACCAACATGCCAATTCCTGCCAACAAAGCCATCATCGGCCGCAACGCCTTCTTGCATGAATCGGGGATTCACCAGGATGGCGTCTTGAAAAAGAAGGAAACCTATGAAATCATGAATCCTGCATCCATCGGCATCAGCGTCGAAAACTTGGTACTCGGCAAGCATTCCGGTCGTCACGCCTTCCATGTGCGCATGAAGGAGCTGGGCTTCGATCTGGAAGGGGATGCGTTGCTCAATGCCTTCGAGGATTTCAAAAAGCTCTGCGACCGCAAAAAAGAAGTGCTGGATGACGACCTCATCGCCCTCGTCGATGCGCAAATGGCGACGGCCGACGATTCCTACGAATTCGACCATCTCTATGTGTTCACCGGCACCGATTTGACGTCTACTGCGACCCTTGGCGTCAAGGTGGATGACGAGGTCAAGGAAATTGCGACCTTGGCCGATGGCCCTGTGGATGCAGCCTGCAAGGCAGTCGAAGAAATTCTCGGGCCACAATATCGTGGCGCCTTTGATATGCATTCCTATCGTATCGAAGCGATCACCGGTGGCACCGATGCCCAAGCGGAGGTTAATATCAAGGTGTCCTACAAGGATAAAACCTTCAACGGCCACGGCCTGAGCACCAGCATTTTGGAAGCCAGCGCCAAGAGCTATTTGAATGCGATCAACAAAGCGGTTAATTGGGATCAAATGAATCATAAGAAAGAGGAAGATTAAAATGGGAATGACAATGACACAAAAAATCATCGCTGCACATGCGGGCCTTCCGGAGGTTCACGCTGGGCAGCTGGTGACTGCAAAGGTAGACATGGTTTTGAGCAATGACATCACCGGCCCGGTGGCCATTCGCGAAATGCACAAGGCAGGGCTCAACAGCGTCTTTGACAAAAATAAAATCGCCATGGTGCCGGACCATTTTTCGCCAGCCAAGGATATTAAATCGGCTGAGCAGTGCAAGGCCATCCGCGATTTTGCCAAGGAGCATGAGATCACTCATTATTACGAGGTCGGCAAAATGGGCGTGGAGCACTGCTTGCTTCCTGAGCAGGGCGTGGTTGGCGCTGGCCAGCTGATCATTGGCGCCGACAGCCACACCTGCACCTATGGCGCTGTGGGTGCCTTCTCCACCGGCATGGGCAGCACTGACATTGCAGCTGCCATGGTCAGCGGCGAAACCTGGCTCAAGGTGCCGGAAGCCATCAAGGTTGTCGTCACTGGCGCGCCAAGCAACAAATACGTCTCCGGTAAGGACGTCATCTTAAAGCTCATCGGCATGATTGGCGTCGACGGCGCCCTCTACAAGAGCCTGGAATTCGTCGGCGACGGGCTGGCGCATATTTCTATGGACGGACGCTTGACCATTGCCAACATGGCCATCGAATGCGGTGCCAAAAACGGCATCTTCCCAGTGGATGACATTTGCCAGGCCTATCTCAAGGATCGCTTCGAAGGGGAGATGCACATCTACGAGGCCGATGCCGACGCCGAATACGTCCAGAGCATCACCATCGATTTGGCAACCCTCGAGCCACAGGTCGCCTTCCCACATTTGCCAAGCAACACCCACGCCATTGGCGACATTGACAAAATCGCCATCGACCAGGTCGTCATCGGCAGCTGCACCAACGGCCGAATCGAAGACATGCGCGTCGCCGGGGAGATTCTCAAGGGCAAGAAGGTGGCGCCATATTTGCGCCTGATCGTCATTCCTGGCACCCAGGATGTCTACGAGCAGTGCATGAAGGAAGGCATCACCCAGACGATTCTCGATGCCGGCGGCGTCGTCTCCACACCAACCTGCGGCCCTTGCCTGGGCGGTTACATGGGCATTTTGGCCAAGGGTGAACGCGCCCTGTCCACGACCAATCGTAATTTTATCGGCCGCATGGGTGACCCTGAAAGCGAAATTTATCTCTGCAATCCAGCGGTGGCCGCTGCCAGTGCCATCACCGGTTACATCACCAATCCAGAGGAGGTTTGATTGAGAATGAAAGCATGGAAGGTTGGCAACAACATTGATACAGACTTGATCATCGCGGCGCGTTATCTCAACGACGCCAGCGACGAAAATATGCGCGCCCATTGTATGCAGGACGTGATTCCCGATTATGCGAATACCATCGCCCCGGGGGACGTGCTCGTGGCGGGCAAGAATTTTGGTTGCGGCAGCTCTCGTGAGCACGCGCCAATCGCCATCAAGGTGGCGGGCACCAGCTGCGTCATCGCCGAAAGCTTTGCGCGCATTTTCTACCGCAACGCCATCAACATTGGCCTGCGCATCATCGAATCGCCGGAAGCTGCTCAAGCCATCGATCAGGGCGACGAGCTGGATATTGACTACGACAATGGCGTCATCAAAAATCTGACCAAAAACGAAACCTACACCTTTGAAAAATTCCCGGACTTCATTCAGCATTTGGTGGCTGCCGGGAACCTCTTGAACTATGTGAAGGAAAAGGAGAACAAATGAGTAAGAAGATTGCAGTTTTGCGTGGCGATGGCATCGGTCCGGAAATTGTCAATGCCACCCTCGACGTGTTGAACGTTCTGGGCGATAAATACAGTCTCGATTTGACCTTTGAAGACGCAGCCTTTGGCGGCGCTGCCATCGATCAATATGGCTCTCCGTTTCCAGAGGAAACCAAGGCCATCGTCAAAAACGTCGATGCCGTGCTTCTGGGCTCTGTCGGCGGGCCAAAATACGACGCCTTGCCTCGTGAGCAGCGTCCGGAAACAGGGCTTTTGGCCATCCGCAAGGAGCTGGGGCTCTATTGCAATTTGCGCCCAGCGAAATATTATGACTTCCTCGCTGATCGACTCGTCTTCAAAAAAGAATGCGTCGAAGGCGTCGACATCGTCATCTGCCGCGAGCTCACCAGCGGCATCTATTTCGGCGAAAAGAAGCGCAACGGCGACGAAGCCTATGATATGATGTACTACAACAAGGGCGAAATCACGCGCATTGTCCGCGATGCCTTCGAGCTTGCCAAGCAGCGCCCAGCCAAGCACCTGACCTCTGTGGACAAGGCCAACGTCCTCGAAACCTCCCGCCTCTGGCGCGAAGTGGTCAATGAAATGGCCGCTGAGTATCCGGAAGTCACCGTCGACCACATGTATGTCGACAATGCGGCCGTGCAGCTCGTGCTTAATCCAAAGCAGTTTGACGTTATCGTCACCGAAAATAGCTTTGGTGATATTTTGAGCGATGAGTCGGCTGCCCTCGCCGGTTCCCTGGGCATGGTGCCATCGGCAAGCCTCGGTGGCAACGTCGGTCTCTACGAACCGGCTCACGGCTCGGCACCGGACATTGCCGGTCAGGGCATTGCCAATCCGATTGCGACGATGCTTTCTGCCGCCTACATGCTGCGCATGTCACTGGATGCAGTGGACGCGGCGCAGTCCTTGGAAAACGCCGTGCAGCAAACCATCGACGACGGATTTTTGACTGTCGACATTGCAGCCGATCCAGAAAAAGCCGTCGACACCAAAACCTTCACCCAGAAGGTCATTGAACGCCTCGCGTAAAAAAATTTTTTCCAGCGACAAATTTTCGCTGAACGCCAAAAAGCATTCGATTTTTTCTCAGCAGGAAAAATCGAATGCTTTATTTTTATGTGATTTTGATGTAATTTTATGAAATGCCCTCGAAAAAAAAAGTTGTATAGTATATAATGATGAAAGGTCACTGATGATTTTTGTCTTTAGTGAGGAAGATATGGGAAATAATAATTTTATCAGTCAATTTAGAGGATTATCACGGCCCCAGCAAATTATTGGGGTGTTGGTTT
>JAUNGU010000077.1:0-7479 GCA_030524315.1 Peptococcaceae bacterium
TGCGGAAAAGCAGCTTGCCAGAGGGCGTCAGCAGCTGGATCAGCTGACCCAACGATTGGCAAGGGGCGAAAAAGAAGTAGCCGCCCTCGAAAAGCAGCGCGATGAATATAGCCAGCTGCTCTTGAGCGTCGAGCGGCAAAAGCGTGACATAGAAAAGGCGCGCCGCGCTCTGGAGGATCAGCGCCGCGATTACAAGCGGCTCAAAAAATACCTTCAGTACGTGTCGGAATGTGTCCAGCTTGCAGATGGTGCGCAGCGTGCAGCCGCAGAGGCGCAGGCCAAGGAGCAGGCGCTGGCGGCAGTTCGCAGCGCGATCAAACAGCATCTTGCAGCCAGTCTTGCCCAGGAGCTCGAAGAGGGCGTGCCTTGTCCGGTTTGCGGCGCGGTGCATCATCCTAAGTTAGCCGTGGCGCAAGAAGACACTGTGGACGAAGCCCTCGCTCTGCAAGCGCGCGATGCGGCTCAGCGCGCATTGGCTGAGGCCCAGGCAGCAATGGATCAAGGGACGCGCCGCATGAATGAAACCTTGGCAGAGATCCAGGAAAGCCTCCCGGCCATCACGGATGCGTCAAGCGCTCAGGCGCAGCTTGAGGCGCTGGCGCAGGCCGGCAAGCAAACCAGCGATACCTTGTCGCAACAGGAGGCACAGCTCAAAGAGGATGCAGCCAAGCTGCAATCGCTTTCGGGCGCGTCGGAAAAATTGGCCGAGCAAAATGCCGCCATCAAAAAACAGCAGGAGACCCATCGTGCGCTATTGACAGAGGTGGCACAGCTGGAAGCCACCGTCCAAAATAAGCAGGCACACGTGGATGCCCTCTGCGAAAAAAATCCTGCACCATCCGAGGCACAGGTGCAGCAGCTGGCGCAACAGATTCGCTCTACTGGTGACGCCTACGACGCCGCTCAGGCCGCCTATGAACAGGCACAAGCTCAGTTTGCCACGGCGCAAAAGCATCAGCTTGAGGCCAAAAGCGCTCTCAAACAGGCAAGCCATCGCCTTGCAGAGCTGGCCGCGTCCTTGGCGCAGCATCAGCAAATTTTTGACGCGGCGTGGCGAGAGGTGTTCTCCGACTTGGCGGCCTATGCGCAGGCAAAAAAGGATCTCGCTGAGAAAAACACCTTCCAATCGCGTATCGACGCCTATCAAGCGGCGCGGACCCAGGCCGAGACAACCTGCGCCCTCTTGGCGGCTCAGCTCGACGGCCGCTGGGAATCCTACGACCTTGCAGCGCTTCAAGCCGATTGCACGCGCCTGCAAGCCGACGTCGATGCCAAAAGCGCCGCCCTGGCCACCCATCAATCCACCTGTGACAACAATGGGCGCTTGCTTGCCCAGATCGAGGCCCAATATCAGAAATTCCAGGCAGTGGAGGGCGATTTTGCGATTTTTGGTCGCCTGCGCGATGTCATGGATGGCAAAAATGCCCAGAATCTGCGCCTGGAAACCTACGTGCAAATCTATTATTTTGAGCGCATGCTGGAATTTGCCAATATGCGCCTGTCGCGGATGACCCACGGCCGCTACGCCTTTTGTCGCAAGGAAAATGTGCGCGACGCGCGCCGTCAAGCAGGGCTCGATTTGGACATCATGGACGAATACACGGGCCGCGCCCGCGACGTGTCCACCCTATCCGGTGGCGAGAGCTTCAAGGCGTCATTGTCCTTGGCGCTGGGCTTGGCGGACGTGGTGCGCAGCGAAAGCGGCGGCGTCGAGCTGTCCACGGTGTTTATCGACGAGGGCTTCGGCACGCTGGATGAGGAATCCTTGGATGACACCGTCGAGACGCTGATCAATTTGCAAAACAGTGGCCGTCTGGTGGGCGTCATCTCGCACGTGGCCGAGCTTAAGGAACGCATCCAAGCCCATCTCGTCGTTGAAAGCGGCCCAAAGGGCAGCCACGCCTATTTTGAGGTGCGCCAATGAGTCCGCGCATTACCTACGTGGCAAATGAAATGGACCAAGGCAAGGGCCTCGGTGAGGTGATTTTGGCACGGATGGACGTCTCCAAGCGCCTCCTCAAGCGTTGCAAGAACCATCCGGCAGGGATCGTCGTCAATGGCATTCGCCGCACTGTGCGCTATGAGGTGCAGCCGGGCGATGTCATTTCCTTGGCGGCAGCTCCTGATGAGGCGCCGACAGATGTCATTCACGAGGATTTGCCTCTATCTGTGATCTACGAGGATGAGATGGTGCTCGTCGTCGACAAGCCGCCGGGGCTCACCATGTTTCCACGTCGCCGTGGCGAGCGCGGCTCCTTGGCGGGACGCGTGCTGGCCCATCTGGAGAAAAATGGCGAGGCTTGTATCTATCATCCGGTGAGCCGACTGGACATTGGCACCACGGGGCTCGTGCTCCTCGCAAAAAATAGCCACGCCGCCAGTCAGCTCAATCGCCAGCGGCCAAAGAAATATTATCAATGCTTGGCCTATGGTCGGCTGCCAAGTCCCTGTCATCTCACAGGCAGCCTCTGCGAATTTCCGGAGGCTGTGCGCCGAGAAATTCACGGCATTTTCTATGTGGGGGAGGGTGGCAAGGCTTGCAGCACCTACGCGACGCCCCTTTTTTATGATGAGGCGCTCAGGGGCACGGGTCTTTGGGTCGCGCTTGAGACGGGCAGACGCCACCAGATTCGTGTGCACCTGGCCCATCAGGGCCATCCCCTCATGGGTGATGTGAGTTATGGTGGCCCCGCCATTGCGGCAGCGCGGCCCCTTCTCCATGCGGCAGCGCTCGTCTACGAGCATCCGGCCGACGGCCGCCTCATGCGACATTTCCTCGGGATGCACGCCTATGGCAATGAGCCGGCGGCAATCGGCCATCCACAGTTTCAGAGTGATTATTCCACAAGAGATGAGGTGAATCTATGAATATTGAAATACCTTCTGGCGCCACAAAAATCATTGCCCAGCTCAATCAGGCAGGGTACGAAGCCTATATTGTTGGCGGCTGTGTGCGGGACTCCCTGATGGGCAAGACGCCCAGCGATTGGGACATTTGCACCTCGGCGCGGGTAGAAGAAATGCTCGAGATTTTCAAGGATCAGCGCGTGATTCCCACAGGCATTCAGCACGGCACGCTGACGATTTTGCAAAAGGACGGCGCTTACGAGGTGACGACCTTTCGCATCGATGGCGAATACGCCGATCACCGCCATCCAACAGCGGTGGCCTTCACGGACAAGCTGGCAGAGGACCTCAGCCGCCGCGATTTTACGATTAACGCCATGGCCTGGCACCCGGAATGCGGTCTCATCGATTTATTCGGTGGCGTGGCGGATTTGCGCGCACGTGTCGTACGTGCCGTTGGCGAGCCTGCCCAGCGCTTTGACGAAGACGGATTGCGCATGCTGCGCATGGTGCGTTTTGCCACGGTGCTCGATTTTGATTACGACGCACAGACGCGAGAGGCGGCCGTGGCGCAAAATCATCTCTTGGCGTTTATTTCTAAGGAACGCATTCAAGAGGAGCTCAATAAAATTCTCTTGGCGGCGCATCCTGCCCGAGGTCTCAGAGATCTCTACGATCTGGGCATGTATCCCTACATCATCCCGGAAATGTGCCACACAGTCGGCTTTGCCCAGAGAGGTGGCCACCATTTCCTCGATGTGTTCGAGCATTCGATTTTGGCGGTCGGTGTCATCGATCGCGAGCTGATTTTGCGCCTGACGATGCTTCTGCACGACATTGGCAAGCCCTTCACCTGGGTGGAAAAGGCCGACTATGACGCCTTTGACAACCACGCAGAAGTCGGCGCAAAAATTGCCAATCATATTTTGCGGGCGCTCAAATACGACAACGCCACCCGTAAAGCCGTCGTCGAATTGATTGCCCACCACAACGACGGCATTATTCCTGATGAGACAAATATTCGTCAGAACCTGGCGCGACTCGGCGAGACGCAAACCCGCCGCCTCATCAAGGTCAAGGTGGCAGATTTGACGGCCCATTATTTTCGCCAGGAGCGCGCAGAGATTGACGCGATTTTCCAAAAGATTGAGCGCATGTTGGATGCAATTATTGCGCGTGGCGATTGCTATCAAATCAGCGATCTGGCTATCGGCGGTGCCGAGCTCAAAAAAATGGGCCTTGAAGGGCGCGCCATTGGCGACATGCTCCACAAGGCGTTGGATCACGTCGTCATTCTTCCGGAAGACAATAATCGAGATTTTTTGATGCGCTGGATACAGGACAAAATGACGCATGTATAAGCAGAAAGACTAAATTGTAAAAACATTTTAAATAATGGATAATAAATTGCTATTTGCAATAATGGAAATATAGTAAGATAATAGTAGTATAGGAGAGAGGGAAGATGGCATTACTTCGTTTACAAAAATATATGGCCGATTGTGGCATTGCCTCTCGTCGCCAAAGCGAGTCCATGATAAAAGCTGGACGCGTCAAGGTGAACGGGACGGTTGTCAAAGAGCTGGGAACAAAAATCGATCCGCAAATTGATCAGATCAGCGTGGATGATAAAAAAATCTCAGTGCAGGATGAGTTTTTGTTCTACATGTTTAACAAGCCGGCCGGATATCTCACCACCACCTCAGATCCCCAGCACCGTCCAACGATTTATGACTGTTGCCCAGAATTAAAGGGACACGTGCTACCAGTGGGGCGTCTGGATATGGACACAGAAGGCCTCTTGCTTTTGACCAACCATGGCGATCTCGCCTATCGCCTGACCCACCCAAAATACAATATCAAGAAAACCTATATTGCAACGGTGGAAGGTGTGATTGGCGAAAAGGCGTTACGAATCCTCGAAGAGGGCGTGCCCCTGGACGATGGCGTGACAGCGCCAGCCAAGGTGCGATTTTTGAAAAAGCAAGGGAAAATTTCTGTGGTGTAATTTATCAACAACGAAGGGAAAAAACGCCAGGTTCGACGAATGCTGGCAGCGGTTGGCTTTCCATGCAAAAAGCTGACCCGTGTGGCCATCGACCAGATCAGACTATCGCATGTCGATTTAGGGCAGGTTCGTCCTTTGACGGAAAACGAATTGGGAAGACTGTTTGATCGCGTGCAACTATCGCGAAGTGATTACCTTAAGAAGCGAGTACAGGAGGAAGAGTGACCTATGCTAAACAGAAACGTAGTGGAAACACTGAAAAAAATTGTCGGTGACGAATATGTCCTGACCGACCAAGGCGATTTATTAACCTATTCTTACGACGGCACCCCAGACCAGCCACAGGTTCTCCCTGAAGTGGTTGTTCTGCCAGGAAGCAAGGAAGAAATCATCGAGATTGTCAAGCTGGCCAAGGCGGAAGATCTGCACATCTACACCCGTGGCTCCGGCACTAATCTTTCCGGTGGTACCATTCCGCTACGCCAGGGCATCGTGCTCGTCACCACCCGTATGAATAAAATCATTGAAGTAGACCCAGAAAATCTGACCGCATCTGTTCAGCCAGGCGTCATCATCGCCCAGCTCAATGATGCCGTGAGTGCCTATGGCCTCATCTATCCACCAGATCCAGGGACTGTCAAAACTGCCACCATGGGCGGCTCTGTCAGCGAATCCTCCGGCGGTCTGCGTGGTCTCAAATATGGCGTGACCAAGGACTATGTCATCGGCGTCGAAATGGTGCTGGCCAATGGCGAAGTCGTCACCTTTGGCGGCAAGAGCGTCAAAAACGTGGCTGGTTATGACCTGACCAAGCTCGTCTGCGGTGCAGAAGGGACCTTGGGGATCATCACCGAAATCCTCGTCAAGCTCATTGCTAAGCCACAGTATGCCAAGACCATGACCGCCACCTTCGATACCCTCAAGGATGCAGGCTATGCCATCAGCGGCATCATTGCTGATCAGGTTATTCCTGCCACCATGGAACTCCTCGACCAGACAACCCTGCAGGTGGTTGAAGAATACATCCACATCGGTCTGCCTACCGATGCCAAGGTCATGCTGCTCATCCAGACCGATGGCAACGTTGAAGCCGAGGTTGAGCTCGAAGCAGAAAAGGTTGTCGCCCAGTGCAAAAAGAACGGCTGCCGCGACATCGCTCTGGCAAAGGATGCCAAGGAAGCAGAAGACCTCATGACGGCCCGTCGCGCAGCGCTGCCTGCGCTTGCTCGCGTCAAGCCAACCACTGTCTTGGAAGATGCGACGGTGCCTAGAAGCCGTATTCCAGATATGCTCGTTGCCATTGAAGACATTGCAGAAAAATACAACCTGCAAATCGGCACCTTTGGCCACGCTGGCGATGGCAACCTCCATCCAACGATCCTGACCGATGCCCGTGATGAAGCGGAAATGGATCGCGTGAGAAAGGCCGTCGATGATATTTTTGCGGTGGCGTTGAAAATGGGCGGTACCCTGAGTGGAGAACACGGTATCGGTATTGCAAAGGCACGTTTTATGGAAGATCAGTTTGGTGCCGCCGGGATGGAAGTCATCCGGCGTGTTAAAGAAGCATTTGATCCGAACTACATGTTCAACCCAGATCATTTCTTCTTTAAGGGGGAATAAGAAATGAGTGCACCTTTTGAAACAATGGACTTCGCTCGCGAAGAAGTCGTTAAATGTATGTCCTGCGGCAACTGCCAGGAAGTTTGCCCAATTTATTATGAAACCCGTCAGGAAGGCAGCTCTGCCCGCGGCAAAATGAAACTCGTCGATGCCCTGCTCAAGAATATGTTGGATCCCAACACCCCAGGGCTGGAGCACAATTTGCATCTTTGCTTGACTTGCAAGGCCTGCGTTGAAATCTGCCCTTGCGGCGTCGAAATTGACAAGGTTGTTTTGGCTGCGCGCTCCGAATTGGTGCGCAAGGAAGGCCTGCATCCACTCAAGAAGGTCATCTTCAACGTCGTTGAACGACCAAAGCTCATGGATACTGGGATGCGTCTCGGTGGGAATTTCCAGGGCACCGTCTTTAAGAAGGAAAAGGCGATGAGCGGCTACACCCCACGTTTCCCATTCGGCTTGGACATGCGCCGTGTCATCCCTGCTTTGGCCGGGAAGCCATTCCGCATGACCGTGCCAGAGGTCAATCGTCCGCTGGGTCAGACCAAATACCGCGTGGCCTTCTTTACCGGCTGCTCCTCGAACTACATGTATCCACATGTGTCCCAGTCGCTCATGAATGTCATGAAGCACAACCATGTGGAAGTGGTCGTGCCAAAGAAGCAGCATTGCTGCGGCACGCCAATTCTCACCCACGGCGACCAGAAGACGGCCAAGGCCATGGCGCTGGATCACGTCAAGCTCTTCAAAAATCTCGACGTCGATTACATCATCACCGTTTGTGGCTCCTGCGCGCTGGCCTTCAAGGAACACTATCCAGAGCTTCTTGAAGACACAGACGCTTATCAGGATGCCGTGAAGGTTGGCGCCAAGGTCATGGACTGGAGCGATTTCCTCGTCAACGTGGTCAAGGCCGACCTGAGCGAGCTCCACACCGAGAAAATGGTCGTCACCTATCACGACCCTTGCCATCTGCGTCGCGGCATTGGCGTCATCGAACCACC
>JAUNGU010000077.1:7497-9058 GCA_030524315.1 Peptococcaceae bacterium
GATTCTGCGCGCCCTTCCTGATGTGGAATTCCGCGAAATGAAGAAGCCAAATCGCTGCTGCGGGTCCGCTGGGTCCTTCAGCTTGACCCACTACGACCTTTCGATGGAAATCCAAGAGGAAAAATGCAAGGACATCGACCAAACCGGTGCCGACGTGGTTGTCACCGGCTGCGGCTCCTGCATCATGCAGCTCACCGATGGTCAGAATCGCTTCGGCGGTCATTGCGACATCAAGCACACCGCAGAAATTCTCTCGGATGCCTATGACAAATCAGAACGTCAGAAACGTATGGCGAAAATGACCCTCGCAAAAAAATAATTGCTGACTAGACCTCAGACAAAAGCTCACCTTCGGGTGGGCTTTTTTGTTGGGCGAAAGAGGGGGAACGTCTTTTATGCAACAGGTCAGCATTTTCAAAAAATTATTATAAAATGCCCTTGCGAACGGGCTTCTATTAATGATACCATTAGTATCAGATGTATGAAGGAGGGTCCATAACTATGGCTTTTTTGAAAGAACTGATGAATTTACAACTGTCATGCTTTAACCATGACGAGCTCGAAGAAATGATGCAGTGGTACATTCTCCAACGCGGCGATGCCAAGGAAACTGGCAGCGGCATGAGCACCCACTATTATGATACAAACCGTCATCTCCATTTCTTCCATTATTTGGAAACCCAGGGTGATTCCCAGGAGGATGGCGTATGGCGCGTCGATGTGCATTACGACACCGGCAAGGAAAATGACAGCGTCATCGTCCTTGAACACGACAGCGACAGTTTCCTGGCAACCGAGGACGACCGTTTTGACACGGCCCTGCCAGCTATTTGGCAGATTGGCGAAAAGGGACTGCCTATCCTTTTGGAGACCGCCAACAAAAACGACCTGCGTGACATTCCTGCCAAGGAAGCCGTGCCTGCAAATATCAACATGTTTGCCTTTGACGTGAACGTCATCAACACCAAGAAGGATTACAACGCCCGCAAAAAAGAGGTGGACCTGCCAGAAATTGGCGCCTTCGTGCCAACGGGCCTCATGTATTCGGCCATGCTTAACGAGCAGCCAGACAAGCGCAATCCGGATTTTGAAAAAATGCTGCAAACCCTCGTCGACGAATATCGTGTGTTGCCATTCAGCTTTGCTCAAGGAATTTTTAAAATCAAATCCTTTGAAAAGGTTGACATGGGCGGTGTCTCGATTTTCTTTGATGTTGTCGTAGACTGCGAAGGCAAGGACCTCCACGTCCTCGTGCCAGCTTACCTCTCTGCCACCCAGAATCTCAAGAAAGGCCGTTATCTCGACGTCAGCGGCATGCTCACCGGCATGATCCTGCCAGAAGAAGACATTCGCCACGAGCAGGGCGAAAAAAACAACCTCCTGCAATTTAAGAAGGCTAACTAATGTAATAATGGATATTATTGCATCGTGAGTCATCGCGGCACACAATTTTGCCTCCACTATTTGGACATTCAGGTTCAAATAGTGGAGGCTTTTGTTTTGTCGGGCGAATTGTCAAGTCAAGTGCAACATAGTTGAATAATATACTTCATACGGAGTC
>JAUNGU010000078.1 GCA_030524315.1 Peptococcaceae bacterium
CCTCTATATATGAGAAAAAGGCCATCTTTCGATGACCTTTTTCGACAAGCTGAGACGCGTACAATTCTGTGCGCGTCTTTTTCTATGGGAAAAATTTGGAAAAGTGTTGTCGAGAAGGCGCGTCACCTGTGCCGGTTGAAATATTTTGGCTTTTTATCCATGACTGACCATGGTACAATAGAAGAGGATATTTATCACACGCGAGTTTTTAGGAGGAATTTTTATGAAAAGCAAAAAATTATTGGCAACCCTCACCTGTGCAGCGGTGCTTGCAGCGCCGGGGGCGGCCTTTGCCGACAGCACCGATCTGCAGCTGATTGTCAACAGTGGTCATGTGGCCGGTAGTGAAGCCGAAGGACAGGCTTACATTAACGACGCTGGCCGCACAATGATTCCGCTACGTGTTGTCAACACAGTGCTGGGCTACCAGACAGACTGGCAAGCCGATGGTAACATTCACATCACCGGCGATGACGGCAAGGTGGACGTGACCTTGAAGATTGGCGACAACGATTACATCGCCAATGGCACCGCAGGCACCTTTGAGACAGCGCCAACCTTAAAAAATGATCGCACCTATCTGCCAGCGAGAGATTTCACAGAGCTCTACGGCCAGATTCATTGGGATAGCGCAACCCGCACCGTTTGGATTTCTCAGGGTGTTGATCTCGACTACCAGGTCGTCGGCGAAAAAATCCTGCGTGCCAATGCCGATGGCATCAAAGCCTTGGCATTGCCAGATGGCTACAGCATTTATAACAACGGCAGCACCGATCCGATTGTCAATGAAAAAACCATTGACGGCGTCCACTACCTCGGCATCATGAACAAGGACGACTGGCAGGCGAAAATCCCGCTTTACCGCGACAACGGTGACAGCTTGAGCTACGTCGCAGACATCTATGCATGCGCAAATGTCGCCATCGACGGTGACACCCTCTATGCGACCGATGGCGTATTGGCAAGCGGCTGGGATTACAAGGTCAATCCAAATCGTCTCTCCATCACCGACACCACCACCGGCAAAACCACCGAGAAAATCCTCGACTTCGTCGTCAACGACTGCACGCTGGCCATGAATGACGGCCAGCTCACCGCCACTTCTCCAGATGGCACCCAACATGTGGTAGCCCTCAAATAAATCTTCATCGCATAAATATGGCCCTTCTCGAATGTCGCCATTCGGGAAGGGCCGTTTTCTATTGGTAGCTTTCTATATACTTGAGCCAACAATGACGACAAGGTCAAAATCCGCACCCTCGACCAAGCCCAAAGCCTCTTTTTTGACCACCGCGCGCCAGAAGCCGTCGAGCGGCTGACAAACATGGGCAAAACGCGCATCGTTTGATTGCGACGCAAAACGGATGTCCAGCGCTCAGAGAAAAGCTTGTAAAAAAACCACACGTTCAGTTATAATGAATAATATAATCTGTCACATAATGGAAATAAATGGGCTGAAAATTTTTGAAAAAAACTGGAGGAGAGAGCGTGATTAAGAAAATAGAAACTATTATAGCCTATCGTAAGCAATATCCAGATGAGACTTGCGGATATTTGGAGCCATCTGATTTCGTCATGATAAATAATGGCGAAATAACCCTGCTCAATCCGCCTGAAGAAACGGATGCAATCTTTCTCGACCGATTAGAACGCAGCAAGGCGGCAGGACGCAATTTGTTTTATGAGGAATGGACCGACGAGTTTGTTCCAATACCAGGTGCGCGTTATTGAAAGAGGTGATTGAAAAATGATGATCATGGATATGGAAATTAATGAAAAATTAGGCAGATGGTCGCGTCAGTTCAAACCGTATATTGTTATTCTGGATGGTGGCGCTATGGTATTAAGAGAGGATGCACCAGAGGAAGCTATTGAGGCCTATAATAATTACAGAGAATTGTATAACGAGATTTCATTTGACCAAATATAGCTGCAGGCAGCAGAAAATGAATGTCAAAAACATCCATGAGGCATGATGGGTATTCTAGTTGAAAGAAAATATCTACAAGGTAAGAACGTCACTGTCATCTATCGCAACGGTACTGTCATTTCGGGCTTTTGGTCTGAGTGGTGGGACGCTGACGAAAGCGATTGGGAAGAGGGTGAAGTTCCTTGTGATACAATTCTTATTGAAGGTGTAAAAAATCATTGGTCACCGTCTGTCGCAATTGATGAAATAGAAATCCAAGATATCCAAGAAGCATGATGTTGACCACCCCTCGCGGGTGGTTTTTTGATGGGAGAAATTCATGGGATCATCTGCTAGCAATTATATTGACGACTGATATTACCGTGCAGCTGTGTGGGTGCACGAAAAAAACACGCCGCTAGGGGCGTGTTAGGTGATTAATCGTTGTAATGGCCTTTGCATTGGATGATTTCAATCGCTGTATCGGTCACCTTGTACAAAATGCGGTTGGTGTCGTCGATACGGCGGCTCCAAAGACCGGTGAGGCTGCCTTTCAAAGGCTCTGGCTTACCGATACCTTCAAACGGATTTCGGTTGATGTCGTTCAAGATTTTATTGATGCGCTTGAGCGTCTTTTTGTCTTGTGTCTGCCAGTAGATGTAATCGGCAAAGGCTTCTTCGGTGAAAGTGAAATTACTCATTGGCCATAGCCTCGAGCTCTTCCATGGTCTTGGTGATGACCTTGCCTTGCTCTAGCTGTTCCAGACTGCGCTGAATGGCTGCCATATTGGAGTCGCTATAGAAAGGGTCCATTGAAATTTCAAATGGGATGCGTTTTTCGCGGGTCATTTTCTTGGCAAGCATGGTAATGGCAGTACTCATTGTTAGGCCGAGGTCGTTGCAAATTTTGTCAAAATCGCGCTTGAGGTCGGCGTCCATGCGGACGTTGATGTTTGCTTGCTGGGACATTTTTATCAACTCCTTTATGGGGATATTGTATCACGTTGTGATGACATTGTAAATGCGAAGGGAAAGAGAAATTCCTGCTGTTCAACGTAGATCTCACGATAAATTGATCAAGCTCAAATTCCCAGCGCGCCTAGAAAAAGCTTGTATAAGATTCGTGGATTCATTTATAATGAATAATATAATCTAGGCTACGATGAAAATAGAGTAGCTAGAAATTATTGAAGAACAGCTGGAGGTGATTTCTCGTGATTAAAGATTATGACACGATTTTGGCGTATAGAAACCAGTATCCTGAGGAGGATTGTCGTTGGTTGGAGCCGTCTGATTTCGTTTTTATCTACAATGGGGAAAAGACTTTGCTCAATCTCCGCGAGGAAACGGATGAAATCTTTCTCGATCGACTAGAACGCAGTAAGGCGGCAGGCCGCAATTTGTTTTACGAGGAATGGACCGACGAGTTTGTTCTTGAGCCTGGCGTACGCTATTGAGGAGGTGTTCGGGTTATGATTTTGACTGGTAAAGATTATGATAAGATACATGAGCTTACAGAAATCATTTGGCCTTATCTTGTGAGCGTCTTTGATGAAGATAGAAATCCTAACTTGGAATATAACGGCTTTAGCCTGAGAAAAGATGCACCACAGGAAGCGATAGATGCCTTTGAAGAAGAGGTAAAGTTTTATAATGAGAGGACTTTTGGTTAGAGGTGTTTGGGGATGATTCCTGTAGATCAGCAAAGAGAGGAAGAAATCGCAAGAATTAAGTTGTTTGAGCCTTTTTTGCAGTTCAAAGAAGGGGAATTCGTTTTGGATCGTCAGAACGCCACAAAAGAAGCAATCGAAGCGTATGATGAAGAAATTGCATTCAGGAAAAGTTTTGGGTGGTGCGATTAGAAACTAGAGGAGATATTCGCATGATCATGATGCCAATGAAAATTTCGGGGCATCCAGAGTATTCCGGTACGGGGATGGGATAAAAATTGTCGCAAAACCCGGTGCGCCCGAATCTTTGCTACGGGAAATTGAAAAACGGAATGCGGGGTAGATGAAGCCTTTAAGGAGCAGCCAGTCGAGCCGCCGCTTCCAGATTTTTGCTATGAAGACACTTATCGAAATCAGTGGGAGATGAATGGCGATGGCTATAGACCTGTCGCAAAACCAGACGCCTCTGAACGCGTGAAACAGGTCATAGATAAATTTAATAGTTATCTTGATGCGCCCTCATCCATAGAGGAGTAAAAACAAATATCTCGATGATGACCGCACGTCCTACTGATGATTATGCATTCATAGGACATCGTATTGGAATTATAATGACGTGGTTTGTGAAGAAGCCTTTGCTCATATGTTTGAGGCTCAATTTGATGAAATCCGCTACAAGGAAATGAAGCGATATTTTCCAGGCGCATTGGCATATTTTGAGGAAAAACTGGAGGTGATTTCTCGTGATTAATGACTATGATACGATTTTAGCGTATAGAAAACAGTATCCAGAGGATGATTGCGCATGGATGGCGCCTTCTTGCGAATATGTTTTTATTGATAATGGTGATAAAGCCCTTATAAATCCGCCTGGAGAAACAGACGAGATCTTCTTGGATCGATTAGAACGCAGCAAGGCAGCAGGGCGCAATTTGTTTTACGAGGAATGGACCGACGAATACATTCTTGAACCTGGCTTGCGCTATTAATGAATATAACCACCAACCGACTGGCTGGTGGTTTTTTGTTGGGAGGAATGCGGATGGATAGATTGCTGGCAATCATCTTGAAGATAGATATTGTCATACAGCCAGTGACAAGCTGCGGCACGGTGGAAGGGTAGCACCCGATTTATTCATTGCCACTGGTTGGCGATGACGTCGTGGTCGATGAAAAAATAGAGCACGTCGATGAAGAATTGACCTGAGCATGTCATTAAAAGGCTTGTTTTTCTTGGAAACGTGGGGCAGTTTGTGTATTCCAGAAAGGGGCGAATTTGTGCAACATAAAAAGGCGAAAACCGCTATCAATAAACGATTTTCGCCTTTTGCACTAACGTGTCTGGAGCTGAACTGTGGTGAACGGTATTCGTGTAGGTTGATGGCGTAGGCTGTTTTGGGGATGGTGAGGTGGAGGGTGATTTTTTGGTTTTCTGGATTTTCTGGGTCGTCGTGGATGATGACTTCTTGGACAAAGCGGTTGATGATTTCTTTTTGGTGTTTTCTGCTGTGAGAGCGGATATCGCGGAATTTTGCGATGTAGTCTTCTAGGCCGCCGAGGTTGTAGGCGTCACTGATTTTTTCTCGGGTTTCGTGGTGGTCAATTTGTTCCTGGATGTTGGCGCGTTTGACTTCGAGGTCGTGGATTTTGTCTTTGACGCGCAGTGGATCGAGGCCTGCAGCGATGGCGTCGATGAGTCTGTCGAGTTCGGCGAGGGTGCCGTCGTATTCTTTTCTCAGTCGAGTGAGTGAAGTTGGCGTTTCTTTTTGCATGTCGCTAATGGTTTCGGCGAGTTTTGCGCGGACGTTTTCCATGGCGTCATCGGAGAATATCATTTGCTCGATGTAGTCGATGACGATGTTTTCGACGAGGTCACGGTTGATCATGCGCATGCGGCAATCGGTGCGTTTCTTTTTGCGACCGATGCATTCGTAGTAGGAGTTGAGGGTTTTGCTACGACCGCTGCGCAGGCGGGTGCCGGTCATGGCGGAGCCGCAGTTGCCGCATTTGATAAGGCCTTGGAGCAGATACACTTCTTTTGCACCTCCTGATCGTTTGGCGCTTTGGGTAGCGCGCCGTTTAAGGGTGAGCTGGACGTCAGTGAAGAGTTCCATGTCGACGATGGCGGGGATGCCGTCAGGAATTCGCAGAATTTCATCGTCGGGGCGGGAATCATTGGAGCGTTTGCCGTTTTTTGGTTGAGGCACGGTGCGATTGTAGACGTAGGTGCCGTTGTATTTTTCGTTGTGAAGCATGGCATTTAGGGTGGATGGGCTGAAATCTTTGCCTGCTCGTGTGTGATAGCCTTTGCTTTGGAGCTCGCGGCGAATTTCTTGGAAGCTGTGGCCTTCGGCGACGCGGTTGAAGATGAGACGGACGGCTGCGGCTTCGTATTCGTTGATGTCGTAGGTGCCGTCATTTTTGACGATGTAGCCGAAAGGCGGCTGGCCGCCGTTGTGTTTGCACTGTAGGGCGGTTTCGCGTTTGCCTTTTTTGACTTCTCGGGAGAGGTTGGCACTGTAATATTCGGCCATACCATCCAAGAGAGATTCGAGAATGACGGATTCAGGGCTGCCATCGAGGTGCTCCAAGACAGAGACGAGCTGAACGTGGCATTCTTGCAGCTTTTTTTTGTAGATAGCGCTGTCATAGCGATTGCGGCTGAATCGGTCGAGTTTGTGCACGATGATGGTGCCCCAATCGGCGTCTTCGGCATCGCTCATCATTTGCTGGAATGCTGGGCGATCGTCAGTCGTTGCTGATCGGGCTTCGTCAATATAGGTGTTGAGTAGCAGGTAGTCGTTTTGCTCGCAGTATTTTCTGATGGCGCGGATTTGCGCATCAATGCTTTCTTCGCGCTGATTGTCGCTGCTGAATCGTGCGTAAGCGACGGCGTATTTTACTTCCATGGTTTTTCCTCCTTATTTTTGTAAGGAGAATGTGGTATACTGACTTTGCTGTGAGTTTGTGTATATCACATTCTCGATTTGGCCTCACCAGTTGGCGCTGGTGGGGTCTTTTTTTGTTGCTTAGAATTGGGTGTAGACGACGTAAGCTGGATCAAACCATTCCAAGAGGTCTATGTCAATTTCTTTTGTCTGAATGAGGAAGTTCCCGTCTTGACGGAATGGGATGTCTATATAGTAGCAGAAAGGTGAGGTATTGTTGCCTGGGACGCGATGATAAATGTAAGGATCGTCGCCATAGCCGTGGTTGAAGAACATTGGACGTGCGAGGTATTGGTTATTTCCTCTCGCGCTAAACGTGTCTTTCTGCACAAAAACTCCGTCGCCATCATAAAAGCTGGATTGCTCTGTACCGATGTGAATGGCTTGGTAGCTGTTTTGATACCTGCTGATAAAAAGATAGTGACAGGTGGTGGTTTTTTCTCCCATGGAACTGAGACCAAGAAGTGGTGAAGTTTTCCAGCTGCCGACAACGCTGTCGGAGCTATCTGCAGCGACGTAGTATTTTTGGATGAAACGGGCGACGTCGTTGGAGACGTCGGACGGGATGGTGGCGGGGGCGGCGTTAGTTGCAGGCGTGTCGATTTGGACGTCGCGGAGGTCGCTGTCCCATTTGACGGTAGTATCAAGGGCTTCAGCAAAGGCACGGATCGGCAAGAGCGTGCGGCCGTCTTTGATGATCGGGGCGACGTCGGTGCTGTGGGTTTGGCCGTTGATATAATAATCGGTGCTGCCGACGAAGAAGTAGATGAGGTTGTCATCTTTGGCGATGGTGATGCAGCGGGTGTTACCATCCCAGCCGATGGCAGCCCCTAGCGCCTCGCCTGCGGCGCGCATCGGCATGAGGGTGCGGCTGTTTTGGATGATGGGGTCGACGTCGGTTGGCACGTAGCGGCCGTCGACGTGGAGGGTGATGGGGATCGGTCCTTGCTCAAATTCCATGGCGTTGAAGTCCGCTGCATGGGCGGGAACGGCGGTGGCAGTGAGCAATAGCGCTAAGGCGCTGGCAATGAATGTGCGGCGTTTCATGGTGGGTCCTCCTTTTTTGTTGTGTGGTGCTTAGAATTTAGCATATGCTGTAGAATCGGGTATATACTCTGTAGGGCTGTTTGGGTCTAATGACGTAAAACAGTCAGTGCCAATATGTGTTAGCGTGGAACCTGCAACAGAGTAATAATCATACGGACTATATAGGGTAAATGGATATTGAGGCGACATACCAAAATAATAGAGCGGCTCCACCATATTGGCTCGAACCAGAATATTGCTGCTATTTATTGAGGCAGGTTCTTTTCTCAATGTGATAAATGGTCTTGGTGTACCATAAGACCAATTCCAGCGAATTGAAGTCACTTGATATGCATTGTTTCCTGTTTTGCTGACAAATATATATTTGGCATCGTAATGATAGTCGGGTTTCGCCCAACTACCGACAAAAGAATCATTTTGATTTGGCGCAACGTAGTATTTTTTAATAAGCTTTTCAACGTCGGCAGGGACTTGGGCTGGCAGTGCAGGCAGGGATTGGTCGGCTTTTGCGGTGTCTATTTGAACATCATAAAGATATTGATCCCAGTTTACTTTTGCATTTAAGGATTCGGCAAAAACTCTTAATGGCAATAAAGTTCTGTTTTTTTGTAGTATAGGCGTAGCATCTGAGTAACTTGCTTTGCCGTTAAGATAATACGTTGTGGAGTAAAGATAGAAAAGAATGGTGTTATTATCTTTTTTTACAGTGATGCTTTGGTCATTGCCGTTCCATTTGATATCTGCTCCAAGGGCTTCGCCCGCTGCACGAAGCGGAACCATGGTACGTCCGGAAATCAGAACAGGATCAACGTCTGTAGGAAGATACGCGCCATCAACATGAATCGTCACCGGTGTATCGGATTCAACAATAGGGTACCGGTTATCGGGTGTATCGTATCCGGTATCATGAAGATTTAGTGCGTAACTTGGTAATGGTAGGGCACAAAGAAAAATTAAAGCAAGGCAAAGTGTTCTCTTAATCATGTGTAGACTCCTTTTTTATATAGTTGCTCTTTCGCTTGCAAGCAGGGTTTCTGCCGCTGATACAGGCTATTTCCTCATAGCGAGGCTTTCGCGGTATTGCTCAGCTTCTGGCGTCTTGGTGAACTCAACGACCTTGTCATAGATTTTCTTGACGAAGCTTTCGATTTCCTCGAGCTTGAAATGGAAAAACT
>JAUNGU010000079.1 GCA_030524315.1 Peptococcaceae bacterium
TTCATTCCTTACATTATATTACACGGACAGCGTGGGCATCAGCGCCGCCGTCATCGATATGAGCACCATCAAGCCAATTGACCGCGCCCTCATCAGCGAATGGGCCGAAAAAACCGGCGCCATTGTCACCGCCGAAGAGCACAACATCTACGGCGGGCTGGGCAGCGCTGTGGCCGAAGTCCTCGTTGAAACGCAGCCAGTGCCAATGGCGCGCGTCGGCATCGAGGATGTCTTTGGCGAAAGCGGCACCAGCGATGCCCTCCTGGAAAAATACGGCCTCACCGCCGCTCACATTGTGGAAGCGGCCAAGGCCACCGTCGCTCGCAAAAAATAAATAGACAACCGCTCACAAGCCGAGACCACTCTGTCTCGGCTTTTTTGTTGCGCGCGAAAACCTGGCGAAGAGCTGTGAGCTGATATAAAAAATTTCTTTGGCGACGGAAGGGCGATTTTTCGCGTCGGAAAATTTTCTCATTGTTTCAGACTCTGGACGGTGGCGCGCTTTCATAGTAAGATAAATGGGTTGTAATAGAAGGAACGAAAAAAAGAAAGGTTTCGCACAGCATGAACATTATCAAAAGAAATGGCAGCACAGAAACCTATGAGCGCGCAAAAATTGCCCGCGTCATTGAGCGCGCGTTCATTAGCGTTGATAGTGACATTGCTGCCGACAAATTAAACGAAATGGTCGATGCCATCGAAGCGGCCCTCAAGGCCGACGCCGACAGCGGCATTGCCATCCACGTCGAGGACGTACAGGATCTGGTCGAAAAGACCATGATCGAGGAGAATTATTATAAGGAAGTCAAAAGCTTCATCCTTTATCGTGAGGATCGCAAGCGCAAGCGTCGCATTCGCGGGCAAATCACTGCCTGCTTCCCGGAAATCGCCGGCATGGACGATCTCCTCAAGGAAATCGAGCGCGACTACCGCGAGGAGGTCTATGGGCTGGAATATTTGCTCATGAAGTTCCAATCCTTCTACAAGATGGGCATGAGCCTGGACGAGCGCTTTACCTTCCTCGTCAAGGCCTGTGTGGAGCTGACCACCAAGGAGGCGCCACGCTGGGAATTCATCGCCTCGCGCATTTATTTTATGGAATATAATCGCAATCTGGCGCTGCAAATGGCCCAGCACGACATTGACGATTTCTATGACAAGCTGGAATTTTTGACCAACGAGGGGCTCTACGGCGCCTATATTTTGCAGCACTACAATCGCGAGGAAATTCTCGAGGCGGCGACCTTCATTGATGAAAGTCGCAACAAGCTCATCAATTATTCGAGCATCGAGCTTTTGGTCAAGCGTTACGTGGTGCGCACCCATGCAGGCGTGCCTCTCGAATCGGTGCAGGAAATGTATCTGGGCATCGCCCTGCATTTGGCGATGCTTGAAAATCGCGACGTGCGCATGGACTGGGTGCGCCGTTTCTATGACATGCTCAGCACCCTCCAGGTGACAATGGCGACGCCAACCCTAGCCAACGCGCGCAAGCCGTTCCATCAGCTCTCGAGCTGCTTCATCGACACGGTGCCCGACAGCCTCGATGGCATCTACCGCAGCATCGACAATTTTGCCAAGGTGAGCAAATTTGGCGGCGGCATGGGGCTCTATTTTGGCAAGGTGCGCGCCCGCGGCTCGTCGATTCGCGGCTTTGAAGGCGCGGCCGGTGGCGTCATCCGCTGGATCCGTCTGGCCAACGATACGGCTGTGGCTGTCGACCAGCTCGGCGTGCGTCAGGGCGCCGTGGCCGTGTATCTGGATGTGTGGCACCGCGATTTGCCGGAATTTTTGGCGCTGCGTACCAACAATGGCGACGACCGCATGAAGGCCCACGACGTCTTCCCGGCGGTCTGCTATCCGGATTATTTCTGGCAGCAGGCGCGCGACAATATTGAGGGCGATTGGTACCTCATGTGTCCGCACGAAATCTACACGGTCAAGGGCTACCATCTCGAGGACAGCTTTGGCGAGGAATGGACCGAGCGCTATCTTGATTGTGTCGCCGACAAGCGCATCTCCAAGCGCGTGCTGCCGATTAAGGACATCATCCGCTTGATCATCAAGAGCGCCGTGGAGACGGGCACGCCGTTTGCCTTCAACCGCGACATTGTCAACCGCGCCAATCCGAACGGCGACAAGGGCGTCATTTATTGCTCCAACCTCTGCACGGAAATTGCGCAAAATATGAGCGCCATCGAAAGCGTGGAGCAGCGCATCGAAACCGTCGACGGGGAAACGGTGGTGGTCACTGTGACCAAGCCGGGGGATTTTGTCGTCTGCAATTTGGCGAGTCTCTCCCTGGGACACATCGACGTCGATGATCCCGCGGCCATCGAGGACGTCACCTGCAGCGTCGTGCGGGCGCTGGACAACGTCATCGACCTCAACTTCTTCCCGCTGCCATATGCAGAAATCAACAACCGCCGCTATCGCCCGATTGGCTTGGGCATCAGCGGCTATCACCACATGCTCGCCAAGCACAAAATTGCTTGGGAGAGCGAGGAGCATCTGCAGTTTGTCGACAAGGTTTTTGAAAATATCATCTATGCGGCGATCAAGGCGAGCTGCGAAAACGCCGAGGAAAAAGGCGCCTACGCCCTCTTTGGTGGCAGCGACTGGCAGACGGGCGCTTATTTTGACAAGCGCGGCTATGACGACGCGCGCTGGGAAGCGCTGCGCAAGCGCGTCGCCAAAAGCGGCCTGCGCAATGGCTACCTCATGGCAGTGGCGCCAACCTCCAGCACCTCCATCATCGCCGGGACCTCGGCAGGGCTCGACCCGATCATGAATCGCTTCTTTTTGGAAGAAAAGAAAAACGGCCTGATGCCGCGCGTCGCCCCGGATCTGAGCATGGAAACCTACTGGTTTTACAAGAGCGCCCACGTCATCGACCAAACCTATTCGGTGCGCGCCTCCGGCGTGCGCCAGCGCCACATCGATCAGGCCCAGAGCATGAACCTCTATATTACCAACGACTACACCTTCCGCCAGGTGCTAGATCTCTACATCCTCGCCTGGGAATGTGGCGTCAAGACCATCTACTACATTCGCTCTAAGAGCCTGGAGGTCGAAGAGTGTGAATCCTGCTCTTCCTAATAAATTTTGAGAAAGGACTGTATGACATGGAACAGATTACCAAACGTCCGCTGTTTAATCCTGACGGCGACATTGACGTCAAGGCGCGACGCATGATTGGCGGCAACACCACCAACCTCAACGACTTTAACAACATGAAATATCAGTGGGTCAGCGGCTGGTATCGCCAGGCGATGAACAATTTCTGGGTGCCGGAAGAAATCAATATGAACACCGATGTCAAGGATTATCCAAAGCTCGCGCCAGCAGAACGCCGCGCCTATGACAAGATCCTGAGCTTTCTGATCTTCCTCGACAGCATTCAGACGGCGAACCTGCCAAATATTTCCAGCTACATCACCGCCAACGAGGTCAACCTCTGTCTGTCGATTCAGATTTTCCAGGAAGCCCTCCACAGCCAGAGCTATTCCTACATGCTCGACACCATCTGCGAGCCGCAAGAGCGCACCGATGTGCTCTATCAGTGGAAAAATGACGAGCATCTTTTGCGCCGTAATGAATTCATCGGCAATATTTACAACGATTTCCAGGAGGATCCATCGACCTTCAACTTTATGCGCTCGGTCATGGGCAACTTCATCCTCGAAGGCGTGTATTTTTACAGCGGTTTCATGTTTTTCTACAACCTTGGCCGCAACAACCGCATGCCAGGCTCGGTGCAGGAAATTCGCTACATCAACCGCGACGAAAACACCCATCTCTGGCTGTTCCGCAGCATCATCAAGGAGCTGCGCGAGGAATGTCCGGAGCTCTTCACTGACGACAAGGTCGCCGTGTACCGCGACATGATCAAGGAAGGCTGCGAGCAGGAAATCGCTTGGGGCCACTATGTCATTGGTGAAGACATTGAAGGCCTGACCCAGGAGATGGTCACCGACTACATTCAATACCTGGGCAATCTGCGCGCCGATAGCCTCGGCTTTGGTCGCATTTACGAGGGCCACGACGTCGAGCCGCCAAGCATGACCTGGGTCAGCCAATACAGCAATGCCAATATGATCAAGACCGACTTTTTTGAAGCGCGCAGCACCGCCTATGCCAAGAGCAGTGCGTTGGTAGACGATCTTTGATAAAAATAGGACGGTGTATTTTCCTGAGACGATGAGAAAGGAGAAGCATCATGTTGTATTTTAACAATCCGCCGGCGCTCACCGCAGACGAGCAAAAAAAACTGCAACGCGCGGTGGACCGCTACGTCGAACAAGTCCTCAAGGCGGGTGGCTCGCCCTTTGAACGGGTGCGCTGTGTGCACAGACTGGTGCAGCAGAACGTGATATTTCCGCGCCTGAGCCTCTCCAAGGCGGGCGCCATCAACGTCGCCGTGCTGCCAAAAACCGAGGAGGGTCGCCATTATGTGACGGCCTACGGCGCGCTGGTTAACGAGCGTGCCAACAGCTACGGCATTGCCCGCGCCGTCGATACCATCCTCTGTGATCCACGGCTTAACATCGCCAGCCAGCTCGTCGAAGGCTGCGTGATTGACGACGAGCTCAACGCCACCATGCATCTGTGGAACATTGTCTCCATTCGTGGCGGCAGCTACCATGTGGATACGGCCATGGATATTCTCTGCAATCCTCAAGCCATGCGCCGCACCGGCGAGCCGGGCAAGCCCTTGTCGACCTTGGACAATCACGACCTGCCGATCATCGAAATCCTCGTGCCAGCCTACAATTATTGCCTCGTTAGCGACGACATTATGCAGGGTGATCATTTCTGGTCGCTGAACGAAACGCCACGGTGTCTGTCGAATTATATTCCGGCGAGCAAGATTTGATTGGCGAAAAATTTTCGGCATGTTGGAGAAAATGACCTTGACAGAAAAAAGTTAGCGGCCTATAATCAAATTGTCAAATTGAATAGAATCTTCAGGGCAGGGTGCAAGTCCCTACCGGTGGTATAGCCCACGCGCCGCAAGGCATGATTCGGTGAAATTCCGAAGCCGACAGTACAGTCTGGATGAAAGAAGATCAGCTATAGAGAAGTTTTTCTGTACGCGAAATTTGCTCTGGGGTGCGATGCATTCCAGAGCTTTTTTGTACAGCGGCTTCCTTGTAGAAAATTTTATGTGCCTTGGACGATTTTGTTCAAGGCATTTTTCTTTAAGGAGGCGCAACTATGAATGACAGCGATTATATGAAACTTGCCTTGAATCTTGCAACAAAGGGCGCCGGTTGGACCGCGCCCAATCCCCTGGTCGGCGCCGTCATTGTCAAGGACGGGCGCGTCATCGGCGAAGGCTTTCACGCGCGCTACGGCGAGGCCCACGCCGAGCGTAATGCCCTAGCCGATTGCAACGAGGATCCGCGCGGCGCGACCATGTATGTGACCCTTGAGCCCTGCTGCCACTACGGTAAGCAGCCGCCCTGCACTGAGGCGATTTTGGCGGCGGGGATTAGCCGCGTCGTCGTCGCCTCAGGCGATCCGAATCCGCTGGTGGCAGGCAAGGGCATCGAGATCCTGCGCGCCCATGGCGTGGCAGTGACGACGGGCGTGTGCGAGGCGGAGGCGGATGCGATCAACGCGATTTTCTTCCACTACATGCGCACGAAGACGCCTTACGTGGTCATGAAATACGCCATGACCGCCGATGGCAAAATTGCCACTGCCACAGGCGCATCGAAATGGATCACCGGCGAGGCGGCGCGCAGACATGTGGCCGAGACGCGTCACCGCCTCTCGGCGATAATGGTCGGCGTGGGCACGGTGCTCGCCGACGATCCCTTGCTCACCTGCCGCATCCAGGGTGGCAAAAATCCTCTGCGCATCATTTGCGATAGCCACCTACGCACGCCGCCAGAGGCGCGCGTCGTGACCACGGCAGCTGATGTGCCGACCCTCATTGCCACCTGCAAGGCAGACAGTGCGCGGCGCGCAGCGCTAGAGGCAGCAGGCTGCGAGGTGCTCACGGTGCCGGAAAAGGACGGGCGCATCGATTTAGCGGTGCTGATGACCATCCTCGGCGCGCGCGGCATCGACAGCGTGCTCCTTGAGGGTGGCGGCACCTTGAATTGGTCGGCGCTAGAAGCGGGCATTGTGCAGCGTGTCCAGTGCTACGTGGCGCCAAAGATTTTTGGCGGCGCGGCGGCCAAGAGCCCGGTGGAAGGCGCTGGCGTTAGGTGGCCAGATGATGCCTTCAGGCTTACAAACAGCCGCATCACTACATTAGGCGAGGATATTCTCATTGAAAGCGAGGTGGCGAGCCATGTTCACGGGAATCGTTGAAGAAGTGGGCCGCATCCAGAGTATCAGCCGCGGCGCCCATTCGGCGGTGCTGGAAATTGCTGCGCGGACGGTGCTTGAGGATGCGCACATCGGTGATAGCATTGCCGTCAACGGCGTCTGCCTGACGGTGACGCAGCTGGGAAGCGGGCGATTTTTTGCCGACGTCATGCACGAAACGCTGAACCGCTCGAGCCTGGCTGATCTCGCGCCTGCAAGCCGCGTCAATCTCGAGCGGGCGATGGCGGCCAACGGCCGCTTTGGCGGGCACATTGTCGCCGGGCATATTGACGACACCGGCAGTATCCGCCGCATCCAGCGCGATGACAACGCTGTGCTCTTTACCATCGCCGCGGCGCCAGGTGTCTTGCGCTACATTGTCGAGAAGGGCTCGGTGGCCATTGACGGCATTAGTCTCACGGTGGCCGCCGTCGCGCGCGAGGGCTTCACCATCTCGGCCATTCCCCATACCGTCGCCCAGACGGTCCTCGCCGACAGGCGCGTCGGGGATGTGGTCAATATCGAGGTGGATATGATTGGCAAATACATCGAAAAGCTCTGCGCCGCGCCTGCCCAGGACGACGAACAGAAATCACATATTACCAGCGCTTTTTTGGCGCAAAATGGTTTTTAGGAGGATGACCTATGAGTGCATTTGAAAATATTGAACAGGCGCTGGAGGATTTGCGCGCCGGAAAAATCATCGTCGTCACCGACGATCCAGACAGGGAAAACGAGGGCGATTTTATTTGCGCCGCAGAATTTGCGACAACAGAAAATTTGAATTTCATGGCGACCATCGGTAAGGGTCTCATTTGTATGCCGATGTCCCAGGCCTACATCGAAAAGCTGCACCTGCCGCAGATGGTCGGCCACAACACCGACAACCATGAGACGGCCTTCACCGTCTCCATCGACCACGTGTCGACAACCACGGGGATTTCTGCCGAGGAGCGCGGCATCACCGCCCGCGCCGTCGTCGCCGATGACGCGGGGCCTGAGGATTTTCGCCGTCCGGGCCACATGTTTCCCCTCTTGGCCAAGAAAAACGGCGTCCTCGAGCGTAACGGCCATACCGAGGCCACGGTGGATCTCTGCCGCCTGGCAGGGCTCAAGGAATGCGGCCTCTGCTGCGAAATCATGCGCGAGGACGGCACGATGATGCGCCGCACAGAGCTGGCGGCGCTGGCTGAAAAATACGGTCTGACCTTCATCAGCATCAAGGCGCTACAAGAATACCGCAAATGCCACGACAAGCTCGTGCATTGTGATGCCGTCGCCGAAATGCCAACCAAATACGGCAAATTCAAGGTCTACGGCTATGTCAATGTGCTCAATGGCGAGCACCACGTGGCCCTCGTCAAGGGCGATATTGCAGGTGGCGAGGATGTGCTCGTGCGCGTCCATTCGGAATGTCTGACAGGCGACGTTTTTGGCTCGCTGCGCTGCGATTGCGGCCAGCAATTTGCCGCCGCCATGGCACAAATCAACGCCGAGGGCCGCGGCATTCTCCTGTACATGCGCCAGGAAGGGCGAGGCATCGGCCTCATTAACAAGCTGCGCGCCTACGCCCTGCAGGATGAGGGCATGGACACCCTCGAGGCCAATCTGGCCTTGGGCTTTCCCGGCGATGCCCGCGAATATTACATTGGCGCGCAAATCCTGCGCGACCTTGGCGTCAAGAGCATGCGTCTTTTGACCAACAACCCTGACAAGGTCTACCAGCTCTCAGAATTTGGCATCGCCATCAAGGAACGCGTGCCAATCCAGATGCCTGCCACCGATTTTGACCTGGCCTACCTCAAAACCAAGCAGGAACGCATGGGCCACCTCCTCAACTACAAATAAGAAAGGACGATCATCATGAACACTTTTGAAGGACAACTCGTCGCTCGCGATATTAAAATCGGCATTGTCTGTGCCCGTTTCAACGAATTTATTGTTTCCAAGCTCCTCTCCGGTGCCATGGACGGGCTGATGCGTCACGGCTTGGGCGAAGGCAATGTCGACGTCGCCTGGGTGCCGGGGGCTTTTGAAATTCCCCTCATCGCCAAGAAAATGGCCCAAAGCGACAAATACGACGCCGTCATCTGCCTGGGCGCTGTGATTCGCGGTGCAACGAGCCACTATGACGTCGTCTGCAACGAGGTCTCCAAGGGCATTGCCGCCGTCTCTCTGGAAACGGGCAAGCCGGTGCTCTTTGGCATTCTC
>JAUNGU010000080.1 GCA_030524315.1 Peptococcaceae bacterium
GATTAAATTGGCGGCACTTGCTCATAAAGGCGACAAGCCAGCAGAGAATGGCGATCATAAACAGGGGCTGCCAGAACCAGTACGCGCCGTAAAGGGTGTGGCACCAGAGGCCGTAGGCGCCGATGCCGAGGCTCAAAATTCCCACGCACCACCAGGTCAGGTGGGAAAGCACCTTTGGCATTTTCAAGGTGACATTGTACATGACCACCTTTGGCCCAAATTCTTCTGTCGGCGGCGTCTTTGGTCGCACGCCGTAGATGGCAGCGAGAATGGCCGTCGTGCAAGACAGGCCCAGGCCGAGCATCGTCAGCGCGAGGGCTGGCGCGATCCATGGCTGGCCGAGGACAAATTCCAGCGGTAACCAAAAATCTGCCACAGGCATGTAGCCAAAGCCGCGCAGCATCTCGACGACGAGAATCACGAGAATGGCCACCGGGCTGAGCATCGTACCCATGAGTCGGAAATTGAGATAGAGCGCTGAGAGCGCTACCGCAAAGGTAAAGAGCATCCAGAAATTATTTTCTAAGAGCACGGCGTCGTTCACAGCATAGAGCACCAATCGCGCAATCATCACGAGAAGCCCGAGCACCATAAAGAGCGGCATCAGCAGACCCACGCCGGGTTTATTGAGGAGCTCTGCCACGGACCAAGCGATGAGGCCCAGGGCGAAGCAAATGATCACCGCAAAGAAAAGAATGGTTTCAATCATGCCTCTCCCTCCTTTTTGCGCGCGGCTGGAATGGCCATCAAGCAGAGCGACACCAAAAACAGCACGCCGCCAACCTGCATCAGATGGCGACAGCTGTCACGCTGCACAAGGAACACCGTCTCCAGCGGATCCACCGACACCGGATGCACCTCGATGCCATCGTAAACGAGGGGTTCGTTTTGGGTGATGGTGTCGTGGATAGAAATCTCATCCGGACGGGTCAGCACAATGTCAACGGCGACGTCGTTCAGATTGCGGCCATTTAGATCCGTCATTGTGAGGGTGTAGCCGTCCAGGCCTGTGCCCTGGAGGGCATTTTCCTCACCAATGGTGGTGGTGACAATGTTGGTGCTGGCCAGAAAGGTCGTGCCAACGGTGGATGCCATCATCAAAAGCAGAGACCCCATCAAAAGCGCGGTGACAAAGCCGTGGAAGCTGCGTTCCTTGGCCAAGGTCCAGAGAATATCAATGACAAAAAAGCAAGCCGTGGCGATGGTCATGGCCAGCGTCACCGTCGTCGGCTGAATCGCTGTCGGCAACACCACCAGCACCAGTGTGACGGCAAAGAAACACAGGGCAATACGGCGTAAAAGTTGTTTGGCTGCCACGTGGGCCTCCCCCTTCCGATAAAACGTTATCTATCAAAAATTATGCTGGAATCGTGCATAAATGTCAAGGGCCGCGCCCGCCTTCCTTAAAAAATCGCGAGCCCTGGCGTCTCCGCGTCCTGCGCTGCAAGCTGCGCCAGGCAGGCATCGAGACGCGCTTGCGCATAAAAGACCTCTTCCATAATGAGCCCATCCGGCGCGGCAGTCGGCCCTGCCTTGCTGCGGTCGCCTGTCGCCAGCGCCTCGTCGACGCAGGCGAGGGCGCGACGGCCGAGGGCGATGTCGATGGCCGTGCCCACAAGATTGCGCACCATTTTGCGCAGGAAGCCGTCGCCGACAACATCCACATGCCACCACGGGCCGTCGGTGCGCAGCTTGGCCAGATAGAGGGTGCGGTCGTAGGTTTTGACGGTGGCGCCGCGGCCGCAGAAGCCTTCGAATTGGTGATGGCCGACGACCTTGGCCAGCGCCTGGGAAAAAAGCACGGCGTCCATCGCCAAGGGCACATGGGTGAAATAGCCGTGGCCGAGGGCGGGCGGCGTCTGCGCGTTGTAAATATGGTAGCTGTACCACTTGCCGATGGCGCTCTTGCGCGCGTGGAAGCTGGCGTTGACGTCCTCGATCTGGCTAATGACAAGCGCCGCTGGCAGCGCGCGATTGAGGGCGTACATCAGGCGCTCGGCAGGAATCTCGCGGCTTGAGGCAAAATGCGCCACCTGGGCACGCGCATGCACGCCCGCGTCGGTGCGTCCAGCGCCGTGGATGGTGATGCGCTCACCGAAAAGCTCGGCAAAGGTTTGCTCGAGCGTCCCCTGCACCGTCGGCAGCTTCTCATCGCTCTGGCGCTGGAAGCCAAAAAACGCCGCGCCATCGTAGCTCATTGTCAGCTTGTAGGTTCTCAAAACGCCACCCACCTTGTTGCAAAGGCGATGACGACGATGATCGCCACGACGACGAGGGCACGATAATCGGCTGCCTTGTAGGCGAGCTCGTTGAGGCGTGTGCGGCCTTCGCCGCCGTGGTAGCAGCGCGCCTCCATGGCCATGGCGAGCTCGTCGGCGCGCTTGATGGCATTGAGAAAGAGGGGCACCAAAATTGGCAAGAGGGCCTTGGCGCGCTGGATCAGTCCGCCTTCGTCAAAGGAAGCGCCGCGCGCCGCCTGAGCCTTCATGATTTTGTCGGTCTCGTCGATGAGGGTCGGAATAAAGCGCAGGGCGATGGTCATCATCATCGCCAGCTCGTGGGCCGGCACGCCAATGCGCTTAAAGGGCGATAAGAGCGCTTCCACCGCATCAGTGAGCTGAATCGGCGTCGTTGTCAGCGTCAGCACCGACGTCGTCATCACAAGCAGAATCAAGCGCGTGCACATGAACACCGCCAGGCGAATGCCTTCGGCGGTGATGTGAAAGATTTTCCATTGCCAGAGCACGTTCCCCGGCGTCAGGAAAATCTGAATGAGCGCTGTAAAAATCAGAATAAATAGGAGCGGCTTGATGCCCTTGAGATAAAAGCGCAGTGGCACCTGGCTCGCAAAGAGAATGGCAAAGACGACGACGCCAATATAGAGGAGCCCCGTCCATTTATTGATGAGAAAGAGGGCCACCATCACCGCCAGCATGCCGAAAATTTTCGTGCGCGGGTCGAGGCGATGGAGCACTGAGTTGCCCTTGATGTATTGGCCGATGGTGATATCCTTTAGCACTCGCGCCCCTCCTTTCTCTTTGCCAGCGCTGCGCGGATAATATCGATGCCCTCATTCACCGTGAGGGCGCTCGTATCCACGTCCATGCCGGCGCTCTTAAGCGCTCTTAAAAGCGCCATCACCGACGGAACACCCAAATGAATGCGCTCTAATAATTCTGCCTGAGCAAAAACCTCTGCCGTCTTGCCCTCGATGACCTTCTGGCCGTGGTTCATAACGACCATGTAGTTGGCAAAGCGTGCCACGTCGTCCATGCTGTGGCTGACGAGGATGATGCTCATGTCGCTGTTTTCGTAGAGACGGTAAATCGCCTCGAGAATACGGTCGCGGCCCAGAGGATCGAGCCCCGCCGTCGGCTCATCGAGAATCAGGTAGTGCGGACGCATGGCGACGACACCGGCAATGGCGACGCGCCGCTTCTGGCCGCCGCTGAGCTCGAATGGTGAGTGGTCCTTGAAGCGCTCGTAATCCATTTCAACGAGGGCCATCGCTTCCTTGACACGCTCAGTCTGCGCTGCTTCATCCAAGCCCTGATTCATCGGCCCAAAGGCCACGTCCTTGGCGATGGTTTCCTCAAAGAGCTGATACTCGGGATATTGAAAGACGAGCCCGACCTGGCGGCGCTGGGCGCGGACCTCCTTGCCCTTGTCGTTGATGTTGACGCCGTCGACAACGACCTCGCCGCGCGTCGGCGCCAGAAGCCCGTTCATGAGCTGCACGAGCGTCGATTTGCCCGAGCCCGTGTGGCCGACGAGGCCGACAAAGCTGTGGTCGGGAATCGTGAAGGAAACATCGTTGATGGCGTGGGTTTCCTCGGGGCCGCCAGCGTTGTAGGTATAGTAGACATTTTTCAATTCTAAGGACATAGGACCTTCACCATCTCTTCAATCGTTAAAACATCGCGGGGAATGAACGGAAATTCCTCGTGGAGCTGCACGGCGATTTCTGTCACTGCCGGTACATCCAAATGCAGGGCGCGCAACTCATCCACATGGGTGAAAATTTCTCGCGGTGTGCCCTCCATGACAATTTTGCCGTCGTCCATGACGACGACGCGGTCGGCGAGCACCGCCTCTTCCATGAAGTGGGTGATGTTGACAATCGTTAGCCCCTCCTCCTTGTTGAGGCGCAGCATCGTCGAGACGACCTCCTCGCGGCCGTCGGGGTCGAGCATCGCCGTCGGCTCGTCAAAGACGATGGTTTCCGGGCGCATGGCGATGATCCCAGCAATGGCGATGCGCTGCTTCTGGCCGCCGCTGAGATGGTGCGGCATGGCGTTGCGAAAATCCTCCATCTGCACCATTTTCAGGGCTTCGTCGACGCGCTCGAGGATTTTTTCGCGCGGCAGGCCGAGATTTTCTGGCCCAAAGGCGATTTCCTCAAGCACCGTCGTCGCCACAAGCTGGTTGTCGGGGTTCTGGAAGACCATGCCCACGCGCTGCAAAATATCCAGGCTGTGGTCAGCGTCCAGCGTGTCAAAATCATCGACGCTGACGCGCCCCTCTGTCGGCAGCAACAGCCCGTTGAGATGCTTGGCCAAGGTCGATTTGCCGCAGCCGTTGCGGCCCAAAATGGCGATGTGCTCGCCCTGCTCTATGTGAAGATTGACATGGTCCAGCGCCAGAATTTCGCTGTCGCTGTCGGCATTGTAAATGTGCACCACATTGTTGACGTCAATCAAGGCTTGTCCTTCTTTCATGAGAAATTGTGCGCTGTACACACCTTCTTATTATACAAAATCTCGCTCAAGAAACAAATATAAATGGGTAGGAATTTCTATTTCTCGCCGCAAGATTCTCGCCAAAAATTCTCGCTGCTCAGAAATTTTTCGCCAGCCGCTTCCCAGCGAAAAAATACAACCGCGACGGCTCTGATCGATCAAAACCGTCACGGTTGTCAAAATTTTTGCGTCGTGGCTTTTCTCTGGCAGAAAATTTTCTGCTGAAAAGCTTTCGCTGGCAAGCTGCTAGCCGCCACTTCACGCCGAAAGCTTTTGCTCCGCCTGCCACATGGCAGCGTATTTCCCGCCCTTGGCGAGAAGGCCCTCGTGGCTGCCTGACTCGATGATATGCCCGTCGCCGACGACGAGAATCTGGTCGGCGTTTTTGACGATGGACAAGGTGTGGGCGATCATGACGACCGTCTTTTGCTCGCTGAGGAGATTCGCGATGGCCTGCTTGACGGCGAGCTCGTTTTCGATGTCCAGCGACGCCGTCGCCTCGTCGAGAAGGAGGATCGGCGCGTTCTTGAGAATCGCCCGGGCGATGGAGAGGCGCTGGCGCTCGCCGCCCGAGAGCAGGTTGCCGTTTTCGCCGATTTCTGTGTCGTAGCCCTTCGCCAGCTTGCGAATAAAGCCGTCGCAGTTGGCGGCGCGGCAGGCGGCCTCGATTTCGGCGTCGGTTGCGTCGGGCCGGGCGTGGCGAATGTTTTCGCGGACGGTGTCGTCAAAGAGAAAGACGTCCTGGTCGACCATGGAAATTTGCGCCAGCACCTGCTCGGCGGCGACTGCGCCAATGGCCTGGCCGCCGATGCGGATGCTGCCTGCCGTCGGCTCGTAGTATTTGGCGATGAGGTTGAGAATCGTCGATTTGCCCGAGCCGGAATCGCCGACAATGGCTGTGAGCTTTTGATCGGGCACGGTGAAGCTGGCGCCTGCCAGCACCGGCTCGCCCTGCACATAGGCAAAATCCACCGCCTCAAAGACGATCTCGTGGGTCGCTGTGTCTAGCGGCAAATTACTGCCCGTTTCCTCGGGCTCGCCCATGACGGCCATGATTTTGCCCTTTGAAATCAGCATGTTTTTGTAGCCGATCAGGTCGATAGAAATCGCCATGTAGAGCTTGGCCAAAAGCATCGGCATCATACAGACCATGAGATAATCCACACTCGCCAGCGTTCCCGCCAGCCACGGCCGCGACGCCACGAGCATCACCGCAGGCAGCGAGAGCCAGGTCAGAATGTTGAAGGTGAAGGCCACGGGAATGCCCTTGGCCTCGTATTTGTAGCTGACGTCGCTGTACTGCTTCAGGACGTCGGTGGTCGTGCGATTTTTCGCGCCGCACATGTTGTAGGCACGCAGGGTTTGAATCCCGGAGATGTATTCGACGATGCTGCTGACCGCCTCGGCGCAAATGGCGTTGCGCGAGCGACCGTATTTTTTGACGATGCGGAAGGACAGGGCGAGATTTGGCACAAAGAGCAGGCTCACGGCCAAGAGAATCGCCCCCGCCGGGAGGTAGCTCACGCAGACAAAGAGCAGGAGCATCGCCGAAAGGGAAATATTTTTGACGAGGCTGCCGATTTTGTGGGTCAGAATCTGCTCGTAGCCCGAGACGTCGCTGGTCATGACGTTGACGTATTGGCCGATTTGGCCTTGGGTGAAACGCGCCAGGGGAATGCGCTTGAACTTGTCGCCCAAAAACAGGCGTATCTGACGCGAGACGGCGCCGCCGCCGATTTGCCCCTGGGTGTAGCCAAAGGCGTAGGCGACGAGGCGCACGAGAAAAATCCCAGCAATGAGCGCCGTCAGCCTGAGAAGATTGTCCCAGGTGACGTTGTCTGCGAGGAGCATCAGGATCAAGAGATACAAGCTCATGTAAACGCTCGCCGACAAAAAGCCCTCGATGACGGTGAAGACGACGCCCAGGACAAAGGGGCGATTTTTTTTGAATGGATTGGTGGTGTTCATGCGTCTGCGCCTCCTTCCACGCGATAGGTCATGCGCCGAGCGGCGAGGTAATTCGCCCAGGCATTTTGGTAGTAAGCGTTGCGCGCGAGCACATCCTCGTGACTGCCAAAGGCCGTGACCGTGTGATTTTCGACGACGGCGACCTTGTCGCACATTTTGATGGCGCCGAGGCGATGGGCGACGATGAGGACGGTTTTGCCCTGGCAGAGATTGGCAATGGCGCGGTCGATTTCCACCTGATTTTCAGGATCGGCGGCGCTGGTGGCTTCATCCAAAATGAGAATCGGCGCATTTTTGAGAATCGCCCGAGCAATGGCGATGCGCTGGCGCTCGCCGCCGGAAAAGCGCGAGCCAAAGCTGCCGACCTTGGTGTCGTAGCCCGCGGGCAGGGACATGATGAACTCGTCGATTTGCGCCTCCTTGGCTGCCGCCCGCACCTGCTCGAGGCTGGCGTCGCTGCCCATGCGAATGTTTTCGAGGACGCTGTCGCGGGTGAGGAAGGTTTTCTGGAACACCACCGAGATGTTGTCCAAAAGCGCCGCGTAATCGATGGCCTTGACGTTCTTACCACCAATGGTCACCGCGCCGCTTGTTACGTCGTAGAATCTGGCGATGAGCTCGATGATCGTGCTCTTGCCTGCGCCGGAGGCGCCGACAATCGCCACCTTCTCGCCCTCAGCCACGGCGAGGTTGCAATGTGCAAGGACAGTGGTTTTGCCATCGTAGGAAAAGCCGACGTCCGCCATGGCAATGTCGTGGCGCGCCGGAAAGGCACCTGCGTCTTCGTAGATAGGCAGCTCGAGAATCTGCTGGGTTTTCTTGACGCCGTTGAGGGACTGGGCAAATTCCATGCTCAGCTGCTGCAGCGGCAAAAGCTCCGAGAGATAGAGCCCGCCAATGTAGACGCACAGCAGGAAAACGCTCGCCGAAATCGAGCCGTTCAAAAAGAAGCGACCGCCGATGGGCACGAGGAGCGCCATGCCGCATTCCAAAATCACAACGAAGGCGGCGTAAAAGGGCCCTGTTTTCTTGGAGACGAGGGTCCAGATGCGATTCTCCTCCTCGATGGCCTCGGAAAATTTCGCGAAGGATTGGCTGCCCATGTTGTAGGCCTTGATGAGCTTCATGCCGCCGATGTATTCAATGATGACCGAGTTGAAGTTCGCCAGCGCCGTGGTGATGCGAGGCATGATGCGCGCCATAAAGGCGAAGCAGCCGCCCATGATCACCACCGTCGCCACCAGCGGAATGAGAGAAATCAGCGCCAGTGGCACATTGATCGTCATGAGATAAATGAAAATCACCACCGGCCCCGTCGCGTAGCCGACGAGCTCGGGAATATTGTGGGCCAGGCAAAGCTCGAGCTTTTCGATGTCCTCGTTGAGCACCGTCTTGATGTCGCCGGTGCGCCGTTCGTCCAGCGCCCCCAGCGGCACCTTCGAGAGATGCTCGGTGATCATGCAGCGCACGCGGAAAAGAGCGCCGTACGCCCCTTTGTGGGAAAAGACGCCGGACATGCCCAGGAGAATCTGGCGAATGACGATGGTCGTCGTAATCAGCGTCGCACAGCTAGCAATAATCGCCCGCGTGCAATCGCCCAGGAGCAGCGCGTCCATGAGTCGGTAAATGCCAATGTAGGGCCCGATGGCAAAAAGC
>JAUNGU010000081.1 GCA_030524315.1 Peptococcaceae bacterium
AACGACGAAACCCAGATTTGGCTTGCACGCCAAATCTGGGTTTTTCTACAGTCTGTGACCGCCTCATTGCGAGACGGTCATTTTTTTGCGCTGGATCATGCGCGACGACAATTGTAGCTCACGAGCGCCAGCGCGGCGAAGATTGGCAGCTCGATGGCGCAGACGACGATCATGGCAATCGGCACCCAGCAGATAAAATTGCCAAGCATGAGCACGCCAAACTCCCGCATCTGGTAGAGGACGCTGGCTTGAAGCGCCAGGCTCGACGATGGCAGGAGGGTGTTGACCCAATTGATGGCACCCTCCGGCACGAACAGATAGACAATCATCGGCAGAATGCACAGGCCCAGGCTGCTGGCGGTGGATGCGATGAGACCGTTGAGCCGCGCCGACAAAAAGAGCACGGCGCAGACGGTGGAGAGAATCGACAGGAGCGAGACCAACGCAAAGGCCAGCTGCAGCTCGCCAAAGGTCATATTCGCCGGTACCGTCAGGCCAAAAATCGAGAGCAGCTGCATAGAGCCATCGCGCACGTCCCAGCCGTAGAGGCTGTTGGAAATCAGCCAATAGAGGGCCAGGGCACTCGCCGAGAGCACGCCGCAAATGACGAGGCTTGCGCCGATGCGCACGAGCGCCAATCGCCTGCGTCCGTGGCGGGCACAGCGCTGAATATCGTCGGCGCCGGTCTGATAATCGCTGGCAAAGGTCGGCGCCACAAGCAGCGCGCAGCACATCAGGAGCATAAAGCCCAGCATCAGCTGATATTCGAGGGTCGTGGCGTCGGCACCCGGCGCGTAATAGAAGGGATGATCAACCTTTTCATAGAGCCGGGTGAAATACTCAGCAGGCAGCGGATTGTCCGGATACTGCATATGCTGCAATTCCTGGATGCGAGCCAGCGGCGCCGCGTCGTAATCTGCCACCCGCGCTGGATCAATATCCATGAGGTCTGTTGGCTGACCCTGGGTCGAAAAAATATCCTGAAGGCCATTCAGAAGCATTCCTGCCTCTCTGTCAATAATCCCCTTCTCCTTGTCCGGCAGGCTGTAGACGTTCGCGTCCATATCGGTGACATTGCGCCGCATCACGGTCTGGTAGGTTTGGAGTGCGTGGCGCACCTTCTCGGGCGTGACCTCGCCGCGCAGGTCTGCTTGGCTCTCTTTGTCGTAGCGAATCGCATCCAGCCCCGTAAGCTCGACGCCCTCGGTTGTAAAGCTCGTATAGTAATGCACCGGCATGTAGGCGGCAAAAAGGGTCATCCCCAGCACCAAGAGCATCAATATCGGCGTGCGGCGGGTTTTGAGCACGCGCTTGCATTCGAGTAAAAACAGTCGCATATCCTCACATCCCTTCGTGGTTGTCGTGGCGCAGGTGTGGGAAGCGCCAGAGAAAGAGATCCTCAAGCCGTGGCTCGGCGGTGCGCGAATCGGCGAGGGCCGCCTCGTCGGCGAGGTAGCGCAGGGTGATGCTGCCATCGTCCTCGTTTTTGAGATTGACGATGCTGAGGGCGCGCTCGGCAGCTGCGAGCTGTGACGGCGCAATCGTCGCCGTCCACACCTTGCCCCGCACCTCTTGCACCAGCTCCTGGGTGCTGCCGACGCCAATGAGCCGCCCATCCTTCATGATGGCATTGTGCGCGGCAATGTATTCGACGTCGCTGACAATGTGGGTTGAAATGAGGACGATGCGCCCCTGGGCAAATTCTGAGAGCAAATTGCGGAAACGCACGCGCTCGCTCGGGTCAAGCCCGCTCGTCGGCTCATCGAGGATGAGAATCTCCGGCTCGTTGAGCAGCGCCTGGGCAATGCCGACGCGCCGCTTCATGCCGCCGGAGAGCTTGGCGATGCGCTTTTTGCGCACGTCGGCCAGCGTCAGCCGCTCCAGGAGGGCATCGATGCGGCGATGCGCGTCTGCCTTGTCGAGGCCCTTGAGCGCCGCCATGTAGTCGAGATAATCGCCCACCGTAAAGCTCGGATAGAAGCCAAATTCCTGGGGCAGGTAGCCGATGCGGTCGCGATAGGCCTCACCCAGCTGGCCGATTGCCACCCCGTCAAAGCGGATCTCGCCGCTCGTTGGCTGCATGATGCCGACGAGCATGCGCATGAGGGTCGTCTTGCCAGCGCCATTGGCGCCGAGCAAGCCCCAGACGCCGGGCGTCAGTTCCAGGCTCACGTCGTCGACGGCGCGCTTGTCCTTGAATTGCTTGGTAATATTTTCTATGGAAAGTGTCATGATAGACTCCTTTCTGGTCCTAATGCGAAAGCAATCGCTCAGCCAGCGCCGGTGAATGCAGGAGACGCCGCAGCGTCCACGCCAAATAGCCCGCAAGGATCACACAGAGCGCAGCGCTCCATCCGCTGTAGCGCACAAGCCACGGCGCCGCAACGTGCAGCATCATATAGAGCGCCAGCAGGGCGCTGCCGCCGGCGGGGAGGAAATGCGCCCTCGAAAAGCGCTCCAATATCGTCAGGCTGCTGCTCGTCGCCAAGAGAAACGGCAGGAGCAGACAGAGCACGATGCTCGCCGCCTCCAGCTGCGTGTAACAAAATGAGAGCGCAAAGAGCGCTGCCAAGAGCGCCGCGTCGCCCACCCCGATGATGATGAGCTTGGCCGCCAGGAGCCGCTGCGTCGAAAAAAACGTCGCCGCCTCCACCTCCTGCATCCGGTAGTGATCCGCCATCACGAGCATTGGCCAGGCGCTCGCTGTCACCAAGAGGGTGAGCAGCGCCAAGAGTCGCATCCCGTAGAGGGGCTCGACGAGTAGCGTCTGGCCGTAGAACAGAGCCATCGCGCGCTGAGAGCACACCAACAGCGCCAGCTGCCCCAGCCACACGCGCCAGCCCAGGAAGCGCACCTGTCGGCCCAAGAGCGCCGCAAAGCCGATGCGTTTTTGCCGCGCCCGCGCCCGGGCCTGCAGCCGCGCCACCCTGCGTAGCGCCTCCGGCACCGCCGCCTCCTGCGGCTCGGCAAGGGCCGCCTGCAGCGCTTCCTCAAAATTCTTCTGCCTCATCACAAATCACCTCTCTCAAAATCCTTGCGCAAGCGCTTCATCGCCGCCCGCAGTCGCGATTGCACCGTGCGCAGCGGCAAATCTGTCACCGCTGCAATTTCCCGTAGCGTCAGCGATTGGCCAAAGCGCAAGAGCACAATCTCCCGCTGCCCTTCAGGCAAGCGCGTCACCAGGGCCCGCAAAAACATCGCCGACTGCGCCTCTGCCATGCCGCCATCATCTGCCAGCTCCGGCTGATTCTCCAGCGGCAGCTCCGGCGCACGCCGATAAAAATCCACACAGGTCGTGCGAGCAATCTGATACAAAAAGGCGCGGCACTTGCCCCGATGCTCGTAGCGCTCCACGTATCGCAGAAATTTTAGAAACGTCTCCTGTGCCGCGTCTTCCGCCACATCTCGCGACGGCACATGCCACAGACAGTAGCGCAAAATCTCCGCATAATACCGCTCCACCAACGCCTCCGCTGCCGTCTCATCGCCAGCCAGCATCCGCCTGATCAACACCTCATCCGACACCCCGCACCTCCTTTTGCAATCTCTGAAAAGCCTTTCATCTATGATAACGGAAACCGCCCCCAAAATGATTGACCTATTTTGAAAAAATGCAAAAAAAATCCCTGACGCCCAACAGCAACCATCATTTGTTGCTGTCGCATCAGGGATAAGTCTTCAATTATTCATTCTAAAATAAATCGCTATGAGATCCAGTACGTGCCAAGGTTAATACAAGAACATCGTCATCAATGCGATAGATTAATAGCCAATCTGGAAGAATATGACACTCTCTATGTCCACTCCAATTTCCAGTCAATTCATGATCCTTATTTTTTTCAGGTAGATTTTCACCGCTAGCCAATGTGCGAATAACGTCATCTAATAACTTTACATCTAGTTGTCGCTTTATGGCCAACTTGTAGTCTTTCTTAAATCGTGTTGTCCAGACGATATCTCGCTTCATCGCTTTAACTCCCTTAACGCCTCTTCCACATCGGAATAACGTTTAACAGACGGATCATGTGCGATGCGTTCTGCTTCAAGCATGGCTGCGATGGTTTCCTTATTTGGTTGGTTGATTTTCACGTCGAAAGGAAATCCACCAGCCCGAAGAGATTGTCGCATGAAAACATTAATCGCTGTCGTAAGATTAAGACCTAAATCTTTATAAAGATTCTCACAGCTTTTCTTTATATCAGCATCCATACGAACCGTAAAATTTGTAGTATTAGACATTGTTAGCACCTCCTTGGAATTCTGCTCAACCTCATTATATGTGCAATACAATTCTATTGCAACCATATTGCACATTTATTTCGTTTTTCTATTCATCTCGCCGCCCCACAAAAAACACCCAGCCACGATGGCTGGGTGCGATAGTGTGATGTTTATTCCTGGGTGGCGATGACTTCGTATTCGTCGTAATCGGTAAAGCCACCTTTGTCACGGACGGTGAAGTTGGCTTTTTGGCCGGCGGTGAGGGTATCCAGGTATTCTGTAGAGCCGCCGACGATGTCGCCTGCTTTGTAGTAGATGACCGAGACGACGACACCGGCAATATCGTGGTCGGTGGTATTGGTGACGTTGCCGCTAAAGGTTACGCGGTCGTCATTTTCGTTTTTCTTGACGCCGGTGACCTTGAGGTCCTTGACGGAATTAACGCCGGAGGTGTCGTAGCTGACAATGTCGTAGTCGCTATTTTTGACCTTGATGTTAACGTTTTCGAGCTTGCTACTGTGACACTTGATGGTATCGCCGTAGGTCAATTTTTCGCGTGGGGCCAGACCAACAAGATTTTTGTTTTGCTTGGTAACGAGGTTGCCATCGCTGTCGGTGACGGTGATTTCGATATTTGGCGAGAGGATGGCGTTGTATTTGTTTGGGTTGGAAAGCTCGACGGCGTAATACACGTAGGTGTCTCCAGAATCGGTGGTAACAACGCTGTAGCCGCTGTTAACGAGCTTGATGTCCTTGACGTCTTCCTCAGCTGCCTTGGCGGCGTCCTTTGACGAATCTTCTTCACCCTGATTTTCTTCTTGATTCTCTTCTGTTTCTGGTATCTGAACCGCCAGACCTGTGTAATCCACATCGCTGCGAATCAGCACCACTTCCTGGCTACCAAGGTCAGAAGCTTCAAGGATGAGCTTGCCATTTTCGTATTTGAAGTTACGAGTGTCTTCGGGCGCGGCATAATAGCTGGTCGCCATAATGTCCGCGTTTTTGTCGGACACCCAGCTATAAGTGTCCGTGTCCTTCTTTGGCGCCGAATAGGTCCCAGCCCAATAAACAGAACCAGCCTGGTCGTAGCTAGAGACCCAATGGAGCTCAATGAGGTCATCCTTGATGAAACCAGCCAGGTAATAGCCATTGCCTGGCGTTTCGGCCACCCAGCTGCCTTGCAAATCCAAAGGCTTTGCCGCGTCGCCCTGCTCCGGGCCTGCTGAGCTTGTCATATTTCCATTTGTCCCACATGCGGACAAGATTGCCATCGCACCAATCATAATCAGTACGAGTACGCGTTTTCCTAATTTCATAAGTGTCTCCTTTTCCCTCTGGTGGCACCGAGAGAAATCCCGATGATTCTAAATAATTGCAAACTGTAAACAGCAATATATTTTATATTCTAAATTAATTACAGATGAAGTACAAGTCATTTTGCGCGATTTGCTGAGGAATTCGCGTCCTTAGCCCTCCATGAGAATGCCCAAGGCAGTCAGAGCGCGGTGCACGCGGGCGCAGGCGTCGGCATCGGGACAGCGCAGGGTGTGGAGATGGATGCCGTCGGTGAGGGTGCTGATGGGCACCGACGCCTCCTCGGCGGATTTTTTGATGAACATGTCGACATCATGGCGACTGGCGAGGTTGAGGACGCCGGTGATTTCGCCATAGAGCGGATGCTCGACGATGACATCAACGACGGTGCAGCCCTCGTCGACGATGGCGTTGAGCTCGGCTTGCATTTGGCTGGCGTCGTGCTTGCAGCTAATGTGGCAGAGCTGACCGCCATTTTCCGGCTCGTAAATATAGCCGCGGGGCGTGGCGATGATCTTTTCGCCGGCAGCGCGCAGGAGCGCCACGTCGCCGACGATGATCTGGCGGCTGACGGCGTAGGCCTTGGCCAGGGTCGACGCGCTGACGGCGTGCTCAGAATTTTTGAGGGTGGATAAAATGTGCGAACGTCTTTCGGATGCGTTCATAGCGATGCACCTCCTGCCTCCATTATACCCAGCCTTTCTTAGTGGGACAAGACGAATCATTCATTTATTCTTGACAGACGGCGCGCGCAAGCTTACAATAGCAGATATGTCTTGACACCTGACAACTACAATAATCGGAAGGATGATTTTCTGTGGAAGGATTTCGCGCGTTCCTCAAACGCAAGGACATCGAAATATCTCTGCGCCGCTACGGCATCGACGCCCTCGGCGCCATGGCCCAGGGTCTGTTTTGCTCGCTGCTCATCGGCACCATCATTAACACCATCGGCACCCAATTTCACATCGCCGCCCTATCAAACACCATCGCCACCATCGCTGGCACCGACTACACCGTCGGTGGTCTGGCCTCGGCAATGAGCGGCCCGGCAATGGCGGTCGCCATCGGCTACGCCCTGCACTGTCCGCCGCTGGTGCTGTTTTCGCTGATCACCGTCGGTTTTTCCTCCAACGCCCTCGGCGGCGCAGGCGGGCCATTGGCCGTGCTCTTTGTGGCGATTCTCGCCGCGGAAATCGGCAAGGCCGTCAGCAAGGAGACGAAAATCGATATTCTCGTCACGCCGCTGGTGACCATCGGCGTCGGCGTCGCCCTCTCGGCGTGGATCGCGCCACCAATCGGCGCGGCGGCAATGAAGGTCGGCAGCCTGATCATGTGGGCCACCGAGCTGCAGCCGTTCTGGATGGGCATCCTCGTCTCGGTCGTCGTCGGCATCGCGCTGACGCTGCCAATTTCCTCGGCGGCCATCTGCGCCGCCCTCTCGCTGACGGGCCTCGCCGGTGGCGCTGCCGTCGCCGGTTGCTGCGCGCAGATGGTGGGCTTTGCCGTCATGAGCTTCCGCGAAAATCGCTGGGGCGGGCTCATTTCCCAGGGCCTCGGCACCTCGATGCTGCAAATGGGTAACATCGTCCGCAATCCCTGGATCTGGGTGGCGCCAACCCTCGCCTCCGCCGTCACCGGACCCCTGGCGACCTGCCTCTTCCACCTCGAGATGAACGGCACGCCTGTCTCCTCGGGCATGGGCACCTGCGGCCTCGTCGGGCCGATCGGCGTCTATTCCGGCTGGATCGCCGACATTTCTGGCGGCACCAAGGCTGCCATCAACGGCATGGATTGGCTGGGGCTTGTGCTCATCTGCTTCATCCTGCCGGCGATTCTCGCGCCCCTCTTCAACATGCTGATGCGCCGTCTCGGCAAGGTCCACGACGGCGACCTCACCCTCTCTGAATAAATCCTGACAATGACAAGAATCGCCAATTTTTGCGCCTGTGGGTATTCCCATGGGCGCTTTTGCGCGTTATAATACTTTTGCAAGGAATGTATATATACTAGATGTTTAATATGCGTTCATTTTTGCTAGAGGAGGAGTATTACAATGGAATTCAACACTCAAGTCACTGCCCACAAGGACAACACCTACGCCGTGGCCATCAACGTTGATTTCGGCTTTTTCACGCCAGAGGATATGATCACCATCGGTGAGCTGGCCAAAAAGCACAACGTCACCAAAATCATGGCCACCACTGCCAAGAAGATCAGCTTCTACAACGTCGCTGAAGCCGACGTCAACCCACTCTGGGACGACATCAAGGCTGCCTTCGGCGATCGCCTGCACACGCCAAAGGGCAAGATCATCGTCTGCCCAGGCCACGGCAACTGCAAATTTGCCATGCCTGGCTTTGACGGCCACGCCCTGGCTGCCCGCCTCGTCAAGGTCACCCAAGCCCACAACGCCGGCAAGCTCAAGCTCGCTGTTGCCACCTGCCCACGCTGCTGCTCAATGGCACAGGTGCGTGACGTTGGCGTCTATGCCGCTGCCAAGGGCTGGACAGTCACCGTCGGCGGCAACGGCGGCGCCAAGCCAGCCGTCGGCACGCCAATCGCCAAGAGCCTCTCTGACGATGAAGTCGTCGCCCTCGTCGACAAAATCTATGCCTACATCGAAGCCAACAAAAACGGCCACGAGCGCTCCGCCAAGCTGCTCGCTCGCCTCGGCCTCGACGATCTCAAAAAAGCCGTCGGCATCGCTGACTAAGCCCCTCTTCCCCGCTCCCCGAGCGGGGATATTTTTTGCGCAGAAAAGCCGCAGACGTCATTGTCTGCGGCTTCTTGCGTTGCTTTGAAATTAGTTGC
>JAUNGU010000082.1:0-1398 GCA_030524315.1 Peptococcaceae bacterium
CGAGGATATTATCCTCGAGCACCATGCCCGGCGTGACAATACGGATGACCTCGCGCTTGACGAGGCCTTTGACGGCCTTTGGGTCCTCTGTCTGCTCGCAGATGGCCACCTTCTCGCCCATTTTGATGAGCTTTTTGATGTAGAGCTCTGCCGAATGAAAGGGCACGCCACACATTGGCACCTTGATATCGCCGCCACCGTCGCGCTTGGTCAGGGTCAGCCCCAAAAGATTGCTGGCCTTGATGGCGTCCTCATCAAACATTTCATAAAAATCACCCAATCTGTAAAAAAGGATCATATTTTTGTACTGATCCTTGACTTTTTTGTATTGGACAAACATTGGTGTCGTTCCGAGCATGACGGCTCCTTTCTACCCGTGGGGCAATTATTTTAAGATGGCAATGGTGGCACCGTCGCCACCTTCGTTGGCAGGCGCATAGTGGTGCTGCTTGACATATTTGCTGGCGTTGAGCTTATCGTTGATGGCCTTGCGCAGGGCGCCGGTGCCCTTGCCGTGAATGATGTGAATCTGCGAGAGGTTGTTGAGATAGGCATCATCAATGAAATGATCCACCGCGCGCAGGGCTTCGTCGACGGTCATGCCGCGCAAATCGATTTCTGAGGCGACGGATTTGACCTTCATCTGTGGCCGCTTGGTCGTGGCTGTAACGCGATTTTTCTTTTTTGACGCCTTGCTCACGTCCTTGAGCTTGACGGTGGATTTCATAATGCCCGCCTGCACCTCGAGGGATTTTTTTTGCTTGTCAACGGCGAGGACCGTCGCGTTCATGTTGAAGTTATTGAGATAAACCTCATCCCCCACGCGCACGCTGTCGATGGTCAACGGCGCATTGGCGTGGACAATCTGCTTGCGCTTTGGCTTGGCCTTGTCAAGGGAAGCGTCAATGTCTTTTTTGAGGGCCGAGAGGCCGACGGCGGCTTGCTGGGAATCTTTTTTGCGCAGTTCTTTGAGCTCATCGTTGACGCTCTGGATTTTTTTCTTTGTTTCTTCAAGCAGGGCGACGGCTTTTTGGTTGGCTTCTCGCTCCATCCTGCTGCGCTCGCGCTCGATTTCTTCGAGGCGGGCGTTCAAAATGCGCTTGTCATCGGCAAATTGCTCGCGCTCGATGGCAAAAAGCTGCTCCTGCTCGTTGAGCTGGCGCTGGATTTTCTCGAGATTCTTGACCTTGTCGACGAGCTCGTTTTGGTTGGATTCGAGAATGTCTTTGGCATTGTCGATGATCTCCTGACGTAGCCCGAGCTTTTGGGCAATGGCAAAGGCGTTACTCTCGCCGGAGACGCCGATCATCAGCCGATAGGTCGGCTGCAGCGTCTCAATGTCAAAGGCCATGCTGGCATTTTGCACACCATCGGTTTGATAGGCGAAGGTTTTGAGCT
>JAUNGU010000082.1:1408-8244 GCA_030524315.1 Peptococcaceae bacterium
GTTTTCAAGAATGGCCGTCGCCAAGGATGCGCCTTCGCCCGGGTCTGTGCCCGCGCCCAACTCATCATAGAGCACCAACGACGCTGCATCGAGCTGCTCAAGAATGCCGCGGATGTTGGTCAGATGCGAGGAAAAGGTGCTCAACGATTGCTCGATGCTCTGCTCATCGCCAATGTCCACGAACACCTTGTCAAAAATCCCCATGACCGATTCAGATTGGGCAGGAATATGCAGCCCCGACTGGTGCATGAGCGCCAAGAGACCGATGGTTTTGAGGGTGACGGTTTTACCACCGGTGTTCGGCCCGGTGATGACGATGATGCGCGTCTCGTCATCCAGCGCCAGATCCAGCGGCACGGCGCGGGATCTCGCCAAGAGGGGATGGTAGGCGCGCTTGAGCATGATGTCGGTGTTGTTCTGGGTGTGGGGTGCCTGGGCGTGCATTTCCACGGCGAGCTTGGCCTTGCCGACGGTGAAATCGATGATGCCCAGGTGGTACATATTAGATTTCAACGTTTGATACTCGCCTGCGCACGCTTCCGAGAGGCTTTTGAGAATCTGATAGATCTCCTGCTTCTCCTCCTGCTCAAGCTCGGTGACGCGGTTATTCATTGGCACCAATTTTGCTGGCTCCACGTAGAGGGTCGAGCCGCTCGCCGATTGGTCGTGGACAATCCCCGGCACACGGCTCTTGTGCTCAACCTTGACCGGCAGCACGAGGCGATCGCCGCGGATGGTGACAATTTGCTCCTGAAGCACATCGGCAAGGCTCGAACTTTTGGCGAGCTGATCCATGTCGCGACGGATGTTTTGGTGCAACGATGCCAAGCTTTTGCGAATGTGAGATAAATTTTCCGAGGCGCTGTCGAGCACGTAGCCATCCTCGCGAATGGTTTTGTTGATCTGGTTGCGCAAGCCGTCGTTGACCACCAGTGACTCGCCCATTTCAGCCATGTGCTTGAGATGGTAGCTGCGCTTGTTGGCAGCAAAATATTGACTGAGATTTTTCGCCGCGTACAGCGAGCGCTCGATGTCGATGAACTCATGGGCCTCGAGCACCTGATGAATGCGCAGCTTTTTGAGAATGGCATGGAGATCGCGGATGCCGCCGAGGGGCACCACCTCGCCCACAGAAATCATTGAGACGATTTCTGCCGTCTCCTCCTGCCACTGCACAATTTGTGCATACTCGGTGCTCGGAAAACAATTCATGGCGCGCTGCTTGCCCAATTGCGAGCTGCACTCAGCCGCCAATAGTTCGCGGATTTTATGAAATTCTAGCTTTTCAAGAACGGGACTGTTTTTGAAATAAGACAAGATTTATCGAACTCCTTTGAAAAAATGGCCCTGCGTCGAATGTGGGGTCATCGGCAAGACCTTTCGTTGTGAAGCTTGTGCAAATAGTTGCTCTCGCAGCTGGATGAGGGTGCGTGTCGCCTGCCCCACTTCCGCGGCTGGCAAAAAGGCACCGGCAATGCGCCAATAATCCATGAAGAGATTTTTGACCTCCGCCAACTGGCCGAAAAGGCTGTAGCGCTGATCGTTCAAGAGATAGACATTGCAGAATTCGTCGGCAAAAAGCGGGAAGGTTTTATCCTTCTGCTTGAGGGCATAGCGTCTCTGTCTGCAAGGCTGGCTGCAGACGCGGTCGCATTCGCGCCCACCGACGAGGCTCCCCATCGGACAATAGCGGGTGTGCATCACCGGCAGCGCACCATAGACAATCATCTCCAGGGGAATGTTGCCAACGCTAGAAAGCGTCTCAAGCGCGGCGCGGTCGAGCTCCAGCGACACGGTCTGGCGCGTGAGGCCAATTTTGCTATAGGCAAAGGCCGTGAGGTCATTGGTCACATTGAGAGCTGCATCGCCTGCGTAATAGTCGACACCGAGCCCGTCGAGAAGGCCTGCCTGGCCGAGGTTGGCAATCATAAAGCGATCGACGCCGCGCGCCAAGAGCGCCTGGATGCGACTGCGGAAAACATTCTCCTCGCGCAGGTTTTTGACGAGCGGCGGCAGGCTGCAAATCACCGCCACCCTTTCTGAAAGACGCGCAATCTCATCAACGCTGCAGCATGGGTCGGCCGGCGCATCGAGCAACAGCACGTTGAGCTCTTCGGCACCGGCATCCAGGGCAGCCTGGGCTTGGGCTAGGGTACGCACCTGGACGGTGATAGTCGGCGGATGGCTGATTTTGATCTGTGGTGGAATGCTATCAAAGGCGTGTTCGCAGGCTTCGATACGTGCCGCAACGTCAATGGCAGCCGCTTCCTCTTGCGCGTCTTCTTCCACTGGCGCAAAAAATTCTGCCAGCTGATTTTTGGACGTCGTCACCAGACTCATCGGCACGAAGGCCTTGTCGTCGCCGCTGATAGAGAGCGACGAAAGCTCAAAGCCTTCGTTTTTGAGCTTGGCGAGCCCTTTTTCGATGACAGCTTGACATGATGCGCCACTTTTTGACGCTTCGACAATGAAATCGGATTGCCAATCATAATGACGCGCCGCCCCTTCTGCTGTGACGCAGCTTGCTGAGATGGCAAAGGGCGCGCCAATGCGTGCGGTAACATCAATGGCAAGGCTGCCACGATTAACAGTTGCCGCTGGCTTTGCAGGGGCTTTGAGCAATTTCTTTGAAAGATTTTTGTCGAAGGTTTTGTAGCAATAGGCCACGCGCCCGAGATCCTCGTGCTTGGTCATACTGTGAGAGAGGACCACCGTGTCACCAGAAGCAAATTTTTTCGCCACCCGCCCAGATGGATCAGTCATTTTATCCACGTAGCCGCCCCACAGGGGCTGCAAGTTTTTATCGAGCAGGGCCACCCCATCGCCATTGCACAGCGGCTCGTCGAGTGTCACTTGGAAGGTATCTTTTCTGATTTTGCCGATTTTCCCCAAGGGGATGCCGGTGTTTTTTGGCGTGTGATAGCTCATCATCGCCGCGCCCGGCGTGCCAAGGAGATAGGCCGTCGAAAAGCCTTCGCGGTTAAAGACCTGGGCCATGGCCTTTTGATCAGCACTCCGCTCAGAATCATTGATGACCTGCGCTGCGGCGAGAGCATCCAGATGCTTGCGGTAGATGTCGGTCATGAGGGCCACGTATTCCGGCTGCTTCATGCGGCCCTCGATTTTGAGGGACTGAACCGGTACCGCTGCGAGCGCAGAAAGATGGTCCAAAAAACTAATGTCCTTGGGGCTGAGGAGATAATTGTTGGCGATGAGCTTTTCTTTATCGTCGGTCACATCGTAGAGGCTGTATTTCTGGCGGCAAGGCTGGGCGCATTGACCGCGATTACCGCTGCGGTCGCCGTGCAGACTGCTCATGTAGCAAAGCCCCGAATAGCATACGCAGAGCGCGCCCTGGACGAACACCTCCAGATCAATATCGCTGGCGGCGCGAATCTCCTGCATCTCTGCCAGCGCGCATTCCCGCGCCAGCACCACCCGGTCAAAGCCGAGGGCCTCGGCCGTTTGCGCGCCGCAGGGATTCATGATGGCCATCTGCGTCGACGCATGAACCTCGGTTTCCGGAAAATGCTCGAGGAGCATGCTTGCCAGCCCAAAATCCTGGACGATGAAGGCATCAACGTGGTGGGCGACGAGCTGGGCTGCCGTTTTGATGCAAGCACTCAGCTCCTCGTTAAAGAGGACAATATTGAGGGCGCAAAAAATCTTCGCACCACGCGCGTGGGCGTAGTCAATGATGTCGCAGGCTTCTTCCATTGAAAAATTATCCGCTTTGGCGCGGGCGCTGAATTGCTCCAGCCCAATATAGACGGCATCGGCGCCATGGTCGATGGCGATTTTTGCAATCTCATAATTTCCTGCCGGCAGCAAAAGCTCAGGCAGCTTAGCCATTTCCGCTCACCTCTTCTAGTAGTTCGGATTTTTCTTGCCAGGTATTCATTGTTTCCTCTAGCGTCTCATTGGCCAAATCGAGATCCGTCGAGAGCTTCTGATAATCGGCGCCGGGTGCATTCAGCGCTGCGTTCAAGGCGTCGATTTCCTCCTCGAGCGCCGCGATTTTTTCTTCGAGTTGGGCAATTTCATCGCGCAGCTTGCTTTTGCTCACAGCAGTCTTCTTGGCCTTTTTCTCTGGCTGCGTTTTTTTCGCGGCAGGCTGAGAGTCCGACGCGTTGATGGCCTCAAGCAGGTCTTTTTTTTCTTTGTAATAGGCGTAATTGCCGAGATAGGCAGTGAGCTGACCGTCAGCCATTTCCAGGGTTCTCGTGACGACGCTGTTGAGAAGCTCGCGGTCATGGGACACGGCCAGAATCGAGCCTTTGAATTCTTTGAGGAAATGCACGATGATTTCCTTGGATTCCATATCCAAATGGTTGGTCGGTTCATCGACCATGAGAAAATTCGGCTCTTCAAAAAGCATGATCATAAAGGAAAGCCGTACCTTCTCGCCGCCAGATAAAAGTCCAACCGGTCGCTCTAAATCATCCTCGCGAAACAGATAACGCGCCAGGAGCGTCTTGGCCTCGCTGATTTTGAGATCGCAGCTGTCCAAGGTCTGGGCAAGCACCGTCTTTTCATCGTCGAGCCCCAGCTGATGCTGGTCAAAATACGCCAGCTTGACGCGATTGCCGAGCTTGACGGTCTTGCTGTCTTCATTGTCGATCTCTGCCAGGATTTCCCTCAGTAGCGTCGACTTGCCGACACCATTACGACCGATGATCGATACCTTCTCACCTGATTGCACGTCAAAGGAAAGATCCTGCGCCAACATTTTGCTGCCGATGGCCACATCCAAGTGACTGACCGTCAGCACAAAGCGCGCGCTTTCATCCACCTCATAGCTCTGCATGCGCATGCTGTCATTTTCGCTGATATCCGAGATAAATGTCTGGCGCATGAGCTTCTTTTCGCGGCCGCGCGCCTGCTTGGAATTGACACCGGCGCGGTTGCGGCGAATGTATTCAAGCTCCTTTTCGGTGCGCTTCTGCTGCTCCAAAAAATGCTTGTGCTGAAGGGCGCGCTGCTTGCGCTTTTCTTCCTTATATTTGAAAAAGCCCATGGGATAAATCGTGAGGGATTGGTTCTCCAAATCGAGCACCGTGTCGACAATGGCATCGAGGAAATACTCGTCATGGGAAATGACCAGCACCGTGCCCTTGAAATTTTTGAGGAAGCCTTCCAGCCATTCAATGGATGGCAGATCCAAATGGTTCGTCGGTTCATCGAGGAGCAAAATCTCCGGCCCACGCGCCAGCTGACGCGCCAGCATCAGTCGCGTGCGCTCGCCACCGCTGAAGCTTTCGACCTTGCGCTCCAAATCTTCTTCGACGAAGCCCAGGCCAAAAACAATCCCCTTGACGTGGCTTTCAACGGCGTAGCCATCCATCTGCTCATAGGCTGTCTGCTTTTTCTGATAAGTTTCAAGGAGCGCCGCCTGCTTGTCTGGATCTGATTCGCTAGAAATATCCAGCTCTAGCTGACGAATCTCATTTTGCAGCGCCAGCACATCCTCGAAAGCTTCGAGAATCAGCTCTCGCAGCGTTTTCTTGACGTCTAAATGCAGCTGCTGCGCCAAATAGCCAAAGCTCGCGCCCTTGGCAAAGGTGATTGTGCCACCGTCGGCGTCCTCTGTACCGATGATGCATTTCATTAACGTCGATTTGCCCGCGCCGTTCGGTCCGACCAGACCAACCTTCTGCCCGGCGTTGATCGAAAAGCTGATGTTTTCAAAAATTGTATTTGTAATAAAGGTTTTGGTGAGCCCATTCACCTGTAAAATGGCCATTTCTCATCCCTCATTTATAACTGTTCTCAGACATTTCATTTTATCATGAGCGCTGTTATCCGTCAATTTTTCGCGGATTTTTCCGCGCTCAGTCGCGGCTCAAAACTTTTGAGCGCCTGAGAATTTTTCGCCGAGCACTCGCCGGCGAAAAATCCTCAGCGAAAAATTTTCACGCGCCGAAAACCTCCGACCCACAAGATTTGAGGACGCCAAAATTTTTCGCCAACAAATTAGCACTCGACTCTTGAGTCTGCTAATAAAAAGTGCTATGATGTGTTTGTAAGAAGTTATCCAATCGTTAGAAGTAATTTTCCACTTCTTACTTTAATATTTACCTCTCACATTTGGTAAATAAAATGCTCTTCAATTCAAGGAGGCTTGCAACATGCAAATTGATAGATTTACAAAAAAATCTGTAGAAGCAATAAATGATTTACAACGGGTGGCCATGGATTTTGGCAACCAGGAAATTGAACAGGAGCATCTGCTCTACGCCCTGCTCCGGCAGGAAGGCGGCCTGATTTCCCAGCTCTTCGAAAAAATGGCCATTGACAGTGGCGAATTTGCCAACGCCCTCAATGCCAAGGTCAAATCTCAGGGCGGTCAGCAATACATCGGCCAATACCTCAATCAGACGTTGAACTATGCCGAGGACGAAGCCAAGCACATGGGCGACGACTACGTCTCCGTCGAGCACCTGGTGCTGGCCATGCTGCGCAAACCATCCCCTTCGATGGCCAAGCTTTTCCAGCAGTTTGACATTACCCTCGATAAGTTCCTGGGCGTCCTCAAAGAAATTCGCGGCAACCAGACAGTGACCAGCGATTCGCCAGAGGAAACCTACGACAGCCTGAAAAAATACGGCCAGGATTTGGTCGAAAAGGCACGCAGCCAAAAACTCGATCCAATCATTGGCCGTGACGAAGAAATTCGTAACGTCATCCGTATCCTCTCGCGTAAGACGAAAAATAATCCAGTGCTCATTGGTGAACCTGGTGTCGGTAAAACCGCCGTCGTCGAAGGCTTGGCGCAGCGTATTGTCAAGGGCGACGTGCCGGATTCCCTGAAGGACAAGACCGTCTTTTCTCTGGAT
>JAUNGU010000006.1 GCA_030524315.1 Peptococcaceae bacterium
GCTGAACATGGTCGCATACACATGAGGGAAGGCCGCAAACATGGCGCCACCGGCGGTGATCAGCCAAACCTCGTTGCCATCCCAGAACGGCCCAATGGTGTTCAAGACCACGCGACGTTCGTCATCGTCCTTGCCGACGATTGGAATCAATGCACCGACGCCATAGTCAAAGCCTTCCAAGAAGAAGAAACCAATAAACAGGACGGTGATGAGTACAAACCAGAGAATATTTAAATCCATAGTGAGCCCTCCTCTGCTGCTTTTGGCTTCGCGGCTTCGTCCTCAACGGTTTTCGCCGCACGAATCATCAAGGCGACATCGATAATGGCCAATACCAAATAGAGAAGCGTGAAGCCCACCAGGGTAACCATGACCGAGCCACCGGAAACCACCTGCGAGACGGCATCGGAGGTTTTCTGCAAGCCGTAAACGATCCATGGCTGACGCCCAGCCTCGGTCAAAATCCACCCAAAGGAATTGGCGACGAATGGCGCAAACATCATTGGCAGAAAGACCACCATGAGCTTAGAACCCTTGACCTCGCGGCCGGTTTTGGACAGGAAGCAAGCAGCCAACGCAGACAATACCATCAGCATACCGGCACCGACCATGAAGCGGAAGCTCCAGAACATCAGTGGCACGTCAGGGATGTAGTTGCCGTCGCCGTATTCCTGTTCATATTCTGCCTGGAGATCGTTGATCCCCTGCACCTCTTCGGTGAAATTGTTGTGCGCCATGAAGCTCAACAGCCCCGGCACAGAAATTTCGAAGGAATTTTCCTTGTTTTCAGTGTCAATGCCAGCCACCAGCGCCAGGGGTGCACTGTCTTCAGTGTCCCAAAGGGCTTCCATGGCAGCCATCTTCATTGGCACCTCTTCGGTCAAATATTGACCCTGCATATGCCCCACACCGGCCACAGCCAGGGAAGCGATGAGCCCCATGACAGCAGCAAATTTGAAGGACGATTTCATCACATGGAGATTTTTCTTGCGCATCAGATGATAGGCGCTGATCCCCAGCATAAAGAAGGATGCCGTCGCCAGCCCGGCTGTAAAGACGTGAGCATACTGATGGAAGAAATACGAATTGCTGACGATTTCAGCAAAGTTGTCCATTTCTACGCGCCCATTGTTGAGCACATAGCCCTGTGGATGCTGCATGAAAGAGTTTGCAACCAAAATCCACATGGCCGAGAGATTGGACGCAATCGCCACCAGCCAAATAGACGCCAGATGAACGCCCTTTGGCAGACGATCCCAACCAAAAATCCAAATACCCAGGAATGTAGATTCAATAAAAAATGCTAAAAGTGCTTCGATTGCCAATGGTGCGCCAAAAATGTCGCCCATAAAGCGTGCGTATTCAGACCAGTTCATCCCAAATTGGAATTCCTGTACAAGACCCGTCGCAACACCCATGGCAAAGTTGATCAGGAAAAGCTTGCCCCAAAACTTGGTCATGGTTTTGTATTTTGGATCTTTTGTACGATAGTATTTTGTTTGAATCATCGCTGTCATGATCGACAAGCCCAATGTCAACGGCACGAACAAAAAGTGATACACCGTTGTAATTGCAAATTGCCAGCGTGCCAACAATAATGCATCAAACATGTTACTACCCCTCCTTTTTATTTTGAAATTTTTATACTACTGCAATGGCTTCAATTTCTACTGCGACATCCTTTGGCAGACGCGCCACCTCCACACAGCCTCTTGCAGGGGCATCCTTTTCGAAGTATTTGCCATACACCTCGTTGACAACAGCGAAGTTGTTCATGTCTTTCAAAAAGATGGTGGTTTTGACAACGTTTTCCATGGTTGCGCCGGCCTCTGCCAAAATCGCTGTGATGTTATCCATGCAGCGCGCGGTTTGGGCGGCAACATCTCCATCGATGAGGGTGTTGGTTTCTGGATCGATGGCAATCTGTCCGGAAACGAAAACAAGCTCACCAACAGCACCCACGCCTTGAGAATATGGGCCCAATGCAGCAGGGGCTTTTTCGGTTGCAAAAATTCGTTTTTCCATGTGATCACCTCCCTTTTCTAATAATTCCCTTCCAGGTCATGAATATATCCATCATTATAAATCTCTACCGGCGAAAAATCAACATTATCCGCGCTCACAAGCACATATTTAATGCCATTTTTTTCGAAGGTCTGATATTTTTCGGCTTCCTGCCCGTGCCAGTGGCCAAACACACAGAGATTGACGCCATGGCGTTCCAGAATCGACGAAACCTCCACCGAGAGGCCGTCGTCAGTAAACGGCGGAAAATGCATCATCGCAATGCGGTAGCGCGCATCCTCCGGCACCTGCGCCAGGGACGCATCGAGGCGCTTGTATTCGCGGCGCAGCATTTTTTCCTGGTGCGCCGGGCCCTCGGGATCAGAAAAGGTCCAACCGCGGGCACCGGCAATGGCCACACCGTCAATGTCGATGCAGTCGTTTTGGATGGCGTACATGCCCTCGGGCAGCACCTTTCGCACCTTGGTGATGCTCTGCCACCAGTTGTCGTGGTTGCCGCGCACGAGAATTTTTTGCCCGGGCAGACAGCCCAGCCAGTTCAGCGCAAACCGCGCCTCCTCGACGCGATTGCCCCAAAACAAATCACCCACCAAGAGCACCACGTCATTTTTTTCGACGCGCTCGCACCAGGCGCGGGCAATTTTGGCCGTGTGCTGCGCCCACTGCTCGCCAAATTGATCCATTGGCTTTTGCTTGTCGGCGTCAAGACCAATGGACAGATGCAAATCGCCGATGGCCCAATATTTTCTTTGTTTTTCAGAGTCTGTCATATAGCGATCCTCCTGATCAATTTTTTCGGGCGCCAAATGGCATTTCCACAAAGTGGAACGACTCTTCCTCTTTTTGCTGCAAAAAATCTCCCCGTCCGTGACGGACAGTTCTCCATGGCTATCATTATAATAGAAATTGCGCCATTGGCAACCACCCAATCTTGAAAAAAGCCGCGCAAAAACTTGAAGCCCCTCTGTCAATCAAGTACAATAATATAGATTATCTAACAGGAGGAGAAATAATGATCATCGAATATCTAAAGGTCTTGATTCTAGGGATTGTCGAGGGGATCACCGAATGGCTGCCAATCAGTAGCACCGGGCATATGATTCTCGTCGATAATTTTTTGCGCCTGAACGTCTCCCGCGAATTTTGGGAAATGTTTCTGGTCGTCATTCAGCTCGGCGCGATTTTGGCGGTCGTCGTCGTTTATTTTCACAAGCTGAACCCGTTTTCGCCGAAAAAAACCGCCGTCGAAAGAAAATCCACCTGGCACATTTGGTACAAGGTCATCATCGGCTGCCTGCCAGCAGCCCTCATTGGCTTGCCTCTCAACGACTGGCTCGACGAACACTTCTATAATTACGTGGTCGTCGCCATCGCCCTCATTGTCTACGGGGTTGTCTTTATTTGGATCGAAACCCGCGTCAAGTATGCGCCAAGCACCAATTCTATTGAAGAAATGAGCTATCTCACCGCCTTCAAAATCGGCTGCTTCCAGGTGCTTTCCCTGATTCCTGGGACCTCGCGCTCGGGCTCGACGATCATCGGTGGGATGCTCGTCGGCACCTCGCGTACAGCCGCGGCGGAATTTTCCTTCTTTATGAGTATTCCGATTATGTTTGGCGCGAGCCTCCTCAAGCTCGTCAAGTTCGGCTTTGAGTTTTCGGCAAGCGAGCTGGGCATTCTCTTTTTTGGCATGTTTGTGGCCTTTGTGGTCTCGATTCTTGCGATCAAATTCCTCATTGCCTACATCCAGAAAAACGACTTCAAGGTCTTCGGTTACTACCGCATCATCTTGGGGATCATCGTCATCATCTACGATCTGTTAACCTAGGAGATGGATTGAAATGTCTATTTACGCAGAAGCCTGCGCCCTCGCACCTGAGCTCACACGCTGGCGGCGCCATTTGCACCAGCACGCCGAGGGCGCTTACGACCTGGACGGCACGCTGGCCTTCATTCACCAGGTACTTGATGAGGCAGGCGTCGCCTACAGCGAACCCTGCCCCAGCGCCCTCGTGGCCGAAATTGGCGAGGGGGCGCCTGGCATGATGCTGCGCGCCGACATGGACGCGCTGCCAATGAAGGAAGAAAGCGGGCTCGATTTTGCCAGCGTCACCGATTACGCCCACACCTGCGGCCACGATTTTCACACGGCGATGCTCCTCGGTGCCGCTGTGCTCCTCAAGCGCCACGAGGCTGCGCTGACTCATCGCACACGACTGATTTTTCAGCCGGATGAGGAAGGCGGCAGCGGCGCCAAGTATCTCCTTGACCACGGCGTCCTGAACGCTGACGCCGCCGGGGCCTTTGCCCTGCACATGTCGCCGACCCAGGACAGCGGCGTCCTCTATTATCAGGACGGCGCCCTCTACACCTCGGCAGACGAATTTCTCGTCACCGTCAAGGGCAAGAGCGCCCACGGCGCCGCGCCTCACACAGGCATTGATCCCGTCTTTGCGGCGGTGCAAATTTACAACGCCATGCAGGGGCTGATCAGCCGCGAGACACCGCCCCAGGAAACGGCAGTGCTTTCCCTCTGCACCATCTCCGGTGGCAAGGCCTTCAACGTCGTCCCCGACAGTGCCATCATTCGCGGCACCATCCGCACTTACAGCGAGGCGGTGCGCAACCAGCTCAAGACCCGCGCCCGCGAGGTCGCCCTCGCCGTCGGCGGTGCCTTCCACTGCGACATCGATTTCCACTTTGTCACCGAGGTGCCCGTCGTCAACAACGACGCCGCGCTGAACGCCCAGCTTCTGACGCAAATGCGTGCCGACGATGTGACGCTGGCCGAGCAGCCCCAGCCATTTTCCTGGAGCGAGGATTTTTCCTTTTTCGGCAGCGTCGTACCTGCGGTGATGATGACCCTCGGTGCTCATGTGGACGGCTGCACGTCCAACATCCACAACGCCGACGTCCTCTTTGATGAAAGAGCACTGCCCATCGGTGCCGCCGCTCACGTCCTCGCCGCCCTCTCCGTCGAAAAATAATTGCATATGAAATGAGCCATGAAACGCGATGCAACTCGCGCCTCATGGCTCGTTTTTTTATTTTTATATCGGCACAAACATGCCCGAGAGGAGGTTGTAACAAAAATGCAGCGCTACCGCCGCCCAAATGCAGCCGCTACGCCGATACACAGCGCTACAGCCAAAATGCAGGAGCAGAATAAAAACCACATGCGTCCCATCAAGCGCCGAAAAATCCACAGCCCCCTGCATCACCCAGCGCACAGGATAATGGCTAAGGAGAAAGCATACCGCCGTCACCGTCGTACAAATCCAGCCATTGTGCCAAAGCCCATAGAGGCGCGTCTCGATGTAGCCGCGAAAAATCAGCTCTTCTTGGATAACACAAATAATGAGAATCGCGCCGCTGGCAAGGCTCGGTGCCACAAGTCCAACATGTGCGCCAGCCAGTGCGAAGCTTCCCGCAAGCGCCAACGCCAGTGCAAGGCCGACAATCGCGCCACAGCCCACAGCCAGTGGCCAGCGTGCACCAAGTCGCCACTCGCCCCAAGCCCCGCGCTCATACCGCACCACAGCGAGAATCAGCGCAATGCCCAGCATCGGCACAACAATGTTCATGCTCGCCAACACCGGCGTCGGCAGCGTCGAGCGATACACCGCCCCCTGCATGAGCAGCAGCGCCATCAGCGTTGCGAAAACGCCCAGTGCGCACCAGCCGTCGCCCGTGCGCTGTCCCAGATTTTTTTGATACGCATCGCAATTTTTCACGCTCATCATCTCCCTGGAATTTTTCTTCAATTATAACACGCCATCAGCCTACCGTCAGCGACGATTCTCCCTTGACATCGGCGGTGGGCGTGCTAAAATAATCTTAGCACTCAATTATTTCGAGTGCTAATAAAAAATGAGGTGAACATCCATGAGTAAAAAATCTTTTAAGGCTGAATCCCAGCGACTGATGGATTTGATGATCCATTCTATTTATACCAACCGCGAAATTTTTCTGCGTGAGCTTATTTCCAACGCCTCCGACGCCATCGACAAGGTCTATTATCAGACCCTGACCGACGAAAACCGCACCTTCAACAAGGACGATTTCTATATCCGCCTGACGCCTAACAAAGAGGCGCGCACCCTGACCATCGAGGACACGGGTATCGGCATGACCGCCGAGGAGCTCGAAAACAACCTCGGCACCATCGCCAAGAGCGGGAGCTTCGAATTCAAAAATGACCAGGAGCTCGAGGACGAGCACAACATCATCGGCCAATTCGGCGTCGGCTTCTACGCCTCCTTCATGGTTGCCAAGGAGGTCACCGTCGAATCCAAGACCTGGAACCCTGACGAGCCTGCGGCCATGTGGCATTCTGACGGCACCGACGGCTACACCATCTCCGACTGTGGCCGCACCAATCCCGGCACGAAAATCACCCTGACCCTGCGCGACAACACCGACGAAGAAAACTACGACGAATTCCTCGATCCGCACGTTCTGCGTGCCCTCGTCAGCCGCTATTCCAACTACATCCGCTACCCAATCGTCATGCTCTGCGAAAAATCCCGCATGAAGGAGGGCACCGAGGAGCATCCGGAATACGAAACCTATTACGAGGACGATACCCTCAATTCGATGGTGCCAATCTGGCGCAAAAACAAAAACGAGCTCTCCGATGAGGATTATGACAACTTCTATCACGAGCGCCGCTTCGGCTTTGACAAGCCCCTCAAGCACATTCATCTCAACGCCGAAGGGCTATTGAGCTACCGCGCCATCCTCTACATTCCTAGCCAGCCTCCGTTTGATTACTACACCAACGATTACAAGCGCGGCCTCGCCCTCTATTCCAACGGCGTCATGATCATGGACAACTGCGAGGATCTCCTGCCAAGCTATTACAACTTCGTCAAAGGGGTTGTCGATAGCGAGGATTTGTCGCTGAATATTTCTCGCGAAATTCTCCAGCAGGATCGCCAGCTGCGCACCATTCGCCACAAAATTGACGAGCGCATCACCCGCGAGCTCACCCAAATGCGCGACAACGACCGCGAGACCTACGAAAAATTCTTCGCCGCCTTTGGCCGCCAGCTGAAAATTTCGACCTACGACAATTACGGTGCCAACAAGGACAAGCTCCAGGATTTCCTTCTCTTCCATTCAGCCACCGAGGACAAGCTCGTCACCCTCAAGGAATACGTCGAGAAAATGCCGGAAAGCCAGAAATACATCTACTACGCCACCGGCGCCAGCGTCGAGCAAATCGACAGCCTGCCACAGGTCGGCATCATCAAAAACAAGGCCTTCGACATGCTCTATCTGACCGACGCCTTTGACGAATTCGTCCTCAAGACCATCGGCGCCTACAGCGACAAGGAATTCCGCTCTGTCTCCGGCGACGACCTCGGCCTGGACGACGACGCCGAGACCAAGAGCGAGGACGAGCAGAAGGAAGAAAACGCCTTCTTCGAAAAACTCGCCGACCTTCTCGGCAGCGAGGTCACCCGCGTCAAGGCCAGCAACCTCCTTGGCGATGAGGACGCCGTCTACCTCTCAAGCGAAGGCCAGATTTCTGTCGACATGGAAAAGCTCTACGCTGCCATGCCACAGGGCGGCAACATCAAGGCGCAAAAGGTCCTCGAAATCAACAAGAACCACCCTGTCTACGCCAAGCTCGAAGCCCTCTACAAGGACGGCGACGAGAAGGCCCTCGCCGATTACACCAACCTCCTCTACCAGCAAGCCCGCCTCATCGCCGGTCTGCCTGTCGAGAATCCAACCAGCTTCGCCCGCAGCATCTCTGCGCTCATGACCAAGTAATTGCATAAGCAAACAGCCGATTTTGACCCCGCGTCAAAATCGGCTGTTTTTTTATTCCCTGATATGAAAATTTTCCTTGATGGCGTCAACGAAGCACTGCTCGGCAGGCGTGAGGGTCTCGCTGCTGTCCATGATGAGGCAGTGGTAGATGTCGAGGTCCTTGTCGCGCAATGGAATTTGGGCGAAGGTTTTGTTGTTGCTGCTGATGAGCTTGGCGGCGAGGATTTCTGTGGCCAGGCCAACGTAATTGCCTCGGGCGACGTATTTTTGAAAGGCGGTGATGCTATTGACATAGATGGCGTCGTCGCTGGAGACGTGGTGGGCGTCCAAGAGCCGCGTGATGATCGAATCCTCGCGCGCCTGCTTGTAGATCATGACCATCGGCAAATGGGCGATCTCCTTGAGGGCGGTCGTCTTTTTGTTGTTGAGGGGCGAATCCTTGCACACCAGGAGCGTCAGCCGATCCTCGAGGAGCGGTTGGACGATTTTGCCCGGCGCCGAGAGCTCTGTGGCCAGGCGCGGCAAAATATTCAGATGCAGATGGCGCTCGTCTGCTGCCGGATAGGCATCGCGCTCGTTGAGGCTGACCTGGATGCGCGGGTATTGCAGCGAAAAGTCCACGAGGAAATCGTTGAAAAAGCCGTTTGACGTGATCGTCGAGCTCACAAGCTCGAGCTTGCCGGAAATTTTCCGGTTCGCCTCGGCGCGCTCGCGGCTGCTCGAGGCATCAAAATCCTCCATCAGCGCGTCGTAAATTGCCACCATCTGGCGCGCGGCATCCAGCGCCCGCTCGCCGTCTGCCGTCGACGTGACGCCCTTGGAATTGCGCACGAAAAGCTGGCGGCCAAATTCCTCCTCGAGCTGAATGAGAATGCGGCTGACGTTTTGATAGGACATGTTCAAATGGTCTGCCGCCTTGCGAATGGAGCCGTATTGTCTGACGGCCAGCAGAATGTTCAAGCTTTCGAGCTGCATGGTCTCTCCCCCCGTGATGTGAACAGCTACAACTTCTCCTTTATTTATAATATATCCGCTGGTGGTAAAGTGTCAATAAATTCTGGACGCTTTGTAAAAATGGTCGCGATTCCCCTTCTATGCGCCGCAGACATTTCGGCGTATGATAAACACATCAAGAGAGATAATTGCAATCATAAATTTTATTTGAGATTTGGAGGAATCAACAATGTCTACACCACTCACCAAAAAAGTCCTGTTGCTCGGCGTCGACGGTCTGGACCCACGTCTGACCTCAAAATTCTTGAAGGAAGGCAAGCTCCCTAACATTCAAAAATACGTCGAACGCGGCGCCCAACGCGACAATCTCCAACTGATTTGCACGCCGCCAACCATCACCCCACCACTGTGGACGACCCTGGCCACAGGCGCGCTGCCAATCACCCACGGCATCACCTGCTTCTGGCGTCAGGATCCGGTGCATCTGGACACAGCCGGTTACAACCTTGACTCTCGCCTCTGCCACGCCGAAGCCCTCTGGAATGTCACCGCTGAAGCGGGCATGAAAACCCTCGTCTGGCACTGGCCGGGCTCCAGCTGGCCTCCAACCAGCCAAAGCCCAAATCTCCACGTCGTTGACGGCACCCAGCCAACAATGATCAACGGCGGCGTGGCCCGTGTCGATTTGGAAAAAATCGTCCTCGCCAAGGACAGCATCACCGAGGTCACCTACAAGCCGGCCGCTGTCAACAACACCGGCGCCGGCTGCGTCATCGAGGACCTGCCGGAAATCGAAGACAGCTTTGACGTCAACAGCATCCTCGGCGGCGATTCGATGAGCATGCGCAACATCATCCTCTCCCAGGCCGACGGTGAAGACGGCATCGACGCTGTCAAACTCGACCTCTGCAACTCGCCAATCAAGGATGCCTTCGGCTGGGCCGATGCTCCGGAAGGCGCCAAGGAATTCTACGTCGTCACCTCCAAGGGTCTGGTGCGCCGCCCATGCCTGATTCTCAAAAACGAAGACGGCATTTACGACCGCGTCGCCTACTACCACAGCAAAAAAGACACCGAGCCGCTGGCCGTGCTCAAAAAAGATGAATACGTCGTCGACGTCGTTGACGATATGATCTGGAACGAAGAGCACGTCAAGGGCAACCGCAACATGCTCCTGATGGACCTCGCCGAGGATGGCTCGATGGTGCGTCTGTGGCTCTCCCGCGCCATGAACATCAATTACGACCACCTCTTCCATCCACGCAGCCTCTTCCAGCAGGTTGTGGACAATGTGGGCCACGTGCCACCAAACCCAACCTCCGGCGGCACCGACCTCGAGCTCGTCAACCGCGTCATCCTGCCAACCTGGGATGTAGCAGCCCAGTGGCAAGCCGACGCCCTCAACTATCTCATTGACGAAAACGATTATCAGGTGATCTTTAGCCACATTCACAACGTCGACGCCATGGGCCACATGTTCTGGTTTCTCGGCAAGGACCGTCCGGAAATGGGCAGCCTCCACGGCAAGGAATACCAGGATGCCATCGAGCAGGTTTATCTGCAAACCGACCGCTACCTCGGCCGCTTCCTCCACTACCTCGATGAGGATTGGACGATCATGATCTTCTCTGACCACGGGCTCCTCACCCCAGAGGAAGAAGAAAAGCCACTCATCGGCGACGCCTTTGGCTGCAATGTCAAGGTCATGGAAGAGCTCGGCTTCACCGTTCTCAAGAAGGACGAAAACGGCAACGACATCAAGGAAATCGACTGGGAAAAGACCCGCGCCGTCGCCACCCGCGGTGGGCAGATCTACATCAACCTCAAGGGCAAGTATCCGACGGGTATCGTTGATCCGGAAGACAAGTACGAGCTTGAGCGCGAAATCATCGACGGTCTCTACAACTATCGCCTCAATGGCAAGCGCGTCATTTCTGTGGCCATGCGCAACAAGGACGCCATCGTTCTCGGCACCGGCGGCCCAGAATGCGGCGATGTGCTCTACTGGCTCGAAGAAGGCGTCAACCGTCTCCACGGCGATGCGCTGCCAATGGTCGAAGGCGTCAACGACACCTCCGTCACGCCAATCTTCATCGCTGCCGGCAAGGGCCTCAAGAGCGGCTACAATTCCCCACGTATCATTCGCCAGGTCGACATGACTCCAACCGTTGCTCACATGCTCGGCGTGCGTATGCCTAAGCAATGCGAAGGCGCCGTCGCCTACCAGATTCTCGAAGACGCCACCTACGTAGAAGAATAATCGACAACCTTCATATTTTTGACTGTCAGGCTTTTGGCCGCAAGTATTTATTGAAAGCTTTGCAGCAACCACAGCGTCGCTGCAAGGCTTTTTTTCTTAGGAATTTTGCCCATTATGATTCCACAACCTCAAAACAAGGGAGGGTTTGTCATGACTATGACAAAGAAAAAATACGTCCACCTGTTTATTATGGTGGCGCTCACGATTCTCATTGCCTGCGCCCCAACCATCGGCGTCATCAGCCGCCAGGGCATGTGCACCCTGGGCGTTTTCGTCGGCGTGCTCTACGGCTGGATCACCTTTGACCTGATCATCCCGAGCGTGTTCGGCTATGTGGCGCTGGCGCTCTTTGGCATTATGGACACGACCACGGCGCTCTCGACGGGCTTTGGCAATTCCAATCTCGTCGTTGTCCTCGTGGCGATGGTCTTCACCGGCGCCATCGACGCCGTCGGCGTCACGACCTTCATTGCCAACTGGCTCGTTTCCCGCAAGATTTTTCGCAAAAGCCCCTGGCTCCTCGTCTTTGGCATGATTCTCACTGCCTACATCATGGGGATGCTCGGCGTCTATCTCGCAGCGATCTTTCTGCTCTGGGCGATTATTTTGCGCATTGCCCAGGAAAACAACATTCCCAAGGGCGACCGTCTCCTCACCTTCATGATCATGATGATCACGGCGGCAGGCTTTAGCGGCGTTTTCGCTGTGCCCTTCCGCGCCACGGCGATGATTTTCGAGGGCTACTTCATCGACACGATGCAGCTGACCTTCGACGTCCTGCCATTCATTCTGCTCTCGCTCCTCACCACCGGCACCGTCACCCTCGTGATGATTCTCCTGGGCAAGGTGCTCTTCCGCCTCGACGCGTCCAAGTTCATTCTCCCGGATGACGTCGTCGCCGTGCTCAAAGCCGAAAAAGTCACCAAGGAAGCCAAGATCGGTTTTGTGGCGCTCATCATCTACAGCATGGCGCTGCTTTTGCCATCGACCTTTCCAAATCTGCCGGGGATGAAAATCCTCAGCGCCCTCGGCGTCGGCGGCATGAGCTGCCTGGGCCTGGTGCTCATGGCGGTGATTTCCTTCAAGGGGCAGCCCCTCATCGAGATGGGCAAAATCTGGACCCGCTACGTTGACTGGCAGCTCATGCTCCTGCTCTCAGTGACCTTCCCGATTGCCGAAGCCATGCGCATGGAGGAAACCGGCATCATGAAAACCGTCGTCGGTCTGGTGCTGCCGATTGTCTCGGGCATGGGCGTCACCAAATTCATGATCATCTCGATGATTCTTTTGGGGATTCTCACCCAGGTCACCCACAACATTGTGCTTGCGGCCATGTTTACGCCGTTCCTCTGCCCGCTGGCCGTTGACCTCGGCGGCAATCCGTACGTCATGTGGTTCCTCATGTACTTTGCCCTCAACGCCAGCTACATGACGCCAGCCGCCAGCTTCCAATCGGCGATGGTTCACGGCCACAAAATCGTCGACACCCGCTGGACCTACATTTTTGGGATCACCATCTCGCTGCTCACCTGGCTGATACTGATTTTTGTCACGATGCCCCTCGGCGGCAAGCTTTTCCCTGTGTGATCTCCTGCAAACGAGCATTGGCGACGGCCGATGCTCGCTTTCTTATTTTTCAACAGAAAGGAAGTGCTCATTATGAGCCGTCTTGAACTTCTTGGGCGCCGAAAATCTCGCTGCGTCTGCAAATATTGTGGTGGCGCGCTGACCTTCAAGCGCATCGCCTTTAGCGATTATGGCGACGCCCGCAGCGAGCTCTATTGCCCCGCCTGCGCGCGCATCGAATTTGGCACCGAGCCGGAAATTTACGCCAGCGCCGCCGCCTTTGTCGACCGCTTTGGCTTCAATTATTTTCCCGAGCTCGACGAGAGCGAGCAGTCGCGCCGCATGAACATTGCCAAGGTCTGCGAAATCATCGCCTGGGGCGACCGCGGCGCAGGGCTTCTCTCTGACGAGGGCTACACCGTGCCTGTCCGCCAGACAGATCTCGGCGAGGCGACGGTGTTCAGCGCCCGTGACCTCGCAGAGGAGGATGCGCCATGACCCCCATCATCGAGGCCAGCGCCCTCTCCTACAAAAGCGGCCACACCTACCTTCTGCGCGACATCCATTGGCAGGTCGCGCCCGGCGAGCATTGGATCATCTACGGCCTCAACGGCAGCGGCAAGACCACCCTGCTGAGCATTGTCGCCGGCTACCTGCGCCAAACCCACGGCAGCCTGCGCCTCTTTGGCACGGCCTACGACGACGATAACATTCTCGAGCTGCGCCGCCGCGTCGGCTGGGTGAGCAGCAGCTTTTTTGACAAGCATCTGCAAAACGAATCGGCGCAGAACATTGTCCTCTCGGGTCTCTCGGGGAGCCTCGGCATCTGCGGCAGTATCACGGACGACGACGTCATCCGCACCCATGCGCTGCTTGCACGCTTTGGCCTGGGGCGCAAGCGCGACCATCCCTTCAGCCTCCTCTCCAAGGGCGAGCGGCAAAACGTCCTCATCGCCCGCGCCCTCCTGGCCCGCCCCGAGATTCTCATCATGGACGAGCCGACGACGGGGCTCGACCTCCTCGCTGCCGAACGGCTCTTGGACATCACCCGCACCCTCGCCGCCGAGACAGCCATCACCCTCCTCTATGTGACCCACACCGCCGAGGAAATCCTGCCCCTCTTTTCCCACGCCCTGCTTTTGAGAAGCGGGCGCATCTTTGCCAAGGGCGCCACCGAGGAACTCTTCAATTCTGAGACCCTCTCAGAATTTTTTGGCCAGCCCGTCGCCTGCCAGCGCGGCAGCGTCGGCTATACGCTCCACACTGTGAAAGGAGGTGCCACTCATGGGCATCAGTCGTGATTTATTCTGCGCCCAGCGCGTCGAGGCGCTCTCAACCATGGGCGCCATGGAAGAAGAGCTCAGCCTCTCGGGCTGCGCCTATTTGGCGGGCGGCGAGGTCTACTACCGCGTCTCGCCCAACGTCGAGGAAATGGCGCGCTTTGTCTTGGACGCGCCCTTTGCGGAGCGCTGGGCGACGCCAATCCAGCCCTTCACCACGCGCCAGCTTTTGCTGACGGGTGAGGAGGACAGCGTTCTCGCAGATCTCAAGCGTGCCGCCGCTCGCGCCCTGGCAGAGGCGTTTCCGCCCGCCTTCTTTGACCTCATCACTGCGGCCACCGCGACGCCACCAGCAAGCGCCGCCTGGCCGATCATCGCAGGGCTCATCGACGCCTATGACGGCCGCTTTCTCGCCGACGAGTGCCAGCTCCTGGCGCGCCTTCTCGGCCAGTGCATCACCGCCAGGCAAATCGACGCCGCCCACGCCAAGGTTGCCCGCGACTGGCTCAACCAGACCCGCCAGCAAATGACCCAGGACAGCGTCGTCCTCGAGCAGCACCAGCGCACCTTCTATGGCTTCCTCTACCAGGGCGGCGACGGCACCTGGCAGGTCAAATCCAACCAATCCCTGGACAAGGTTCTCGCCGCGCAGCGCACCCTCGAGACCGGCGGCACACTCTGCGGCCCCATCCTCGAGAAAACCTTCTACTACAGCGACGCCCGCACCCTGCCGACCCTGCGCAGTCGCTTTGCCGATTGGCTCACAGCCCTCTCTGGCGACGTCCTTGCTCGCGCCCTGCCCCTCCTTGCCAGCGCCCCCTCGCCGCTATCTACCAGCTGGCAAGCGCAAGCCACCGCCCAGCTCCCCCATCTCCCCGCCGCCAGCCAAACCGCCCTGCGCCACCTCGCCCAGCTCTGGCACACACCTCTCTAAAAGAAACAGCGTTGCCCAAACGGACAACGCTGTTTTTGCGTCTATGTAATTTTTGCCGATGACGTTTGTGATGTATCTCTGTAGCATCCTGCCAGCTTCGCTACGCTACGCGTCGTGGCCCTAAAGGACTAGCTTCGCGTCGCCACTCATCATGTTACGCTAAAACGTTCTTGACATAGCGCTCGAGCATAGCTGCTACCTGTGCTCTCGTCGCATTGCCCTTCGGTGCCAATTCGCTCTCGCTCATGCCATTCACAATGCCTGCGGCGTTGGCCCACTGCATGGCGTCGGTCGCCCAGCCGCTGATGCTTCCAGCGTCGCTGTAGCTCGACAGATCATTGCGAGCGCTGGTGTCGACGCCCTTGTACTCGGCGACATTGTAGAGAATCGCGGCGAGCTGCTCGCGCGTGATGCTATCGGTTGGGCCGAAGCGTTCGCTGCTGTAGCCGCTGACAATGCCATTCTGGCGCGCCCAGTAGACGGCGTTGCCGTAGTAGGCAGATGCGTCAACGTCGGCAAATGGATAGCCGAGGTTCTCGTTACTGAGATCTGGCTCACCCTCCATGCGGTAGAGAATGGCGACGATCATGCCGCGGGTCGTCGTGAGATTCGGCGAGAAGGTCGTCGTGCTCGTGCCAGTCATGAGGCCTTCGTTGTAGACAAAGCGCACAGGGTCGATGTACCACGCGCCCTCGCTGACGTCGGTGAATGGGAGATCAGTTGGTTCTGGCTCTTCGCCTGCTTCGCGATAGGTGACGGTGATCGTGACCTTGCCGCTCGGCTGGGTGAAAGTGTAGGTGCCATCAGAATTTTTCTCGACGTCGACGGTCTTGCCGTTCTTATCGGTGACGGTGATTTTGTCGACCTCGTAGCCGTCATCAGGATCCGGCGTGATGGTCACAGTCTCGCCCTGCTTTGGTCGCGCTGGCGAGGTGGTGACGCTGCCGTTTTCTGGCTCCGTCACCGTTGGCGGATAGGTCGGTGGCGTGATCGTGCCACCGCCGGAGCTTGGGCGATTAGTCGCCGTCAAGGTGACACATGCTTCTACCGGATTGTAAATAGCATCGCCCGCTTTCTCAGCTTTGACGGTAAATTCACCGATCTCTGTCACTGTCACCTTGCCATCCGTATCAATCGTCGCCACATCGCCTTCGACCGACCACTTGACGTCGCCTGTGACAGAACCGCCGTCGGTGCTCAGTGCGAAGCTGTCACCCTTATAGATAGTGGCTGGCACATTCTCAATGGTAAGTGCTTCCTGATCCAGCTTAGTCACGGTCAAATCTGCATGGCCTGTGCTTGCCTGCAATTTATCACCATTTATGTCTGTCGTACCGCCAAAATCAGCAGTGATGGTGTATGGCGTCTCATTTGGTGTCCAGTTGTCGCCTGTAAGTTTAATAGTAACTTTGGCGGTGTATGTGCCATCGTTGTCATTGGTCACGTTCTCTGATGCCAACAGCGTGCCATCGGTATCGCCCAGGTAGAAATTCACCGTATCCTCATCGGCCGACAGGCTGTTGGTCGTCGCTTGTTTTTTCTGTATCGTGGCAACGACGGTCACCTCATCACCGTAAGCAACACTGGTCACTGTTTCGCCATTCTTCTCGAAATGTACGCCAACACGGCTTGCATGATGCACCTCACCAGATCCGTCAATGCTACCAACAATGGTGCCATTGTTAATGATGGTACCCTCATTGGTGAGGGTTACACCATCTGGAATAGTGAGGGTTTGTCCTTCGCCAATGGTCAGGATCTGCTCGCTAGTAATGGTGAATGCTTCTGCGAGGGTGACGTTGCCATAGACCTGGCCGTCATTACCGCCGATGAAGAAAATACCGTTCCAATCATCTTTTTTACTTTCGTCTCTGATCGAGCTGGTGAAAATCACGGCATTACTTTTAGCGCTGGTGGAAAAATTACCTTTACTGGTGCCCCAACCGCTACCAATACCTGCGCCATCTTTTCCCCCAGTCGCCGTGACAAAGCCACCGTTAATAATGACAGTGCCGCCACCACCATGATAGCCGCCGCCAATACCAGCGCCATCTTCACCGCCCGTCGCTGTGACAGCGCCACCATTGATGGTGATCTTGCCTGCGTCGCCACTGTTACCACCGATACCCGCATTAGGTTCTTCCACATTCTGTGCAATCAGCTGGCCTTTTTGTGTGCCTGTGCTCTGCCCGTAGATGGTGAGGCTATTACCACCCTGCACCTGGATGCCACCGTTGACCGTCAATTTGGCGTCATCTGCGAGGATCAAATAAACATCACCCGTGACGGTGAGTCGTTTATTGAGGGTGACATCACTGGCAACCACGTACCAGCCATTGCTCAAAGCGGTCGTCAGTGGTGTGACGGGGATTGGTGGATGCTCTGTGAGCTGTTCAATCCCACTCTCGTCAAGATAGGTGATAGTCTTCCCACTTATAACCACTTTGCCATCGATTTCATCTGACACCATTCCACCATCCAGCTGATAGATGGTGCCCTGATTATCTATATGCCCGGACAATGCCCCAGAAACTAATATACTGCCTTTATTGACAAGGGTAACGCCATCCTTGACAGAAAGGCTTTTATCCGCACCAACGGTCAGCGTCTGATCGCTGGCGAGGGTGAAATTATCCGCCAACTCGACATTGCCATACACTTCACCATCGTTGCTACCAATAAAGAATACGCCACTCCAGTTGGCTTCTTCGTTTCGGTTGTTGATAGAGTCGGTAATAATCACTCCATGGCCATTCTCCCCGGTGGAAAGGGGGGCACCACTAGCACTTCCACTACCACTGCCAATGCCATAGCCACCACCGCGAATGGCTTCAACAATGCCACCATTGATAATGACCGTCCCACCAGATCCAGAATAGCCACCGCCGATGCCTGCGGCGCCCCTGCCACCCGTGGCTTTGACACTACCACGATTGATAATGATTGTACCAGCGCTACTCTTATAACCACCGCCAATACCTGCGCCGTCCTCTCCACCGGTGGCCTCGATGTGACCGCCGTTGATGGTAATATTGCCAGCGATATTATTGGCTCTACATCCAAGGCCTGCTTCTGCTGTAGCAACATTCCGTACAATCAGGCTCCCATCTCCCTCGTGCTGACCATAAATGGTGAGGTTATTACCTTGATACAGGCTGATACCGCCATTAACAGTGAGGCTCGCGTCATCGGCAAGGATTAGGTGGACAGCGCCGCTAATATTGATACGGCGATCAACAGTGATACCATCCGCTGTTGGTTCGACGACATACCAGCCTGATTGCAATGTGTAGCTCTTATTTTCCAGATACTCCTTCGTCAACGACGTATATTCCCCTGTGGATTTGATGCGTGTCTCCCAATTTTGACCATTTTCGTCACAATAGAGATACTCAACCTCGCCCTCCGCCGCCCAGCTCGGCAGGGCGGTCAGCGGCAATAGGCTCAGCACCATCGCCAACATGGCAACAATGGCTGTGATTTTGCGTTTCATTACGATCATCTCACTTTCTCAAATTGTTTCCATCAAAAAAGACGCACCCGCCCGCGAATAATCGCAGACGCTGTGCGTCCGGTAGAGGTTTGTTAATGAAATGATCGCCGCAAAAATAGACAGACTCAGCTGGCTGGCTGGCTGGCTGATTTTGGCGTGCGCGCGGGTCATTGGCAAGTCCCTCCTTTGATGTGTGCAAATTTTTGCTTATTTTGTCTATTATACATCATCAAAAGAAGTTTGTCTATAACTTTCAGCCGATAGTGAAAATTATGTGCTTAATGTGCAAAAACGTACCCGCAAATTTACTGATGCGCAAGTCTCAGCGATAGGTTTTGAGCAGGGCTTTTTGCTCGGGTGTCACGCGGTAGCTTTCGATGGCTTTCTGGATAGTTTTGCGGTGGGTCCAATCGGGCAGGCGGTGCTCAGCGATCCAGGGCAGGGTCGTCTCCCACTGCTTGGCGAGGGCGGTGGCAAAATACCAGGCGACGGCCATATTGACGTAATATTCCTCTGAGCAGCAGGCTGCCACTGCCGCGAGATGCGTCTCGCGAAAATCCACACCCAGAAAATGGCGCATGAGGGTGACGATGCCAAAGCGCACGGTGTAGGGCGCGGCCATCTCTTGCATCCACGCCAGGGCTGCGGGCTCGACGGCAGCCGGATGCTGCTTGAACAATCGCGGCGAGAGGGTGTCGCAGGTGGCCCAGTTGTCGATTTGCGCCAGCAGCGCCTCCACCGCTGCGAGGCAGTCGCTGATGTCTGCAAGGCTATCGATGAGGAAGCCGTGGATGTTGACCTCCTCGTAATAATCGTGGCGCGTCAACGCGAGGTAATCTACGACGCGCACGTCCTTGGCGAAAGCCTTGGCAATTTTGCGCTGGGCAGGCAGGCGCACGCCGAGAAAGCGCGCCGGATCGGCGGTGGGCACGAGCCCCGTGTGAAAGGCGTGGTAATCGGCATCGGCTGCTGCTAGGAGCTGGGCGCGAATCTCTTGCTCTATCGGGATCACTCTCCGTCCTCCTCCGGTGCCGTCTCAAAATTGCGCCGGAAATACTCATCCAACGCCTCATCCTCGCAAAAATACGCCCAGGCGCTCGCTGCAAGCTTTGGATAACGTTCCAGCGCCTCGTCAAAGAGGGCAGCCAAGCGCGGATTGGTCACGGCGCTCATCGCATCAACAGGCCCCATGAAGACGCCGGCAATCGGCGCGCTGTCCGGCACGCGGCGCAGGATTCCCTGCACCAGCGCATACTGCCAATCGTACGGTGTGCGCAAGAGATTCTTGATCAGCCGGAAATCGCAAATCAGCGCCGCCGTCTCATCCGGCGCGCTGTAGTCTGCGTAGAGGGCGCCAACGGCGAGGCGATCGCGCTTGCCTGCGCGGATACAATCGCCCAGGGGATAGCGCCGCGCGTCCTCGCCTGCCTGCTCGAGGAGATAGCGGTCGAATTCCGTCTCCATGCGCATGTGCTCATAGGGGAGCGTCTCCACCCAGGCATCAATGTGGGGATGACAGGTCGAATCCAGCGTAAAATGGCCGACGAGCCCGATCACGTATGCCAGCGCCGCACTGTCCAGCCGCTTGTGGCCGCTTCCCTTTAAACGCGCCAGTAGCGCCGCGCAAGAATCGCGGTGAATCGCCGAGCCCACGCGCGACAAATGTCTGCCTCTGAGCATCTCTAGCTGATCAAAAAAATAAAAATCCGGCCCCTGCAGACCCATGCGATACATTGCCTCGTGGCTTCGTACCACCCGCTGCATCTCCGGCGCAAACCGCGCCACCGCCTGCATGCCAAAGCTATAATGGGCAAAAATTGCCGGCATCTCTCATCCATCCCTTCTCTGTCATTCTCCCTGCATTATACCACAGCCACCGCCCCGCTCAAACACAACCTTGCGGCCCTTGGCCCTTTACCATGTCTGACCATCTATGCTACACTCAATAGAGGCAATAAACATTTTGCGAGGTGACATTTATGAAAGCGCATATTTTATTGGTGGATGATGAGCAGGCGCTCACGGATCTTTTGAGCGTCTATCTGGAGAACGATGGCTTTGTGGTGCATAGCTGTGCCAGCGGCAGCGAGGCGCTGCGCATCCTTGAAAAAGCGCCCATCGCTTTGGCGATTTTGGATGTGATGCTACCGGATATGTCCGGCTTTGACATCTGCCGCCATATTCGCACGTCGCATTTTTTCCCGGTCATTATGCTCACCGCCAAAATTGACGCTGGTGACAAAATTTTCGGCCTCACCGTCGGCGCCGATGACTATATCACCAAGCCCTTCAATCCGCTGGAGGTGGTGGCGCGGGTCAAGACCCAGCTACGTCGCGCCAGAGAATACAATCAACCGGAGCGCAAGCCGCGCGACGAAATCGATATTCGCGGGCTGGTCATCAACAACAGCCGCCACCGCTGCACCCTCTACGGCGAGGAAATCACGCTGACGCCACTGTCCTCGGTCATTGGCTATCTGACGCTGCTCGCTGACGAGCCGTCGCTGCCTGTCGAGGCGCGCCAGCGCTACCTGCGCACCACTTGCGCCAAGGCGGAGCGGCTCGACGGGCTGATCAATGAATTTTTTGAGATCACGCGCTTCAATCTCGCCCACATGCCCTTGGAATACCATACCATCGACGGCGCGCGACTCTTGGAGCAGCTTGTCTTTGAATTTCAGCCACAGCTGGCAGAGAAAAACCTGCATTGCGATTTACACGCGCCGGAGACGCTGTCCCTCTGCTGCGATCCCGACAAGCTCCAGCGCGTCTTTGACAATCTCCTGCGCAACGCCGTCCTCTACAGCGATCCTGACACGACCCTCACGATTGTTGTACGCAAAGAGCCGACAAACGCTGTGTTCACCTTTACAAACGCGGGCGCAACCATTCCACCGGAGCGCTTGGCGCATCTTTTTGACCAATTTTTCCGACTGGATACGGCGCGCAGCTCCTCCGGCGGCGCGGGCTTGGGGCTTGCCATTGCGCGCCAGATTGTGCGCCAGCACGGCGGCGACATCACTGCCGCAAGCGCCTCGGGCACTGTCACCTTCACCGTCACCCTACCGTTTGACCAGCCGTAGGAAAATCGTAAGAAATTCCGTAGGAAATAGTCATCTTCTCGTGGCACCCTTCGCAAACAAAAAACGCCATCATTTTGTAGAATCAAGGTACAAAATGATGGCATTTTTTAGGAGGGATTGCCTATGCGCAAGCTATTTTTACATTTACGACGTCTATTTGCGCTCGTTGTGGTGCTGCTGATGCTGTCTCTTGCCTACAACCTGTTCTCTACCGACGACATCGAGATCTCACGACCGGCGTCGGCACCGGCTGCCATTGACGCTGACACGCCATGGTACCTCACCTTGGTCAGCAGCCAATACGGCCTGCCACAGGGCTATCGCCTCACCCTCGCAAGCATTGGCGACGGCCAGCAGGTCGACCGGCGCATTGCCGCCCCGCTCAAGGACATGCTGCGCGCTGCCAGAGACGACGGCTACGCGCCACAGATCAACGCCGGCTTTCGCTCGCAGGTCCTACAGACACAGCTTTTCAATGACAAGATTGCCGATTTTGAAGCCTGTGGCTACGACTCAACCACAGCCACCACCCTGGCATCGCGCTGGGTATCGCCGCCGGGCACCAGCGAACACGAGCTGGGGCTGGCGGTGGACATCGGCACAGACGACCAAGCCCTCTACAATTGGCTCGCTGAAAACAGCTGGCGCTACGGTTTCATTCAGCGCTACCCGCCGGACAAGACAGACATCACCGGCGTCTCTCACGAGCCCTGGCATTATCGCTATGTCGGCAAGGATGCCGCCGCTGCCATCCACGCCAACAATCTGACGCTGGAGGAATATCTCGTGCAAAAGGGTCTATTGCCGACAGCCACGACCTGATGTCACTCATCTTACATCCACGATTTCCTCTTAATCCAAGCAGGCTGACGATTGACAGCCTGCTTTTTGTATGCATCGCCACAGTTTTCTGATCATGTTTGGTTGTTGCATTCAGCTCGAAAATTCATGGCACAAAAAAAGCCGGGCGGCGAGACCCGACTTTTTTATTATTCATCTTTGCCGACGATTCGTCCGGCGATGTAAAACACCAGCGCACGAATCACAAAAAACAATCCAGCGAGTGCGAGACAGCCTGTAAAAAAGAGTGCCCATTTTACAGGAATGGCTGCTAGTAGCATCATGGTTTTGCCTGCTTAGAGCACCAGACTCATCGAGTCGGTGATTTGTTTACGCAGCTCCAAGAATTCATGCCCTGTAAGATTTCTTGGTCGTGGCAAATCGATGGTGTACTCGCTCGCTAAATGACTTGGCAGCTTCCCGTCGAGAACGATGATACGGTCTGCGAGGTAGATGGCCTCGTCAATATTGGATGTAACGAAGAGAATGGTACGTTTTTCTTCCTGCCATACGCGCTCGATTTCCGTTTCCATGAGGATACGGGTCTGGGCGTCCAGCTGGCCGAAAGGCTCGTCGAGGATCAAGAGGGTTGGTTCGTTGACGTAGGCACGGGCGATACCAACACGCTGCTTCATCCCACCGGAGAGCTGGTTTGGATAGCTGTTTTCAAAGCCCTTGAGACCGACGAGGTCGATGTATTTTTGAGCCATTTTGCGGCGCTCGGTTTTGCCGATGCCCTTGAGCTTTGGCCCCATTTCGACATTGCCCATGACGGTCTTCCAGAAAAACAGGGTGTAGCGCTGGAATACAAAGCCGACCTGGTCACTTGGCCCGTCCACTTCTTCACCGTTAACGTAGACGTTGCCGGTGGTTGGCGCTTCAAAGCCTGCAATCAGTCGCATCAGGGTGCTTTTGCCAGATTGGCCAGGCCCCAGAATGACGACAAATTCGTTTTCCTTTGCGTGAAAGTTCATGGTCGACAAGACCTTCTTGTCACCAAATTCTTTGGATATATCCACGCACTCAATTATATTGCGTTGTTTCTCGTCCATGGACATAGCCCCCTTTCAATCAATGTCAGTGCCAGAGAGGTCAGGAAGGAGACCAAGCAGATGGCCAGCATCCCTGCAATACACATCGCCGTATTGTCCACACGCATGCCCTGGTTGATAACAAAGCCGAGGCCGGAGCGTGCGCCGACGAGTTCCGCTGCAACCACGCAGGTCCAGGATGTGGACAGCGCAATCTGCAGCCCTGCGAAAATCGCTGGGATACAGGATGGTGCAGTGACTTGGATGTGTTCCTGCCAATAGGTGGCCCCGAGGTTACGAATGCAGTCGTAGAGCTCTGGGTCAACGAGACGAATCCCGTTGTAGGAGTTCAGAATCAGTGGCACGAGCGCACCAATGAAGATGATGAAGACCTTGGAAGGTTCACCGATACCAAACCAGAGAATCGCAATGGAGATCCAGGCGATAGGTGGCATTGGTTTGAAGAATTCAAAGATTGGACGGACAATCGCGTTGGCGGTTTTGTTGAAGCCCATCAATACCCCAAGTGGAATACCGATGACGGCTGCCATCAAAAAGGCGATCATAACGCGGCGGAAGGAGATCCAGGTGTGCATGATCAGCGTGTAACCGGCCAATCGGGTTTGCAACATGCTAAAGAGCTCCGAGATAACCTCCCATGGACGTGGCATCATCTGTGCGTCGCCAACGACGACAATCAGGTCCCAGATGCCCAAAAAGAGTACGATCGATACAACATTCAACACGCGCTTGTTGCGCAAGGCTTTTTGGAATATATTACCGCCTTTTACTTCAGAAATTGTTTCACTCATAATTAGACACCCCCCTTATTGTCCTTTTCTGCTGCCCTTGACGAGCTGCTTTTCGATGATCCCAACGACGATGGTGATGACAACCCCTGTCAGCGCCGTCAGTACCATCCCGAGGATGATCATGTCAGGCATCAGGAGACGACGACCCATTTCGATGAAGAAGCCCAGACCGGCGTTGGCACCGACCATTTCGGCTGCAACCAAGCAGGTCCATGCAGTTGCCAGCGCAACCTGCAAGCCACCAAATACCATTGGCAGGGCCGATGGGATACAAATATTTTTGAAGATTTCCCAGTTATCTGCACCGTAGGTTTTCGCCATGCGGATGTAGGTCGGGTTGGTCATTTTGACACCGGAGCAGGAGTTGATGACACAAGGCACCAAGGCCCCGATGAAGATGATGAACACCTTACTAAAGAACCCAGTCCCGAACCAGATGATGCAGAGTGGAATCCAAGCAACCGACGGAATAGGACGGACAATTTCGAAGATCGGGCGAACCAGACCATCAAAGGCAATGAACCAGCCCATCGCCAGCCCCAAAGGAATCCCAATCACCAGCGCCAGAATGTAGCCTGCGAGGGCTTCCTTCAAGCTCAGGAAAATATGTCCCCAAATAATGGTACCATCCGGATTCGCATTGGATAACTTATATACGAAGAGCTCGATGACCTGCGTTGGTGATGCCAATAGGTGAGGAGAAACCCATTCCATGCGCACAACCAATTCCCAGAAGCCCAAGAACAAGCAGACGGAAATCAAGGAAATGATCATGTACGTACTTTGTTTACGCTCGGTGCGTTTTAACTTTTTCGCACTAGCCATATAATTACACCTCCTGTGGACCCTGTCCTCCCTTTGGAGGAGCGATCCGACATTCAATAATAAAAGGGGGTCAATGAATTTTTAGACCCCCTCTATTTAACATTGTTGATTATTTAGCTTTGTCTGCTTTAATTTCAATGGCTTTGTCGAGGAAGGAAGAATCAATGCAGTAGCCCTTGTCTTCAAGCTGCTGCTTTTCTTCTGCAGTGTACTGTTCCTGAGAAACGAAGTATTCTGCAGTGCCTTGCAATGCCTTCAGCAGGTCGCCGCTTTCCAACAATTCTTTCTGATCTTCAAGGGAGTAGATGTCATGGGCTTCAATGTCCAGTGCTGCATCTTCTTCAGTAATATTCATTGCTGCCCAATCAGAGAAGAAGGCCGAGATGTCTGGAGCGAGGTCCTTACCCTCTTCGTTGTACTTGGTAGCGCCTTCGTCAAACATTGCCAGCAGGCTTGCAATGGCGTCAGGATTTTCTTCTGCAAGCTTAGGATCGGCTACCCAAAGCATCATGCAGTCTGCGCCAACCTGTTCAGCATTCGCAACTTCTTTCCAGCCCTTTTCGATACCGGTGTAAAGGAATGGTGCCCAGAGTACGAGGTAATCCCCTTCGCCACTTTCAAAGGCAGCGATGGCCTGAGCCTGTTCGAGGTTCTTGACGGTAACGTCAGATTCCTTGAGGCCGAGGGTTTCGAGGTACTTCGACAAGGTGTAGGTACCGGTGGAGACGGTGGTGGTCAAGATGGTCTTGCCCTTCATGTCTTCTGCCTTACCAAAGGTGCCGTTGTCGTTTTCGGTATCAAATACAGCGTCGTCTTCACGCGCGAGAATTGCATTGGCACGAGATTCGTTGGAGGATACACCGACGATTGGGGTATCATAACGCAGCGCACTCATCAGTGTAGGTACAGAGCCGTTACTCATGATGGCCAGCTGGTTGGCTGGTACGGTCTGGACCATAGGCATCCCGGAGTCAAAATACTGCATGGTCAGGTCGATGCCGTATTTTTCCTGGATGGATGGATCAGTGTTGGTCGCATAATACGCGGACCACGCATCGATCTGCCCCTGGAAACCGCCTTCTACGGAGAGCACTTCGCCTTCAGCTGAGGAGGAACCACCGCCGCTGCCGCTGCCACCGCCGCAACCAGCGAGCGTCCCAAGCATTGCTGCAGACATTACCACCGCAGTGGCAACTTTCCAAGTTTTTTTGTGACGTTTCATATGAAACACACTCCCTTCGTTTTTTACCTAGTATGATTTTGCATCAAATGCTTTACCACCACTTGATTGCATCGGTAACATAATTTCGCAACTCGACAAAGTCATCAGCCAGCGCGTTACGCGGTCTTGGCAGATTGATCGGAATCGATTCCTTGATGGTGGTTGGCTTGTTGGTCAATACCAGGATACGTTCCGCAATGTAGACGGCTTCCTCGACGTTGTGGGTAATAAAAATAACCGTGTTGTTGAACTCCTGCCAAATGCGAACCAGCTCGTCTTCGAGATAGAAGCGGAGCTTGACGTCCAGCTGGCCGTAAGGCTCGTCCATGAGCAAGAGGTCAGGGTTGACGGCGAAGGCTCTGGCAATCGCCACGCGCTGCTCCATACTGGAGGAGATCTGCGCCGGATAGAGATCCTGGGTCTGAGTCAGACCGACGATTTCCATAACCTCTTGAACCTTTGCTTCAATTTCATCCTTTGGCCATTTTTTGACCTCCATGCCGTAAGAAATGTTTTCTTTGACGGTACGCCAAGGCAGGCAGGATGGTTCTTGGAATACAAACGAGATATTGTGCTTCTTTGGATCGGCTGGCTCCCCGTCGATGAGGATTTCCCCTTCACTCGGTACATAGAGGGTCGACAAGAGGTTCAAAAATGTTGTCTTCCCGCACCCGGTAGGTCCTACAATAACCAGGAACTCGCCTTTCTTGACTTCAAAGTTGATGTCGTTCAATACCAGCAAATCGCCGAAGCGTTTTGTGAGATGGTTGACGACGACTTTGTTAGGTCTTACATCTTCTCCCATACGTCCACTTCCATTCTTTAATCATGATAGGATCAGTGCTACGGTGTAAAAAACATCGCGTCAATACTGCGCCAACCATTTAATAAATTTCTCTAATAATATAAATAATTTCCTCAGAAATCTTCTTTATTAGCGGCGCTTATTGCTTTTCTTGTTATTAATTATATAGAACTTGCGTCGATTGTCAATAAAATTCTAAAGTTTTTTCGATTATTATAAGATGTCCCCCTGTTATTGTATTTAATTCTAACACTGCGACGTTTTACCACTAGACAAATCCATGGAAATATGGTAAAGATTGTCGCTGTAAAATTTGCGTGTGTTATAGATTTTCCAGCCGAAAATCTTGACAAGATTTTTATTTTATGCTAACAGTCCCTTTACAACTCGACCATTTCCAGTGGAAATTTGTCTACTCGCTGCGCGCCAGCCGTCAGAAAATTTTTATCGAGGGAAAATTTTCGGGCGCAAAAAAAAGCGTATGACCACCACTTGATGAGTGATGATCACACGCTGAAGGGTTTTCGGCGATTTATTTTTCTTCGTATTCGGCGCGGCCGGTCACGAATAGATTGCCACCGTGGGCGTCAATGGCGACGATGGCGGCGAGGTTTTCGATTTCCAGGCGGCGAATGGCTTCGGTGCCGAGGTCGTCATAGGCGATGACCTCGGCTTTTTTGACGGCCTTGGAAATGGCGGCGCCAGTGCCACCGATGGCGACCATGTAAACGGCGCCGTTGCGGCAGATGGCGTCGATGACGGCCTGGCTGCGCGGGCCCTTGCCAAGCATGCCCTTGAGGCCGACTTCATCGAGAAGACGCGGCGCAAAGGCGTCCATGCGGCTGGAGGTCGTCGGCCCAATGGAGCCGATGGGTTGACCAGGCTTGGCTGGCGTTGGCCCGGCGTAATAAATGAGCTGGTTCGCAAAATCCACTGGCAGCGTCTCGCCACGGTCGAGGGTCTCAATCATACGCTTGTGGGCCTTGTCGCGGGAGGTGTAGATGACGCCCGAGAGCAGTACCGTGTCGCCAGCGCGCAAGGCTGCTAGGGCCTGAGACTCAAAAGGAACGGTGATGTGCTTTTCCATTAGGCTTCCTCTCCTTCCAAAACGGTGCGCAGATGGCGCGCGGCGTGACAGTTGATATTGACAGCCACCGGCAGCGAGGCGATGTGGCAAGGATAGGTGTTGATGTGTACCGCCAGGGCTGTGACGCGACCGCCCAAGCCCTGGGGCCCGATACCGAGCTTGTTGACGCGCTCGAGGATTTCGTCCTCCAGGGCTGCATAGCGGGGATCGGCGTGGTGGGAGCCGACCGGGCGCATGAGGGCCTCCTTGGCGATTTCTGTGGCCTTTTCCATGGTGCCGCCAATGCCCACACCGACAATAATCGGTGGGCAAGGGTTGCCGCCGGCATTTGAGACAGCATTCACGACAAAATCGACGACGCCGTCCTTGCCGACGGTCGGCTTGAGCATGCCGAGGGCGCCCATGTTTTCGGCGCCGCCGCCCTTGGGCATGACGATGAGCTCGCAGGCGTCACCCGGCACAATATTGATATGAATCACCGCCGGTGTGTTGTCACCGGTGTTTTTGCGCTCAAACACCGGCTCCTCGACGATGCTGCGGCGCAGATAGCCGTCGTCATAGCCCAGGCGCACGCCCTCGTTGATGGCGTCGGTGACGTCGCCGCCGACCAGGTGCAGGTCCTGGCCGACGTTGAGATAGACGACGAGGGTGCCCGTGTCCTGGCACATGGCCTGGTGCTCAGTGCGCGCCAGCTCGGCGTTGGCGACGATTTGCTCGAGGCAGTATTTGCCAAAGGGCGATTCCTCGCGCGCGCAGCTTGCGACGAGGGCGTCCTCCACGTCCTGGGGCAGGTCCGTGTTGACCTCGACGGCCATGCGACGAATGGCGTCGGTGATTTGTTGCACATCTAAGGTTTTCATTTTCGCAGCTCCCTTCTCCTGATGAAAAAAAAGACCGCGTGAAGCGGTCTTGGGCGATTAGCCTTCAAAAGCCTTGGTCAGTGGTGGCACGACCTGTTTCTTTCGGGAAACGACGCCCGCAAGCTCAGCGAGGCCATCTGCCACCTTGACACCGAAGGCGTCCTCGATTTTGCCAGCTTCCGAGCCGCACACGAGGGCGGTGGAATTGCTGTCGAGGATGTTGGTGATGAGAAGCACCGAAAGCACATAGCCTTCGTCGGCGCATGCCTTATTCATGAGGGCTTCAAATTCTGCCTTGCGCGTGAGGACGTCGTTGACATCGACGGTGTTGACCTGGGCGATGCGCACAGACGCGCTGCCCATTGGGAAGCTCTTGGCGTCGAGGTTGAGGAGCTCTTCGCAGGATTTGGACGAGAGATTGGTGCCCGCCTTCAAGAGCTCGAGGCCGTAGGTCTGATAATCCACCCCGGCGATGGCCGCGAGGGCGATGATGGCAGCCTCATCCTCTGGGGTGCAGGTTGGCGACTTCATCAAGAGGGTGTCGCTGATGATGGCCGAGAGCATGAGCCCTGCAATGTTCTTTGGAATGTCCACACCCTGCTCGTTGTACATTTTGTAGAGAATCGTGCTGGTGCAGCCGACGACTTCGGCGCGATAGTAGAGTGGCTCGACCGTCTCGATGTTGGCAATGCGGTGATGGTCGACGATGCTCCAGATGCGGAAATCTGCGCGGTCGTCCAGGGATTGCTGGGCTTCGTTGTGATCGACCAGGGCCAGCAGGGTGTCGGCACCGGCGACGTCGGCAGCCTTTTCGATGACCTGTGGCGCGTCCATTTGGAACGCGTTCAAGGCGTAGGCTGTTTCTTCTGATGGCGCGCCCAGGGCGTAGGCAGTGGCTTCGTGGCCTGTCTGGTTGAGCAGGTAGGCGTAGCTGATGGCGCTGCAAATCGAATCGCTGTCAGGATTCTTGTGACCAAATACGATAAATTTACTCATGTTCCTCTTTCCTTCCTATTATAAACACATGGAGCCTGAGGCTCGCAAAAGTATTTTCACCAACATTTATAGTACCAAATTTCACCTTTTTTGCATAGGGCTATTTGCGCTGGCTGTCTGCCAGGCGGCCGCTTTCGGAGATGTATTTTTGGCGCACGTAGATGCCGTAGTGGCCGCTGATGATGAAGGCGACGATGGCCGTCAGCGTGTAAAAAGGCAGCCCCGCCGCACCGAACACCTCGGCACCAATGAAAATCGGCGCAAAGACAGTCTTGGTCGCCGCGCCAAAAACGGCCACGCAGCCCATCGCCGCCATCAGCGCAATCGGTAGTCCCAGCGCTGCGCCGAGGGTCGCCCCCAGCGTCGCCCCGATGACAAAGAGCGGCGTCAGCTCCCCGCCCTGAAAGCCGCAGGCCAAAGTCAGCACCGTGAGAATGAGCTTGAGGGCCCAGTCCCAGCTGTGAATGTCGCCATAATTGAAGGCGGCACTAAAGAGCCCCTCGCTGAGGCCCGAGTAACGGCCCTCGCCGACGAAAAGAAAAATCACCGCCAAGATCGAGCCGATGATAAAAATGCGCAGCCGTGGGTCCTCGATGAGAATCGCAAAAAGCAAGCGCAGGTGGTTGAGCAGCCAGGAGAAAAGAAAGCCCACCGCGCCAAAGAGCAGCCCGCAGAGCACCGTCACAATGAGGAAGCGCGCATTCATCAGGGGAATCCCCACCACCGGCATGCTCATGCCTGCAAGCCCCAGCCCCCGCGCCGTAAAGGACGCCACGTAGCTGGCGATGAGGGCCGGTGCCAGGGCGCTGTAATAGACCGAACCCACGACCAAGACCTCTAGCGCAAAAAACGTCGCCGCCATCGGCGTGCCAAAAAGGCCCGCAAAGCCCGCGGCCATGCCGCAGATCATGACAATGTGCCGGTCCTCCGGCCGCTTAAAGAGGCGGGAAAATTGCATCGAGATGGTCGCGCCAATTTGGATGGCGACGCCCTCACGCCCGGCGCTGCCGCCAAAGAGGTGGGTCGTCCAGGTGGCAAAGATCGTCAGTGGCACCATGCGCAGGGGAATGTCCCGCTCCTCGCCGAGGCCCACCGAAAAAATCAGCCCCATACCCTGCTTGGCGCGGCCGCCATAGCGCAAAAAGACGCTCATGATGACCACACCCGCGACGCCCAAAAAGGGCACGAGCTGCCAGAGATGGGCGTCACGAAATTCGTTTAGGAAAAGTAGCCCGCGGCCAAAAATCGCTGTGACGATGCCCACACAAATGCCCACCGCCACCGATACGAGCCCATAAAAAAAGAACCGCTTCAGGGTCACGCGCAACGCCAGCCAGTTGAAAATGCCTTTGGTGTCGCTATTTTTTTGCGTCATGCGCATCAAGGTGCGCCAAAATTTTCGGCCAGCGCCGCCTGCGCCAATTTTTTTCACCCGCTCATCTCCTCTCAGCGAAAAATAGTCGCCCTCATTGTAACATTCCGCCGCCTGCTAAACAAGCGCCCTGCGCCTTTACACCCGCAATTTACTAGTGTTATAATAAATCCATCTATATTTTTTTGGAGGATGCTGCATGAACAAGATAACAAAAGCCATCATCCCTGTGGCAGGGCTGGGCACACGATTTTTGCCGGCGACCAAGGCAGTGCCAAAGGAGCTCCTGCCAATCGTCGACAAGCCGACGCTCCAATACATCATCGAGGAGGCAGCGGCCAGCGGCATCGAAGAGGTGCTGCTCGTGACCAGCGCCCAGAAGCCGGAGATTGGCAAGCATTTTGCCAAGGACGTGGCCCTCGAGGATTTTTTGCGCGCCCATGGCAAGGACGCCCTCTGTGAAAAGGTCGCCCATCTGTCGGATATTGTCACCCTTTCCTTTGTCAACCAGGAGGCGCCGCTGGGCCTCGGCCACGCCGTCTCATTAGGGCGCGATTTTGCCGCCGGGGAGGCAGTGGCGGTGCTCTTGGGCGATGACGTCGTCGCTGCCGAGCCGCCTGCCCTGGCCCAGCTCATCCAAGTCTATGAGGAGACGGGTGCCAGCGTCCTCGGCGTGCAGACGGTGGCTGAGGCTGACGTGTCCAAGTACGGCATCGTCGCCCCAGGCGAAGCGACAGCGAGCGGCTGCATCGTGCAGCGCCTCGTCGAAAAGCCTGCCGCCAGTGAGGCACCAAGCAATCTGGCAATCATGGGCCGCTACGTGATCACGCCGCCCATTTTCGACCTCCTCGACGACACAGCGCCGGGCAAGGGCGGCGAGATCCAGCTCACCGATGCCCTCAATACCCTCGCCGGGCAGGAAAATGTCTACGCCTGCGCCTTTTCGGGCCGCCGCTACGACGTCGGCAGCCAGTTGGGATTTCTCGAGGCCAACGTCGAATTCGGCCTCGCCCGCGCAGACATTGGCGAGGCGTTCAAGGATTATCTGCGGACGCTCTGTGCCCACCTCGATTAAACCATCTTGCAAAGAAGGGACCCTATCATGAGTGACCAAATCAATCTTTTCGATGCCGCAGCGGCGGCCGATGGCGGTTTTCACAGCCACGCGCCCCTGGCCGATCGCATGCGTCCACAGACGCTGGATGAGATCGTCGGCCAGGAGGACCTGCTCGGACCGGGCAAGCTTTTGCGCCGCGCCATCGAAACCAACCGACTTTCTTCTATTATATTGTGGGGCAGCGCAGGCTGTGGCAAAACGACCCTGGCCTCTGTCATCGCCCAGGTCACCAAGCGCCCCTTCGCGCGGCTCAACGCCGTCACCGAAGGCTTACCTGAGCTGCGCAAGCTCATCAAAAAAGCCGAGGACGAGCAGAATCTCTACAACCGCCAGACGATTCTCTTTATTGACGAGGTGCACCGCTTCAACAAGGCCCAGCAGGACGGGCTCCTGCCCTCGGTCGAAAACGGCACCATCGTCCTCATTGGCGCGACGACGCAGAATCCCTATTTCAGCATCAACCGCGCGCTTCTGTCGCGCTCGCTGATTTTCCAGCTCCAGCCCCTGTCCAAGGCGGACATCGTCGGCCTCTGCCGCCGCGCCCTGAGTGACCCTGTGCGAGGGCTGGGCCAGTACCACGTCGACATCACTGACGACGCGTTGGACCATTTCGCCAACTATTCTCAAGGTGACGCGCGCATGGCGCTCAACGCCCTGGAGCTCGCCGTCCTCTCTAGCCCTGCTGATGAAAATGGCACGATCCACATCGACCTCGCCGTCGCCGAGGAGTCGATTCAGCGACCGGCCGTCAGCTACGACGGCACCGGCGATGAGCATTACGACATCATCTCGGCCTTCATCAAGAGCATGCGCGGCAGCGATCCCGATGCGGCCCTCTACTATCTGGCGCGAATGCTCGACGCTGGCGAGGATCCCCTCTTCATCGCTCGGCGCATCGTCATTCTCAGCTGCGAGGACGTCGGCATGGCCGATCCTCAGGCGCTGGTCGTCGCCCAAAGTGCTGCCGACGCCCTGCAATTTGTGGGCATGCCCGAGGGGCGCATCATCCTCGCCCAGGCCGTCGTCTACATGGCCACAGCGCCCAAGAGCAACTGCGCCTACATGGGTGTTGAGCGCGCCCTGGCTGACGTACGCCACGGCAAAATCGGCGCCGTGCCCAAGCATCTGCGCGACGCCCATTACAAGGGCGCCCAGGAGCTGGGCCACGGCATCGGCTACAAATACCCCCACGATTTTCCCATGCACCAGGTCGAGCAGCAATATTTGCCGGACGGCATGACCGACGTGCGCTATTATTTTGAGGATGACACCGTCGCCGCCCGCCGGAAAGGAGCCGATCATGAGTAAGGTTGCCATTGGCATGAGCGGCGGCGTCGACAGCTCCGTCGCCGTCCATCTCTTGCAGGCTCAGGGCCACGAAGTCGTCGGCATCCACATGCTGTTGACGCCGGGCAGCAGCCGCGACGCCCAGGCCGCCAAGGACGCTGCCGCTGTCGCCCGCGCCTACGGCATCGACTTTCACATTCTCGAGGCCCAGGATCTCTTTCGCGAGGAGGTCATTGCGCCCTTTGCCGACAGCTATCTCTACGGCGAGACGCCGAACCCCTGCGTGCGCTGCAACCAACGCATCAAATTCGGCGCCCTCTGGCGCGAGGCCCAGCGCCTCGGCTGCACCATGCTCGCCACCGGCCACTATGCGCGCATCCTCGCCACAGAGGACGGTCCACGTCTGGCACGGGCTGTCGATCCGGCCAAGGACCAGTCCTATTTTCTCTGGGGCATCCCCCGCGAGATGCTCGCCCACATCCTCTTTCCCCTCGGCGATTATCACAAGGACCAGGTGCGCGCCATTGCCGCCGAGCTCGGGCTGGCCACGGCGCAAAAAAAAGAGTCCCAGGAAATCTGCTTCATCGCCGACGATGACTACGCGCGATTTTTGAGCAACTTCTGCCCGGACCGACTTCCGGGCGACGGCGATTTTGTGGATGCAGCGGGCACGGTTCTCGGCCGCCATCACGGCGCTTGGCGCTACACCATCGGCCAGCGCCGAGGCCTGGGCTTGGCGCTGGGCCACCCAGCCTACGTCACCGCCACGGATCCGGCACACAACACCGTGCGCGTCGGGCGTGATGCCGAGCTCTGGCACGAGGGCCTCACTGCGCGCCAGGTTGGCGCCCACACCGATGCCACGAGCGGCACCGCCCTCATCAAAATCCGCTCCCGCGATCAAGGCACGCCTGGTCGCTGGCATATTGACAATGCGCAGCTCGTGGTGCAATTTGACACGCCTGTGCGCGCCATTACCCCGGGGCAAAGCGTCGTCCTCTACGATGAGGCAGATTGCGTCATCCTCGGCGGCATCATCGACGCGCCCCTTCTCACTTCCCGAAAGGATGATTGAATGCTCAGTCTCGAACAAAAAGAGAGCCTCTATCGCTTTCTTTGCAAAAAAATAAATTACGGCGTCCATCCCATCAACGACATTGCCCAGCTTCTCGCGGACAATCAGATGGGTAGCCGCAACTACGGTTACAGTCGCCTCAAAAACATGCTGCGCGACCTGCCGGAATTTATCACGATCTTGCCGCCAGAGGATGGCAGCGAGGAAATCCGCATCCGTTTTTCGATTTGGCAGCAAAAAAAGCCGCCGAAAACCATTCTCCCGGCAAAAAAACGCCGCACTCGCGCCACCAGCATCAGCAAAAAACCGGCGCCAGCGCCCCAGGCCGTGCGCCCATCCAAGCGTCCGGACAATCTGCCCGAGCCGCCAGAGTCTCTCTTGGCCCATTCCAAGCTCGACAGCCAGATTCTCAACCTTCTCGCCCTCAAAACCGGCCGCGTGCAAGCCTCGCTGCCAGGGCTTCTGGAGAGCAGCTATCAGCAGTCGAAAGCCTCCTCTACCTTAGACTATTCGCAAAACAAAATCGGCTTTCGTCTCGATGTGGCCTCCAAAAACGGCCGCCCGATTTATGTGACCTTCACCCGCAGCACCAAGGGCAGCCACCACACCCCCTACAGCCTGATTTACATCGACGACAACAACACCTCCAGCGCCGGTCTCGAGGTCAACAAAATCAAGGGCGACAATCCGTCCCAGGCGCTGGAAACCTTCGCCTTTCTTGGGCGCTGGGAGGATTTTTTGCAGGCGCTGGCCACCATCGCCACGCCTGAGGAATGGGACTTTGCCCATTCGGAAAAGAAAAATCTCTACATTCTCAAAAAATACATCCAGTACACCTTCTACCGCATCCAGCTCGAAGGCAAGGTCATGCTTTCCCGCGACGGGCGCCTGGCGGCCTTTAACACAGGGCTCGTGGATCGCCATTTTGACGAAATCTACGCCTGCTTCACACCGAACAACGCCGGCGAATCGCCATGGCTCTTCAAGGAATTTTGCATCGCCGGTCACTACGGCCTCGGCAAACAGCTCGTGCAGCATTTTAACCCCCTGCCCCAACCGGCGACGTATTTTCAACGCCAGGGCGAGCTGCTCTTTGATCTGACGCGAGAGATTCACTGCGACTACGAGCACATTCTCATCGAAAACATCGAGCGCTTCCCGCTGGTCTATCTCAAAAACCAATTCTACGACCACAAGCGCGCCTCAAAAATCCTCGCCGACATTGAGCACACCTCAGACGAGCATCAGCGCAGTCGTCTCTACGAAAAAATCCAGGCCCTCATCGAGGGCGACATGCTCCTCTACAACCGCCTGAAAAATCGCCTCGACGACGCCGTGCTCCTCTCGCGCAAGGAGGTGCGCTGGAATTATCACACGGCGATTCCGTCCTATTACCCATCGCGCAACACCATGAATTTTATGCTACCATTGCACCTCACGAGCAATGACACCATCGACAATGTGCTGGTCGTCGAGCTGACGCCTGCCGGTAACTACCAGGGGCAGACGATTCTCACCTGCGACCAGGCCTACATCGATGCACGGCTTGTGTGCAGCCTCAAAAACCACTGGCTGGACATCAAGACCATCTCTGTTTAACGGGATCACCGGGCACCGCCCGATGACAGATAAAAAAAGGAGTGTTACCATTTGAGTGAAAAACAATCAACCCTGACCAAGCTCTTCCCGCTGCTCGGTCAACCCCGTGTCAACCTGCGCACAGAAATGTTGGCTGGCCTCACGACGTTTTTGACGATGGCCTACATCATCGCCGTCAACCCAAGCATCCTCTCGGAGGCGGGGATGGACGCCGGTGCCATTGTCAGTGCCACCTGCCTGTCGGCGGCCATCGGCTGCTTTTTGATGGGCTTTCTCGCCAATCTGCCCTTTGGCCTGGCCTCGGGCATGGGGCTCAACGCCTTCTTTACCTACAGCGTTGTCCTGGCCTATGACATCCCTTGGCAGATTGCGCTGACGGCTGTCTTTTGCGAAGGGGTCGTCTTTATTCTGCTGACGGCCTGCAAGGTCCGCGAGGCGGTGGTCAATTCGATTCCAACGAATATGAAATACGCTGTCACCGGCGGTATCGGCCTCTTCATCGCCTTCATCGGTCTGATCAACGGCGGCCTCGTCACCGCTGACCCATCGACGATGGTCGTGCTCAACGATTTTGCCCTGCCGGCGGTCATCACCTGCATCGGCGTCATCATCATCGCCGCCCTCGACAAGCGCGGCACCCGCGGCGCCATCCTCATCGGCATCGCCCTCTGCTCGGCCATCGCCTGGATCTACGCCCTGATCAATCCTGCCGCTGCTGCCGACATGGGCATCTATCTGCCAGAAGGCCTCGTCAAGTACGAATCCATCGCGCCAATCGCCGGCAAAATCGATTTTGGCTACCTGCTCCATCCTGAGCAGCTGAGCAATTTCATCGTCATTCTTCTGACCTTCCTCTTTGTCGATTTCTTTGACACCGTCGGCACCCTCGTCGGCGTCTGCTCCAAGGCCAACATGCTCGATGAGGACGGCAACGTGCCAAACGCCAGCCGCGCCCTCATGGCTGACGCCATTGCCACCACCACCGGTGCAGCCCTGGGCGTCTCCACCGTTACCACCTACGTGGAAAGCTCTACCGGCGTCAGCGTCGGCGGCCGCACCGGCTATACCGCTGTCACCGTCGGCGTGCTCTTCCTCGTGGCCATGTTCTTCTCGCCGGTCTTTGTGGCGATTCCATCCTGCGCCACTGCTGCGGCGCTGATCTACGTCGGCTATCTCATGCTGAGCGCCGTCAAGAGCATCGACTTTGGCAACATCACCGAAGGCCTGCCAGCCTTTGTGACGATTCTCGCCATGCCGCTGACCTATTCCATCGGCGACGGCCTCACCCTCGGCGTCCTCAGCTACGTTTTCGTCAACCTACTCTACAACGCTGTGGCACCGGCTGACAAGCGCCACAAGGTCTCCGCCGTCATGATCGGCCTGGCCGTAGTCTTTATTCTCAAGCTCATCTTCATCTAACTCTCAACCAAAACAAAACCGCTGGCAACCAGACATCTCTCATCCGGTCACCAGCGGTTTTTTGCGAGCGCTCTTAATGGGCGCTCTTATTTTTTGTTGATGGTTCTTTTGGATCGCGCTGGATGGTCTCGGCGATTTCACAGGCCATGAATCCAATAGGAACCACGATCCAAGCAATGTGCCAGAGGCCAAAGGCGAAGCCGAGGAGAATGTAGAGGATCCCTGCTGAAAGCATGATGACCTCGCTCCATTTATCAAAGTCACCGCCTTCATCCTCGTCAGTTTCCTCTGGCTCTTCGTTTGAACGATTGTAGCCCGCGACTTCGTTTGCACGATTGTAGCCCACGACATTGTACTCATCCTTTTTCAGCCCGTTGTAGACGAGGACGCCCACGCCAATGGCTGCCGATAGAATCAAGAGACCGTAATAAAAATCCTCGTTGGGACCAGTCCCCTTGGGCAGCCCCTCGGCGAGCAGGACAAAGACCACACCACCAACGAGAATCGTCCCAACGCCAGTGGCAATGCGCACCGGAAAGCGCTGGGCGAAAGCTTCCTTTTCTTTTTCAGTGTAAAAATCCTGGATCACCGGGTGAACCTTGCGGTAATGGTGCTGCTGCATGCCTTTGACAATAAAAAGCAGCACGCCGATGATGGCCATCACGCCAAAGCAGCCGTTTGCAATGACGTCACTCAGCCAGAGCCCAACGATGAGCTCACGCACAGCACAGGCAAGGATGCAGCAGACAATAGCGGCAGTGATGCCCGTGCGATAGGATTGCATCTGGGCGCGGTGGCAGACATCGTCCTGGATGTCGTTCTCGTCGGCCGATTGTCGCAGCAGCGTGTCCAAATCACAATCAAAGAGCTCGCAGATCTGGAGGATTTTTTCCATTTCTGCAAAGGCGGCGCCACTCTCCCATTTTGACACGGTCTGGCGGCTGACGTCGAGTTTTTCGGCCAGTGCTTCCTGGGTGAGGCCGTCGCGTTTTCTATAGTATTGCAAATTGTCTCCAAATTGGCTCATGATATTTTCCTCTCTTTCAGAGCATTTCCGCACGCGTTTTGGATGGCTTTATCATAGGATACAGTCTCTGTCAACACCACCAATTTCCTGTTGCTTTTGCGAAAATCCCTGTCAACTTGAGGTTGCATCCCGCGCCCCTGGCGGCTTTCAGCCGTTCGCAAAAAAGCGGCCAGGGTTATCTGGCCGCGAGAGATTATTCGACAGATTTCAGGGATTCTGCCATGTGAATGTGGGCAATTTTGCGCTTCATGATAAGCTGGGTGATGAAGGCAAAGACCATCGTCAGCACAAAGGCGACGGCATAATTTTCGCCTGTGACGACGGCGTCAAATTGCAGGCCATCGACAACGATCTGGCTCATGACAAAGGCGTGCAGGAGTTTGCCGAGGAAGAGCCCAAAGAGCGCACCGATGATGGTGAGCGCCGTGTTTTCGCGAAAGACGTAGACGTTGGTCTCCTTCGGATAAAATCCGAGCACCTTGAGGGTGGCGATTTCGCGGATGCGCTCGCTGATGTTGATGTTGGTCAGATTGTAGAGCACAATGAAGGCGAGTGCGCCCGCGCAGAGAATGATCACAAAGACGATCATGTCGAGGCTGTCGAGCATATCGGCAAACATCGACAAAGAGTCACTGACCACCGAGACGTTGGAGACGTGGCTGTCGGCCATGATTTCGGCAGCGGCCTCGTGCTGATTGACGCCGTCGGCAAAAATCAGGTAGGCGCTGTTGATATCGTTCTTGTCAAAATCCTTTTCGAGGGTGGCGCGGTTCATGTAGAGGTTATTGCTCACGTAGTTGTCGTAGACACCGCTGACGGTGAGCGTCGCCTCGCGGTGCTCGCTGTCGGTCAGCGTCACCTCATCGCCAGCGCCGACGCCCAAGCGATCAGCAATGCCGCGATCGAGGAGGACCTCGTCGTCATCCGGCAATGAAAAGTCCTCGCCGTCTGCGTGCCAGCTGAAATACTCCGAGAGGTCGTCGCCCTCTGGCGCGTGCACGGCGATGCTGTGGGTGGTGCCATTGGCGCTAATGTCCATAGTGCCACTGTAGGCGTAGAGCACGTGGTCCACGTTGTCGTCGTAGACCGCGTCGAGCTCGGCACGGTCGTCGGCATCCACGGGCTTGGTGAAGGTCGCCGTGGCGTCGTAGAGATCGATCTGGCTGTACTGCACATCGGCGACGCCTGCAAAATTATCCTGGAGCGCCAGCCCTGTGACAATCAGCGCCGTGCAGCCACCGATGCCGAGGAGCATCATAAAGAAGCGCACCTTGTAGCGAAAGAGATTGCGCACAGTGATTTTTTGCAGGAAGGTCAAGCGCGACCACAGCGGCGTAATGCGCTCCAGTGGATTACGCTTGCCCGCCTTTGGCGCCTTTGGGCGAATGAGGTTGGCAGCGGTTTTGCGGAGCTCGCTGCGACCGCAGAGCCAGGTCACGCCCATGGTGCACAGGAGCGAAACGACCAGAGAAATCGCCATCAAGGTCGGGCTAAAGACATAGAGCACCTTGTCCGGGAAGGCGTAGTAAATGCTGTAGGCCGTCCAGATCACCGTCGGAAAGCCCCAGGTGCCGACGAAAAAGCCGATGAGACAGCCCAGAATCCCCGAGCTCCCCGAATAGAGCAGGTATTTTTTCATGATGCTGGCGCGGCTGTAGCCCATGGATTTGAGCACGCCGATTTGGGTGCGCTGCTCGTTCATCATGCGCGTCATCGTCGTCACGCAGACGAGGGCCGCCACCATGAAGAAGAAAATCGGGAAGACCTTGGCCACGGCGCTGACAATGGCGGCGTCGTTTTTGAAAAATTGATAGCCGGCATCGGTATCGCGGCCGAGGACGTAGACCTCCGGTTCCTCAGGCATGGTGATGCCATCTAGCGCGGCCTGGGCCTTCTTCTGGCCCTCCTTGGCCTTGGCGATGGTGGCGGCGTCGGCACCCATGGCTTCTGCCTGCTTGACAGCCTGGCTCGCTTGGTCGACAGCAGCCTGGGCCTTCTTCTGCCCGGCCTTGACCTCGCTGGCAATATCGTCATAGCGCGCATCGACGCGCTTTTCAGCGAGGGCGGTGATGGCAGGCTCGGCCTCATCGACGGCGGCGTCGTATTCATCGCTGTAAATCTGGCCCGTATTTGGCACGGTCAGGTAGATTTCCGAATAATAATCGGCGGTGAAATCCTCTGCAGGTGCGTAAAAGAGCGCGCTCACCTGGCCCGAGCCGAGCTCGGTGGAAATGCGCCCGATGCGCATATTGAGAGGCGAATCGGCGATGCCGACAATGGTCAGCGCGTGGGGCTCAAAGCCCTCCAGCGTCTCCTTGTCGTTGTCGTCGGTGAGGGTGAGGGTCTTGCCAATGTCGCTCTCATCGTAGAACGAGCCGTCGGCGACAATTTCACCGGATTTTTTCGGCAGACGCCCGGCCTTCAGCGCCAGCTTATTGACATCGTCGGTGATGGAATGGAAGCGCGCGACCATCTCCCCGTCGCCACCGTCGCTCACGTAGGCATCGAGGCGATAGGCGCCCTCTGCGTGTGCGACGTGGCTGTCGGCAGCCAACGCCTTGACGTCGTCCTCCTCAAAGCCCAGGGTCGAGAGCAGGCGAAAATCAAAATAACCCTGTTGCCTGAGATAGCGGTCGCCGGTTTCGAGCATCGCGCCCTCGCTGACCAAGAGCCCCGCAAAGAAGCCCACGCCTAGGGCGACAATGGCGACAATCGCCAGAAAGCGCCCAAAGCTCGATTTGATTTCGCGCAGCGAGGATTTTAACAAGCTTTTCTGCATGATCCCCACCTCACCATTCGATGTCGTCGATGGACATTGGCGTGTCGTTGTGCTCGATGCTTTCGATCTGGCCGCTCTTGACGTGGATGACGCGGTCGGCCATCGGACACAGCGCCAAATTGTGGGTGACGATGACGATGGTCATCTTGTTCTGGCGGCAGGTGTCCTGCAGGAGCTTGAGTATCAGCTTGCCCGTGTTATAGTCCAGCGCCCCTGTCGGCTCGTCACACAAGAGCAGCTTGGGATTTTTCGCCAAGGCGCGGGCAATGGCCACACGCTGTTGCTCGCCGCCGGAGAGCTGGGCCGGGAAATTATTCATGCGGTCGGCCAGCCCCACGTGGGTGAGAACATCGCGCGGATTGGCGGGATGCTTGCAGATCTGCGTCGCCAGCTCGACATTTTCCAGCGCCGTGAGATTGGGAATGAGGTTGTAGAACTGAAAGACAAAGCCAATATCGTAGCGGCGGTAGCCCGTCAACTCCTTCTCGGAATACTTGGCGACGTTTTTGCCATCCAGCCAAATCTCGCCGCTGGTGAGGGTATCCATGCCGCCGAGAATATTCAGGAGGGTCGTCTTGCCCGCGCCGGAAGCGCCGACGATGACGCAGATTTCCCCCTCGGCGATTTCAAAATTCACGTCCTTGAGGGCGGCAATGTCCACCGAGCCGACGTGGTAGGTTTTTTTCACATTTTTGAAAGAAATAAATGGTTCCAAGACAAAAATCCTTTCTCTCTCGTCACAAAAAAGTAATTCCTAATCATTATAGCATTTTCACAAAATCCTTGTCAGCAAAATTGGCAAAATAAAAAAGCCTCTGAGAAATCCTCAAAGGCTTTGGTTGCTTATATAAAATCCTGGAGATGGCGGCCTGCGATTAGTCTTCGGTGTGGACGTTGATGTCCGGCACCTTGTTGGCCGATGGCTTATTCTGCTGCATGGAATCCAGGGATTTCTGGATGTCGGCGCGACCTTCCTGAACCACTTCATAATAGACGGTCAGCTGATTTTCCAGCTTGTCCATGAGATCGTGGGCGTAAATAAAGGCGCCCTCGATGATTTCGTGGGCCTGCTGCTCGGCGTGGGCCACAATGTTTTCGGCCTCGGCGTTGGCGCGGCGCACCACCTCATCCTCGCTGATGAGCATCTTGGCGTGATCCTGGGCAGCCTGGATGATTTTGTCGTGCTCATCCTGGGCGGCAGAAATAATGCGCTCCTCGTCTTTTTTGATCCACTGTGCATCCTGGATCGCCGTTGGAATATTGTTGCGCATCGCGTCGATGATTTCGTAGATTTCGTTTTCATCGAGGATGATCTGATCCTTATTGAGCAGTGGCTGCTTGGCGTTTTCTGCCATGAAGGCAAGTTTATCTATTAAATCCAAAATTTCCATGTCGTTTTCCCTCCAGCATTATGGTTCCATTCTAAAGAAATTCAGAACGGTATCTCCGTAGGATTTTGTTTTGTAACAGGTGAGCGAATTGTGCTCATAAGAAAAAGGTACACTTTTGGCGTGTTCCGAAACAAGTATACCACACTCTGATAAAAAATGGTACTTTAGGATAGAAAAAAATACCGGCTCATATAAATCTTTTCGATATGGCGGATCCAGGAAAATCAGATCAAAGCGCTCGCCAGCCAGCGTTGGCAAAACGCCCAGGGCGTCGCCCTTGATCACCGTCGCCCGGTCCTCGTAGCGGCATTTTTTGATATTGGCGCGGAGCACCGCCAGTGCCTGCGCGTCCTTTTCGATAAAGACGGCACGCTTAGCGCCGCGGCTCAATGCCTCGAGGCCGAGATTGCCCGTGCCTGCAAAGGCGTCGAGGACGACGGTCTCGCTGTCAATGTCCATCTGCAGGACGTTGAACAGCCCTTCCTTGACGCGGTCGGCTGTGGGCCGCGTGTTCATGCCGGGCACCGCTTCAAGCTTTGTGCCGCGGCGCTCTCCGGAAATAATGCGCATGGGGCGCCTCCTTTTCTATGGAATGATTTTGCGCTGAATGTCGTCGACCATTTCTTGCGCGCCGGCGCTCAACGCAGACTCAGCGCAGGCAGCAGCCATTTCCTCGGCCAGCGCCAGCTCGCTTTGGTGAAAGCCCGGCCGCGCCAGATGAAAGAGCCCCTGCCCGTGCTGACGCAGACCCAAGAGCTCGCCCGGCCCGCGCTGGCGCAAATCCTCCTCGGCAATGTCAAAGCCGTTGGAGGATGTCGCCATGAGCTTCATGCGCGCCTGGCTTTCCTCACTTTTGGCATCGCTCACGAGGATGCAATAGCCCTTGTCGCTGCCACGGCCGACGCGGCCACGCAGCTGATGGAGCTGGGCCAGGCCAAAGCGCTCGGCGTTCATAATCACCATGATCGTGGCGTTTGGCACATCGACGCCGACCTCGATGACCGTTGTCGATACCAAAAGATCAATCGCACGATCGCGAAAATCCTGCATCACCGCCTCCTTCTCGTCGGCACGCATGCGCCCGTGCAAGAGCCCAACGTGGTAGTCGGCAAATTCTCGCGTCTCAAGCTGCTCCTTGAGGGAGACGGCGTTTTCCAAATCGATTTTTTCCGACTCCTCCACAAGCGGGCAGACAATGAAGGCCTGTCGCCCGGCGGCCAGCTCCTTGCGCACAAAGCCGTACATGTCCGCCAAGCGCGGCGAGTTGATCCACATGGTCTGGATTTTCTGGCGATTCTTCGGCATCTCGTCGATGACCGTCAGCGACAAATCGCCATAGATCGTCAGCGCCAACGACCGCGGAATCGGCGTCGCCGTCGTGACGAGGAGGTCCGGATGCTTGCCCTTGCGCTCCAGCGCCTCGCGCTGACGCACGCCAAAACGGTGCTGCTCGTCAATGACCACAAGGCTCAGCGAACGAAAGACCACCGGCGGCTCGAGGAGCGCGTGGGTGCCAATGAGGCAGTCGATTTCGCCAGAAACAAGGCCCTCGAGGAGCTGATCGCGCTCGGATTTTTTCGTCTGCCCCGTGAGCAGCGCCACACGCACGCCCAAACCCCGGAAGGTCTCGCAGGCATTGGCGTAATGCTGGCGCGCCAGCACCTCCGTCGGTGCCATAAGCGCCGCCTGGTGGCCGGTGGAGACGGCGACGAGCATGGCATAAAAGGCGACCACCGTCTTGCCGCTGCCCACATCCCCTTGCAGGAGCCGGTGCATTTGCGTCGGCAGCTGCATGTCGGCGGTGATTTTCTCTATGGCGCGCGTCTGCGCCCCCGTGAGTTGATATGGCAGCTGTGCCACGAGGCGATCGGCCAAGACTGGCGGCGCGTCGTGGGCGATGCCTGCCTGGCTGCGCTTGCGAGCGAGCTGGCCCCAGAGGGTCATGGCGAAAAATTCGTAGACCACGAGATCATGGAAGGCTGCCTCGGCCTCGGCCATTGTCTGGGGCCGGTGCATGTGGCGAATCGCCTCCTGATAGGGCTGAACACCCAAGCGCGCGCAGTGCTCTGCCGAGAGCGGCTCAGGGAGCTCTGGGCCGCGTCGGTCACATGAAGCAGGTCGACTTTCGTGAGGCCATCTGTTAAACTATACACGGGATGTAGGGTTAAGAGCCGATCCAACTCGCGCTGATTGCGAATGAACTGGTGGCTCTGCACCTGAATTTCTACGTGATAGTCATTGCGCACGCGGCCATAGACGAGGACGCGCGTATTCGGGCGCAGATATTTTTCGATTTGATAGCGGTTGAACCACACCGCCACCACGTCGCCCTGCTCGCCACTGAGGAGCGCCTTGACCACCTTGAAATTGCGACGACTGGTGTTGGTCACCTCGACCTGACTGACGCTGCCGACAAAAACGGCTGTCTCCTTGTCCATGAGGGCCGCCACCGGCAGGAGGGTGCTCCAGTCGTCGTAACGAAACGGATAGAAAAATAAGGCATCGCGCAAGGTGTGGATGCCTAAACCAGCGAAAAGCTGTTGTTTTTTCGGGCCGATGCCCTTCACAGATTTGATTGGATCTGATAGCCGAGCCATATTGTCACCCCTATTCATTATTGGAGGTTTGATTGATGAAGCAATATCCTATTTTTCTCTTTGATTTTGACGGCACCCTCTTGGACAGCAACGACCATGTCATCCATTGCTTCCAGGAAGCCTTCAAGGACGTCTGCGGTAGCCCGCTGCCGTTGGAAAAAGTCACCGCCACCTTTGGCATTCCTTTGCGGGAAGCCATTCGCGGCCTGGCGCCAGAGCAAGCCGACGAACTCATTCGCGTCTATCGTCGCCATTCGGATGCGCTGGGCCTGAGCATGATGCACGCCATGGACGGTGCCGTCGAAACCCTGCGCGCCCTCCACGACAAGGGCTGCATCAACGCCATCGTCACCTCAAAAATGGAGGTCAACGCCCGCGCGCAAATGGATCACATCGGCATCACCGACTATGTGGACCTCCTCGTGGGCCCGGAAAAAACCACCGCCCACAAGCCGGATCCTGCGCCTGTCAACTGCGCGCTACAGCTCCTTGACGCCCGCCCTGAGGACTGCCTGATGATTGGCGACAGCCCCTACGACATTCTCTGCGGCCGTAACGCCCACGTCGACACCTGCGGCGTGCGCTTCACCGCCGTCAATCTCCAGAGCCTTCTCGACAGCCAGCCGACCTACATGATCGACCATCTCTCTGAGCTCCTCGCCATGGCACGTCCCCGCGCTTAGCAGCGCGATTTTAGTGCCTCGTTGACAGCCAGCGGCACAAAATCGCTGATGTCGCCGTGGAGGCTGGCAATATTGCGGATCATGCTCGAGCTGACCATCGAAAATTCGCCGTCGGCGGTGAAGAACACCGTCTCCACCTCGGGATTGAGGTGGCGGTTGAAGGACGCCATCTGCATTTCGTATTCAAAATCGGAGATCACGCGCAGGCCGCGGACAATGGCCACAGCGCCACGCTCCTTGGCATAATCCACCGTCAGGCCACTGAATTTTTCCGCCTCGACGTTGTCAAAATGGCTGGTGCTTTTGCGCACGAGCTCCACCCGCTCATCGACGGTGAACATGGTGTGCTTGTAGGTTTCCTCGGCAACGGCAATGTACAATTTATCAAACAAGCCAACGGCACGCTCGATAATCGACATGTGCCCGTTGGTGATTGGATCGAATGTTCCTGTATAAACGGCGATTCTCATCGTCTTCTCCTTTCGCATCACGCTTCACAAAAAAGCCTCGTGGCCCTCGGTCACGAGGCTTTTTTCGCGTGTCTCCTTGCAATTATTCTGCTTGTTTTTTGATGTTGACATTTTCTGGCCCAAAGCGCTCGCGCATGCGCGCCCAGAGCCCGGGATCGTCGTTGACCCAGTAGGTCTCCTTGAGGACGATGACGCGGCTGTCCTCGGTATAAAACAGAAAGACCGGCACCTCCCCACGCGCTTCCTGGGAAAGCAGCTGCAACACGTCCTCGTCATGATACGGTAGCCCCGGCGAAATTTTCACAAAGGCACGCACCGGTGCCTTGGCAGGATCGACGTTGCCCATTTTGAGAGGCGCGATGGTTTCGACAAAGATTTTCTTGTCCTCGTCCTGAATGTTGACGCGGCCGGTGACGATGCAGGCCTTGTTTTCCTCGAGCTGATCGCGCACCTTTGGCAGCGTGCGCGGGAAAATCAAGAGGTCGATATCGCCCTGCAAATCGCTGAGGAGGCCGTAGGCCATGAGCTCGCCCTTCTTCGTCGTCTGCATGCGAATGTTGGTCAAAAGCCCGCAGAGGGTCAGGTTGGCGTTGTCCATAGTCTCGCCGATTTCCTCAATGCGACAGGACGCGATCTGCTTCATTTGCTCGACATATTCCTCCAGGGGATGGCCGCTGACGTAAATCCCCAGGAGCTCCTTTTCCAGACGCAGACGCTCTGCCTTGGCAAATTCCTCGACCTCGGGAATTTCGACGGTGACCTCGTTGGCAGATGGCGACTCGACAAAATCGAAGAGGGACATTTGATTGGAATTGCGCATTTTTTGAATCTGCTGACCCTGGGCGAAGCAATCGTCGAGCACCGACAAGAGCGCTCGCGTCCCCTGGCCCAGGGAATCGAAGGCCCCACATTTGATAAGATTTTCGATGACGCGCTTGTTCATTGTGCCGCCGAGCTCGACGCGGGTGCAAAAATCCTGGAAGGAGACAAACGTTGCCTCCTCGCGCGCCTGGCAAATGAGCTCCACCGGATGCTGGCCGACGCTTTTGATGGCGCACATGCCAAAGCGGATGCCCTCGTCGGTGGCGGTGAAATTGGCGCCGCTGGCATTAATATCCGGCGGCAGCACAGGAATGCCGAGATGGCGGCACTCCTCGATGTAGAAGGTGACCTTCTCGATGCGGTCGATGAATGAGTTGAGGGTCTCGGCCATGAATTCCTTGGCGTAATGGCATTTGAGCCAGGCCGTCTGATAGGCCAGGAGGCCATAGGCGGCGCTGTGACTCTTGTTGAAGCCGTAGCCGGCGAAATATTCGATGAGCTCGAAGATTTTCTGAGCCACCGCCCGTGGCGTGCCATTTTTTTCGGCGCCGTCGATGAACTGGGTCTTGTACCCGGCGATGATCTCGGGCTTTTTCTTGCCCATGGCGCGGCGCAGCATGTCGGCCTCGCCGAGGGTGAAGCCTGACAGGCGCGAAGCGATCTGCATGACCTGCTCCTGGTAGAGAATGACGCCGTAGGTGGTGTCGAGAATGGTTTCGAGCTTGGGATCAAGGTAGGAAATTTCCTGCTCGCCGTGCTTGCGAGCGATGAAATCCTCGACCATGCCGCTGCCCAGTGGCCCCGGCCGGTAGAGGGCGACCAGCGCGATGATGTCCTCGAGGTTGTTTGGCTGGAGCTCCTTGAGGATCGCGCGCAGACCGCTACCTTCGAGCTGAAAAACGCCAATAGACTCACCATCAGAGAGCATCTGATAGGTTTCGGCGTCGTCCTCGGGAATCTTATCTAAGGCGATGTCCACGCCGTAACGTTTTTTAATAGATGCAACCGTCTTATTCACCACTGTCAGTGTGCGTAATCCCAGAAAGTCCATTTTGAGAAGGCCGATGGCCTCGACGTCGTCCTTGGGATATTGGGTGATGATGACGTCGTCCTTGGTTTTTTGCAGAGGCAGATAGTGGTCCACCGGATCCGCAGAAATGACGACGCCTGCGGCGTGGGTGCCTGCGTTGCGTGGCAGACCCTCGAGCTTTTTGGCCATGTGGATCATGCGGGCGATTTCTTCGTCCTCGTCCATGAGGGCGCGCAACTCATCCGAGGCGCTGATGGCCTTGTCGATGGTCATACCAAGCTCGTTGGGAATGAGCTTGCAGACCTTGCCAACCAGGGACAGGGGCACATTCATAACGCGACCGACGTCGCGCACCGCGCCCTTGGCCAGCATGCTACCAAAGGTGATGATCTGAGTGACGTGGTCGGCGCCGTATTTGCGCGCCACGTAATCAATGACCTCGCCACGGCGCTCGTAGCAAAAGTCGATGTCGATATCCGGCATACTCACGCGCTCAGGATTGAGAAATCGCTCAAAGAGGAGCTGATATTTGAGAGGGTCAATGTCGGTGATGCCCAAGAGATAGCTGACGATGCTCCCCGCCGCTGAGCCACGGCCCGGGCCGACAAAAATATCGTGGCTCTTGGCATAGTTGACGAAATCCCAGACAATGAGAAAGTAGGTGTTGTAGCCCATGTGGTCGATGATGCCGAGCTCATAATCCAGGCGCTCGTCGATCGCCGCATTCCTCTGGCCATAGCGACTTGCAATGCCCTCTTCGCAGAGACGGCGCAAATAGGCCTTGTCGTCCTCGCCGGGAGGCGTCTCGAAATTCGGCATATAGTTGTGGCCGAGGGTGAAATCAAAGTCGCATTTTTCGGCGACGCGCACGGTTTCATCCAGCGCCTCGCGGTCCTCCGGCAGCATCCGCAGCATCTCATCATAGCTTTTGAAATAATATTCCTTGCCGGAAAAACGCATGCGATTTTCCGCGTCCAGGGTCGTCCCTGTCTGGATGCAGAGCATCACATCCTGCACCGCTGCATCCTCGGCGTAGACATAGTGGTTGTCATTGGTGGCCACGAGCTTGACGCCCATTTCCCGGCTCAGCTGACGCAGACCGGCGTTGACCTTGACCTGCTCAGGGATGCCGTGGTACTGGAGCTCAAAATAATAATCCTCGCCGAAAAGGTCCTTGTACCACTGGGCCGCTGCTCGAGCGCCCTCCATGTCGTCCTGCATGAGGCGACGCGGCACCTCGCCGCCGAGACAGGCGCTCATGGCAATGAGCCCCTCGTGGTGCGCCGCGAGGATCTCGCGGTCGACGCGCGGATGGTAGTAAAAGCCCTCGATGGAGGCCATGCTCACGAGCTTGCAAATATTGCGATAGCCGGTCTCGTTTTTGACCAGGAGAATCAGATGATAGGGCGAGGCGTCCACCTTGGATTCCTTGTCAAAGCGGGTACGCGGCGCCACATAGACCTCGCAGCCAATGATCGGCTTGATGCCCGCTGCCTTGCAGGCGCGGTAAAATTCTACAGCGCCGTACATGACACCGTGGTCGGTCAGGGCCAGCGCCGGCATTTCCAGCTCGACGGCGCGCTTGACCTCATCCGAAATACGACCGGCCCCATCCAAGAGGCTGTAGGCCGTGTGATTATGTAAATGCACAAATGGCTTCATGGCTGTCTCCTTATCAAGTGGTGCGCAAGAGCAAATCGACCTCGCTGTCGGCGATCAAGTCGCCATCCACCGATTCGATGCGCACCGTCGCGTGATGCTGGCCCTTAAATTCCGAGAGCACCGGCAAAAGATAGAGCTCCTCGTCCACGCCAATTTCTCTATAAATGCGGGTATTGATTTGATAGGCCTGGCCCAGAAGATTCTTCGTCACCTGAAGAGCGATGACCGCCGCATTAGCGCTAAAAATATTGCAGGTGCCGATGCTCAGCTTGCCGTATTCATCGAGCATGTAATCAATGACGCGTCCCGAGAGAATCACGTCTGGCTCCCGCGCCACCACCGAAAAGCCGCTCATGCAAATATTGTCCGAGGTGTCGCCGAGATGGGGCTGCTTCTGCATGGTCTGCTGGGTTTCGATGAAATCCTTGAAGCTGACGACACCCACGAGCAAGCCCTCGCTATCAACCACCGGCACGAGCTCGACCTTTTCGAGGACGAGTAAGCGTCCCAGATAGCTCACCAGGGTATCGGTGTGCACAACCACCGGATTGGGCGACATGACCTCGTCCATGCATGCCGCAGGCGAGGCGCCCGCCATGTCGTAGGCAGTGACGAGGCCCTTGAGATGGCCCTCGGGATCAACGACCGGAAAGCCGCGATGGCCCGTCTGGTCGCTGAGCTCCCGCCAATCCTCGACTGTGTCATAGGGATGGAGCACGTAGGGATCGGTGGTCATAATATCGGCGATGGTCACCAGCTCGCGCCGCTGCACATGCTCGACAATGGCCTGGTTGATGGCGATGATGGCGTCAAAAATTTCGTAGGGCGTGGCGATGATGACCATGTCCTTTGGCAGACGCTCGAGCTTGTTTTGCACCATCATTGCGCTGCCGCCGGTGAGCATCACCGAGAGCCCCTGGTGGTACGCATACTGGAGCATCTCGTCGTTGTATTCGCCGATGATCATGGTCTGGGCGCGCAGCTTTTTTTCCTTGAGGCGATTCATGCTGCTGGCCACAAAGAAGGCCTTTGGCGCAACGTCGCTCTGGGCCTCGCCGTGCCAGAGTCTGCCCTCGACAATATTGGCCAGCTCTTGGTAGCTCAGGGTGTCGATGGAGCGCTCCTTGACCTGCTCAATGCGAATCGTCCCCACCTTTGGAATGGAAGAAACGAGGCCCTGACTCTCTGCTTCCTTGATCGCTCTATAAACCGTACCCTCGCTGATGTTCATTTCCCGCGCCAATTGTCTGACCGACACCTTTTCGCCAACGTTCAGCTTTTCGATATAATCAATCACAAATTCATGCTTTGTCACAGACCACAGCCTCCTTTTCCAATATTTTTGCAAAAATACAAAAAAGCCTTCATCCCTGTGGACAAAGGCTTCTATCATAGACGGATGAAATGGCATCTTCCGCTTTTATGAAAGGGCAATCGCCTTCATACCTATCGGAATCAGTCTTC
>JAUNGU010000007.1 GCA_030524315.1 Peptococcaceae bacterium
ATCCTCTATATATGAGAAAAAGGCCATCTTTCGATGACCTTTTTCGACAAGCTGTGACCGTCTCGCAATGAGGCGGTCATTTTTGTGTGAGAAATTTTGTTTGTACGCTTAATCCTGAATCTGCAGGGCGTCGTAGCCGGTTTCGCCGGTGCGGATGCGGACGACGTCGCCGACGTTGTAGACGAAGATTTTGCCATCGCCAATTTTGCCGGTGTAGAGGGCGTGGCGGGCGGCGTCGATGACGGCGTCGACAGGGACCTTGGAGACGACGATGTCGATCTGGATTTTTGGCATCAGGTCGTAGTCAATCTCGACGCCGCGATAGGTGCGGCCCTTGCCCTTCTGGGTGCCGCAGCCGAGGACGTGGGTCACGGTCATACCGGCGACGCCAATCTGGCCGAGGGCCTTCTTGAGATCGTCGAAGCGGTTTTCGTTGGTGATGATCTGTACCTTGGTGTAGACGTGGCCGTCGGCATCGGTGACGATGGTCTGTGGCCCCTGCTTGATGGCCACGGGCACAGCGGCCTCCGGCGTTGGGATGGTGGCGGTGCTGTCGTCACCTGCGGCGAGCGGATAGCTCGTGAACATGAAGTCGGCGTAGCTGCTGGCGAGGTTGTGCTCACAAGCGTCGAGGCCTTCGATTTCTTCATCGCGACTGACGCGCAGGCCGATGGTGGCATCGATGACCTTGTAGACGACGGTCATCGTCACGGCAACCCAGCAGATGACGCTGCAGACGCCGAGGATCTGGATGAGCAAGAGATGCACGCCGCCGCCGTAGAGGAGGCCGTTGTTGTAGTCAAAGACGCCCACAAGCAGCGTGCCAATGGCGCCGCAGCAGCCGTGGACGGCGACGGCGCCGACAGGGTCGTCGATGTGAAGGCGCTGGTCGATGCCCTCGACAGCGAGGACGACGACCAGGCCGCAGATAAAGCCAATGACCGTCGCGCCAAGGGCGTCGACGTTGGCACAGCCGGCGGTGATGCCGACGAGGCCGGCGAGGGAACCGTTGAGGGTCATGGAGACGTCAGGCGCGCCGTTTTTCTTCCAGGTGAAAAACATGGTCGTGGTGGTGGCGATGGCCGCAGAAATCGTCGTTGTGACGAGAATCTGTGCAGCATCGCTGGTGGTTTTGGCAGCGGCGCCGTTGAAGCCGTACCAGGCGAACCAGAGAATGAAAACGCCCAGCGCCGCCAAGGTCATCGAGTGGCCGGGAATGGCGCTGACGCGGACGCTGCCGTCGTCAAGCTTTTTGTACTTGCCGATGCGGGGCCCGAGGATGGCAGCGCCGATGAGGGCAGCCACGCCGCCGGTCATGTGCACCGCCGTTGAGCCCGCAAAATCGACAAAGCCGAGGTTGTAGAGCCAGCCGCCAGCGTTCCAAATCCAGTGGGCCTCCACGGGATAGATGAGGAGGCTGATGATAAAGCTGTAGGCGCAGTAAGCGGAAAATTTCGTGCGCTCGGCCATCGCACCGGAGACGATGGTCGCCGCCGTGGCGCAGAAAACGAGGTTGAAAAAGAAGGCGGACCAGTCAAAGGACTGGAAGTCCGAGAAAACAAATTCGTAGCCGCCAAAGAGCCCATTGACGCTTGGCCCGCAAATGAGACCAAAGCCCAGCGCCATAAAGGCGATGGTGCCGATGCAGAAATCCATCATGTTTTTCATAATGATGTTGCCGGCGTTCTTGGCACGCGTCAGCCCGGCTTCGACCATGGTGAAGCCGCACTGCATGAAGAACACGAGCATGAGACAGAGAAAGGTCCAAAATCCGGTCATTTCGTTTACGATAGTGTCAATAGTCATGAGAATAACCCCTTTTCGTTCTCGTAAACGACACCCTTGCCGTTTTGGTATTTTTGGTTAAAGCAGATTGGTGTAGCCGAGGAGGGCGCATTCCGCATCGACGGCTGCCTGCTTGCCAGCGGCAAGGGCAGAGGCGATGAAGGGATTGGCCTTCTCTGCTGCACAATCGACGACGAGGTCATAGCGTCCTTGCAAGGCCTCGGCATCGACGGTTTCGTTGGTGATAAATTGCACGCCCTGGGCTTCTAGGAGCGAGAGGCGCCTGTTGATGACGCTCTCGGGCAATTTCTTGCGGGAGATTTTTGTCAGCAGCCCACCGCCGGGCGCGGCCTCCTTTTCATAGACGGTGACGTCGTGGCCGCGGGCGCTGAGATAGTGAGCAGCCGCCAGCCCCATCGGCCCGCTGCCAATGATGGCCAGGGCGTTACCAGAGCGCAGCGCTGGGCGCTCGGCGGTGATCATGCCGTTGGCGAAGGCGTACTCAGCGAGAAAAAGCTCGGTGGCGCGATTTTGCACAGGCTTTTTGTCGGTCTCGCGATGGATGCAGACCTGTTGGCAAAAGGCGGGGCAGACGCGGCCGGTGATCTCAGGAAAGCAGTTGGTCTTGAGGAGGCGGCGCACCGCTTCCTCGACGTTGCCCCCGGCGAGCATGGCGTTCCATTCGGGGATGAGGTTTTTCAGCGGGCAGCCGAAGGGCTTGCCGTCACTTTCGCTGCCTGTCTGGCAAAAGGGCACGCCGCAGCCGTAGCAGCGACTCGCCTGGGCATGGCAGCTGGCATAAGCTTGGTCCTTCATGATTGGGCCCTCCTTTCTAAAAAGGCCGTGAGCTCGGCCTCGTCGCGGGTCATGCCGCGCGCCTCGAGGCGGGCAATGTCTTCGGCCATGAGCTGGTTGTCGCGGGGCACGATTTTTTTGAACAGCGGCAGATAATCCTCAAAGGCGGCGAGAATGCGGCGCGCTTTTGGCGAGCCGGTGGCGCTGGCGTGGGCCTCGAGGAGCTCGCGAATGTCGGCAATGTCGTGGCTCTCGGTCACAGGCGAGAGGTCGATGAGGGCCTTGTTGACGCGCAGGTAGAGGTCGTGGTTGCTATCGAGGAGGTAGACCACGCCGCCGCTCATGCCTGCGGCAAAGTTGCGGCCCGTCGGCCCGAGAACGAGGACGCGCCCGCCGGTCATGTATTCACAGCCGTGGGCACCGACGCCTTCGACAACGGCCGTCGCGCCGGAATTGCGCACACAGAAGCGCTCGCCGGCGATGCCGTTGATGAACGCCTCGCCGGAGGTCGCGCCATAGAGGGCGACGTTGCCGATGATGATCTGCTCTTCGGCGGCGGTTTTGGCGCGGCGGCTCGGATAGATGATGAGCTTACCGCCGGAAAGGCCCTTGCCGAGGTAGTCGTTGCTGTCGCCCTCCAGGCGCAGAGTCAACCCCTTGGGAATGAAGGCGCCGAAGGATTGCCCAGCGCTGCCTGTGCACTGGATCGTGTAGGCGTCGTCGGCGAGGGCGTCGCCATAGCGGCGGGTGAGCGCTGAGCCAAAGCGGGTACCAAAGGCGCGGTCGGTGCAGCTGAGGGGGATGGCCTCAGGCAGTGGCGCGCCGTCCAGGCTCGGCAGAAGGACTTGCTCGTCGATGGTGTCCTCAAGCTCAAAGGAGAAGGTCGCGCCGGGATCAAAGCAGCAAGGGCCGTCGGCGTCTGCCAGGAGGCTGCGCACGTCGACCTTTTCGGCGCGACCGGGCAGCGAGCGCGTTTTCAACAAATCAACGCGGCCCACGAGCTCGTCGACACAGCGCACGCCAAGCGTCGCCATTTGCTCACGCAGCTGGCGGGCGATGAAGCGCATCAGCCGCTCGACGTATTCGGGCTTGCCTGCGAAATGCTTGCGCAGCTCTGGGTCCTGGGTGGCGATGCCCATCGGGCAGTTGTCCTTATTGCACAGGCGCATCATTTTGCAGCCGAGGGCGATGAGCGGCGCCGTCGCAAAGCCAAATTCCTCAGCCCCGAGGATGCAGGCGAAGGCAACGTCGGTGCCGTTCATGAGCTTGCCGTCGGTTTCCAGACGCACGCAGTGGCGCAAATTGCTCGCAAGGAGGGTCTGGTGCGCCTCGGCGAGGCCGAGCTCCCACGGCAATCCAGCATTGTAGACGGAATTCTGTGGCGCGGCGCCGGTGCCGCCATCGGCGCCGGAGATGAGGACGATTTCTGCGCCCGCCTTGGCGACGCCAGCGGCGATGGTGCCGACGCCCGCCTCGCTGGCGAGCTTGACAGAAATGGCAGCGTCGGTGTTGGCGTTTTTGAGATCGTAGATGAGCTGCGCCAAATCCTCGATGGAGTAAATGTCGTGGTGAGGCGGTGGCGAAATCAGTGACACGCCCGGCGTCGCAAATCGCGTCCTGGCAATGTGTGGCCAGACCTTCTTGCCAGGCAGATGGCCGCCTTCGCCGGGCTTGGCACCCTGGGCGAGCTTGATCTGAATCTCCTTGGCGCTGACGAGGTAGGCGCTGGTGACGCCGAAGCGGCCGGACGCCACCTGCTTGATGGCAGAATTGGCCTCGCTGTGCAGACGCTCAGGCAGCTCGCCGCCCTCGCCGGAGTTGGATTTGCCACCGAGGCGATTCATGGCGATGGCCAGACAGGCGTGGGCCTCTGGCGAAATCGAGCCGAGGCTCATGGCGCCTGTCTTGAAGCGCTTGACGATGTCCTCCTCGGGCTCGACCTCCTCCAGCGGCACCGGCGTGACGCCGGAGAGGTCAAAATCGAGGAGCCTGCGCAGGGTGTGGGGCGCCTTCATGTGGTCCGAGAGGACGGCGTATTCCTTGAAGAGGTCGTAGGAATCCTCGCGCACAGCGCGCTGCAGGGTGCGGATGGTCTCGGCATCCCAGAGATGGTCCTCGGTGTGGGCGCCGCTGCGGGCGCAGTGGGAGCCCTTGCTCTCGATGGTTGGGTCGACGGCCAGCCCCACGGGATCAAAGCCGCGGTCGTGGTACCATTCGGCGGTGGCGGCAATTTCTGCCAGGCCGATGCCGCCGATGCGGCTGATGGTGTTGGTGAAGTAGCGGTCGATGACGTCCTGGGCAATGCCCACCGCCTCAAAAATCTGGGCGCCGAGGTAGGATTGCAGGGTCGAGATGCCCATCTTGGCGGCGATTTCGACGACGCCATTTTCAATGGCTTCATTATAAGAGGCGACAGCGTCGTAATAGTCGTTGGTCAAAAGCCCCTTTTCGGCGAGCTCGGCGATGCATTCGTGGGCCAGGTACGGATGGATGGCCGTCGCGCCGTAGCCCAGGAGGGTGGCGCAATGATGCACCGTGCGCGGCTCGGCGCTTTCGAGGATGATCGAGATGGCCGTGCTCTTGCGGGTGCGCACGAGATAATGCTGCAGCGCCGACACTGCCAAGAGCGACGGAATCGCCATGTGGTTCTCGTCGACGCCACGGTCTGAGAGAATGATGATGTTCGCGCCCTTGTGGTAGGCCTTGTCGCAGCTTACAAAGAGCTGGTCGAGGGCGTGCTCCAGCGATGCGTTGCAATAATAGAGCAGGGAAATTTCGGCGCTCTTGAGCCCCGGCATGTCCAGGCTCTTGATTTTTTGCAGCGCCATGCTCGTGAGCAGTGGCCCCTCGAGCTGGAGCATGCGGCAGTTGTCGGCGCTGTCCTGGAGCAAATTGCCGTCGGTGCCCACATACATGGTCGTGTCGATGACGATTTCCTCGCGGATGGCGTCAATCGGCGGATTGGTGACCTGGGCAAACATCTGGCGAAAATAATTGAACAAGGGCTGTGGCGCCTCAGAAAGGACCGGCAGGGGAATATCGAGCCCCATCGACACCGTCGGCTCGACGCCGGACTTGGCCATTGGTAGGATGGTGGTGTGAATGTCCTCGTAGGTGTAGCCGAAGGCCTTGTAGAGGCGGTCGCGCATTTCCTGATCGTAGGGATCGACGCGGCGCTTGACCGTTGGCAGATCCTGGAGGGTGACAAGGCCGCGATCGAGCCATTCGCCGTAAGGATTGGCAGCGGCGTAGGCGTCCTTGATGACGCTGTCCTCGCGAATCGTGCCGTCACGCACATCGGCCAGGAGCATTTTGCCGGGACGGATGCGGGATTTTTTGAGCACCGTCTCTGGCGCAATGTCGAGGACGCCAACCTCTGAGGCGATGATCAGGCGATCCTCTGTCTGGTAGTAGCGCAGCGGGCGCAGACCGTTGCGGTCCAGCGCTGCGCCAACTTGGTCGCCGTCGGAAAAAAGCAGGGCGGCAGGCCCGTCCCAGGGCTCCATCATCGTTGCATAATAATGGTACATGTCGCGGCGGGCGCGGCTCATATCGCGGCGCCGTTGCCATGGCTCAGGCACGGTGATCATCACGGCGCGTGGCAGCTCGATGCCTGCAAACATGAGGAATTCTAAGACATTGTCGAGCATTGCCGAGTCGGAACCGGCGCTGTTGATGACGGGCAGCACCTGCTCGAGGTTGTCGGCAAAAATTTCCGAGTGCATGGTTTCCTCGCGCGCCAGCATGCGGTCGATGTTGCCGCGAATGGTGTTGATTTCGCCGTTGTGCAAAAGCAGGCGGTTCGGATGGGCGCGCTCCCAGCTTGGCTGGGTGTTGGTCGAAAAGCGCGAGTGAACCATCGCCAGCGCCGATTCTGCGCGTTCGTCGGCGAGGTCGGCGTAGAAGGCGCGCAGCTGCTCGACGAGGAACATGCCCTTGTAGACAATCGTGCGACAGGAGAGGGAGGCGACGTAGGTGTCCTCGACGGATTGCTCGAACTCGCGGCGCACAATGTAGAGCAGACGATCAAAATCCACGTCCTTGCCAATGTCTGGCGGGCGCTTGATGACGCATTGGCTGATCGCCGGCATACAGTCGCGGGCGGCAGCGCTCAAAATTTCCGGATGGGTCGGCACGGCGCGCCAAAAAAGCAGCTCGAGCTCGTATTTTTCGAGGATGACTTCAAAAAGGCGACGGTGGCGCAGTCGCGTCAGTCGGTCGGCTGGGAAGAAAAACATGCCGACGGCATACTGGCGTGGGCCGCCGAGAGAGATGTCGAGATCTGCAGCGAGGGATGAAAAAAGACGGTGTGGGATTTGCAACAAAATCCCAACACCGTCTCCGGTTTCACCATTCGCGTCGCGTCCCGCGCGATGCCTAAGCTTTTCCACAATACTGAGGGCATCAGAGATTGTCTCGTGGGTTTGCTTGCCTGTCAAATCGACAACCGCTCCAACGCCACAGGCATCGTGTTCGAGCTGTGGGCAATACAGCGGCGGGGCTATAGGATTGTCTTGGCGCATGGTGGGCTCCTTTCTTAACTGAGGCTGGCGATGATTTTCTGGGCGGTTTCCGGCATGGACACGCCGTGGTTCATGCTCTCGTGCTGCAAATAGCGGTGGGCCTGGGGCTCGCTCATGCCTTTTTTTGCGGCCAGCAAATCCTTGGCGCGCGTGATCAGCGCATCGGCCTGGTGGTCACGCTTGGGCACCGTCTGGGCTGCAAGCATGGCGTCCATTTGCAATAGCATGGTGACGGCACCCATGAGCTCGCTTAGGCGAAGGGGCGACGCCATTTTGAAAATATCGCCGTTTTGGCAAAGGTCTAGCTCTGTGCCCTTGTCGAGCACGAGAATCCGCGCCTGGCTGCCGAGGGTGTCCGCCAATTGGTCGGCGGTCATATCCTTTAAGCGAAAGCTGCAGAGGATGATGCCGCCGCCCATTTTGTTGACGGCTCGGATGATTTCGGCGCCGCTTTGACAATGATAGCGAATCTCTATGCCACGGCTGGTGAGGGCGTTGGCGACAGTCTGTGCCGTCTTGCCGCTGCCTAATGCGAGAATCGTGCGTATCATTGTCCTGGCCTCCTTGCCAAAAAGGTTTGATTAATACATGACCATGTATTTGTTGATTTCCCAGCTGGTTACCTGGGTGCGGTATTCATCCCATTCGGCAGATTTGCCGGTGATGAAGCTGTCGTAAGCGTGGTCGCCGAGGGCTTCCTTGATGAGTGGATCCTGCTGCATGAGGTGCACCGCTTCAAGGAGCGTTCCCGGCAGGTTGTCGATGCCGTGGGCGTCGCGCGTGGTCTGATCCATCGAGAAAATGTCTTCGGTGATTTCTGCCGGTGGGACCATGCCCTTTTCGATGCCGTCCAAGCCAGCGGCTAGGCAAACGGCGAAGGCGAGATATGGGTTGCAGGATGGGTCTGGGCAACGCAGCTCAACACGGGTGCTCTGGCCGCGTGCAGCTGGGATACGGATCAGCGCCGAGCGGTTGGAAGCGGACCAGGCGAGATAGACTGGCGCTTCGTAGCCAGGCACCAGACGCTTGTAGGAATTGACCAGCGGATTGGTGACGGCGGTCATGGCCTTGGCGTGATGGAGAAGCCCAGCGATGAAGCTGTAGGCTTCCTTGGAGAGCTTGCGCTCGCCGTTTTCGTCAAAGAAGACATTCTTGCCATCCTTGAAGAGGGACATATTGGTGTGCATCCCAGAGCCGTTCATGCCGAAAATTGGCTTTGGCATAAAGGTCGCATGCAGCCCGTTGCGCTGGGCGATGGTTTTGACAGCCTGCTTGAAGGTCATAATATTGTCAGCGGCTGTCAGCGCGTCGGCGTATTTGAAATCGATTTCGTGCTGACCGGCAGCGACCTCGTGGTGGGAGGCTTCAATTTCAAAGCCGAGCTCCTCGAGGGCGATGCAAACATCGCGACGGATGCTTTCGCCGTGGTCGAGAGGCCCAAGGTCAAAATATCCAGCCTCGTCGCCGGTCTGGGTGGTTGGGCGACCGGTTTCGTCGGTATCAAAAAGGAAGAATTCGCATTCCGGCCCAACGTTGAAGGTGTAGCCGAGGGCAGCGGCCTTGTCGAGCATGTGCTTGAGCACCTGGCGAGGGTCGCCGACAAATGGCGTGCCGTCCGGATTGTAGACGTCGCAGATGAAGCGCGCCACCTTGGACTGCTGTGGACGCCAAGGCAGGATGGCGAAGGTGTCCAGATCCGGGCGCAGGTACTGGTCGGATTCGTGAATGCGTGTGAAACCGCCGATGGAGCTACCGTCGATCATGATTTGGTTGTTGAGGGCTTTTTCCAGCTGGCTGGCAGTGATGGCGACGTTTTTGGTCTGGCCAAAAATATCGGTAAACTGCATGCGGATAAATTCGACGCCCTCCTCACGGGCGATTCTCATGATGTCATCTCTGGTATATTTGCTCATTGTGAAATTCCTCCTGATAAGGTTTTTGCTTTTGAGACGGTTTGCAACAAAAAAAAGAGCAAGCGGTATCCGTCTCTCGGAACACCCTTGCTCTTTGATACACAAATTGTACAGCGCCAGGCGCACAATTGTCAATGCAGTGAGGAATAGTCGCAATATTAAATTTTTCCCGCGGGAAATTTTTCGCTGGCCGTGGTATAATGGACGAGAAATTTTGCGCACACAAAGGAGAAACCCATGGAAATCATTGTTTGTCTCGACGATCGCGACGGCATGGCGTTCAACCATCGCCGCCAGTCAAGTGATATGGTCGTCACCGAGGATATTTGCGCCCGCGCAGGCGGCGCGCCCCTTTATTTGCGGGCGTATTCTCTGCCCCTGTTCAAAGACAGGGACGTGGAGACCGTCGCCGTCGACGATTTTTCCCAGGCACCGGCCGACGCCCGCTGTTTTGTCGAGGATCAGCCGCTCTCGCCCCTGGCAGAAAAAATCGACATCCTCTGCATTTACCGCTGGAACCGTCACTATCCGGCGGATCTGCGCTTTGACCTGGCGCTGGCTGACGGCTGGCAGCTTGTAGAAAGCGCCGATTTTGCCGGCCATTCCCACGAAAAAATCACCCGGGAGGTGTACCACCGATGAAAACCTATCGCAAACGGCCGCTGGCGCTCCTCCTGGCCCTCGCCCTCGCCCTTTCGGGCCTCGTCGGCTGCACCGACGCCGACACATCGACAAACGACAGCCAGCCCGCCCAGCAAAGCACCAGCGATGGCGCGACCAAGGAATCGTCCGCCGCGCCCGAGCAATTTGAGAGCAATACCTTGAGCGATACGCCTGCCGCCTTTGACCTGCAGACGGTGCCTGCCTACAGCGGCAGTCCCTACGCCGTCGTCAATGACAACGTGCCGTTCTTTACGCCCGATGAGCTCACCACCGAGTCCAGCGAGGCCTACGCGCCCCTCGACGGTTATGGCCGCTGCGGCGTCGCCGAGGCTTGCGTCGGACAGGACCTCATGCCTACCGATGAGCGCGGCAGCATCGGCAGCGTCAAGCCGAGTGGCTGGCACACCGTCAAATATGACAACGTCGACGGCAAATACCTCTACAACCGCTGTCACCTCATTGGCTACCAGCTCTCGGGCGAAAACGCCAACGAGCGCAACCTCATCACCGGCACCCGCTACCTCAACATCGAAGGCATGCTGCCCTTTGAAAACATGGTCGCCGACTACGTCAAGGAAACCGGCAACCACGTCATGTATCGTGTCACGCCGATTTTTGAAGGCAGCAATCGTCTCGCCAGCGGCGTCCTCATGGAAGGCTACTCCGTCGAAGACGACGGCGCAGGCATCTGCTACTGCATCTACGCCTACAACGTCCAGCCCGGCATCACTATCGACTACCTCACCGGTGACAGCGCCGCCGACGCCAGCCAATCGCATCAGGCCGACGCCAGCCAAGGAAGCGCTGATGCCCAGTCCGCCGCCGATACCACGCAAGCTGGCGCTGGCAACACCACCAGCGGCGCGCAAGCCAGCGCCAACATCGGCGCAGCCACCGCTACCACTGCCACCTACATTCTCAACGCCAACACCAAAAAATTCCACTGGCCAAATTGCGCCAGCGTCAGCCGCATGAAAAACCCCATCACCTACAATGGCAGCCGCGACGACCTCCTGGCCCAAGGCTATAGCCCCTGTGAAAATTGCCAGCCGTGAGAGAACAAAAAAACCCGCAACGAATCCAGAAAAATTCGTTGCGGTTTTTTTCGATACTCGCAAAATGCAGGATTCACGAAAAATGGGCGCGCGAGAATCGACGCCCCATTTTTATGATATATCTGCTTGCATATCGTGGAATGGTCTATTAAAATTCTAAGTAGTTGGAGAAAACATTTATCGAAGAAAAAAAGGAGATGATTTTCATGAAGAAATGGCGTGTTTTATTAATTGCGGCGGTGTTGGCTGTTGGCCTGTCAGCGGTGCCTGCACATGCGTATGGCACCTTTGAAGGTTATAGCGATTTGGTGACTGCCCATGTAGATGGCAAATATGTGCCGACGGATGTTCCTGCGAATATTGACTATTTGACGAATCGTACCTATTTGCCAATGCGCGCGGTTGCCGAGGCGCTGGGGGCCAATGTGTCGTGGAATCAACAGAAGCGTTGCGCAACGGTTGAGAAAAATGGCCGGTACTATTATTTCTTTATTGACAGCTACAAATACTACACCGACGATGGCAGCTATTATATGGATGCTGCGCCAAAAATTATGCAGGGACGGACGATGCTGCCGGTGCGCGGTTTTTCGGAGGCCTTGGGTGCCCGCGTAGAGTGGGACGGCTATTTGGGACGCGTTGACATTTACACCGGTGGTCCCGTGGCGGGAAAGCCAAGCATTTCGGAAGCGATTCCGTATGAGCTGCGTTGGATTGCAGAAAAATACTATGTGCCGTATTCAAGTAACGGCTCAGGCTCTTGGTTTTCTGTGAATGGCCAGAGCGAGGTGCATCTGGTATTTATTTCTCAGATGCGAAATGGCGTAAAAAATGTGATCCAAGTGGACAAAACTGGCACGAGAACCCAGGTGCTTTTGCAGAACATTACCCAGCAAGGGACGACGCTCTACTGCACGCCGTCCATCTGGAATGGGAATTTCTGGGGATTATTGTATAGTAACGAATACACGGGCAGAATGTTTTCTGCAACCCAGTATACTCAGCAAGATCAGATGCTTTATCTCACAAATTATGTGGAGCACTATGGCGATGGTCCAGATGCCTATGACGTCCCATACTCGACCTATGTGCCATATTTTTTGATGCAATAGACGAGGCGCAAACAACAAAAGTTGTCACCGATGCGAGAGTGGGCGGTGGTTGAAGCCGAGGACGCAGCCTATTGTGATTTTAGAGATGGCAGAAAACGAAAGGAGTAAGCGTATGAACGAACCGCAAGAGCAGATGATTGAGTGTATGGCGTGCAAGAAGGAGGGGGCCTTTGATTTTTATCCGGTGGTGAACACGATGGTGTCGGCGGATCTCAAGGCGCGGGTGAAAAATTACGAGATTTTCAAATTCACCTGTCCCCATTGCGGGAGCGAGCAGTTTGTGAATTACAGCTTTCTCTATCATGACGTCAAGCATCGCGTGCTCGTCTATTATTGTCAGGACGAGGAGGATGCGGCGCGCGCCGAGGCCCAGTGCGCGGAGACGGCGTGCGAGGCGGGCTACAGACGGCGCGTGGTCATGGGTGCTGACAATCTCGTGGAGAAGGTGCGGATTTTTGACGCGGCGCTCGACGATCGCGTCGTGGAAATTTACAAGATTCTGCTCTTTGGCGAGATGCGCGGTCAGCTCTTGATGCTCGTCGGCGGCGAGAATGTGGAGACGGTCTTCCTCGACGAGCACGCCGATGGCACGCTCTATTTCGTCTTTGTGGCTGGCAATCAGGCGGTGGCCGAGGTGCAGTTTGACCGCGGCGTCTACCAGGAAGTGGCACGCCGCTACAAAAAGGCGCTGGAAAATATCAGCGCAGAAACCCTCGTCGTCGATCAGGATTGGGCCTTTGATTTTCTCAGCGCCCAGCAGGAAGTGTAAATTAGAATGCCCTTGACAAGGCTGTTGATGCGGCAGTTACTAGGGGCATTTTTGTTGGCGCTTCTTCACTTGAAAGCGGGCGGGGAAATGGGTAAACTGATTTTATCAGCAGAAATTTTTGCAAGGGAGGCTGGTAGATTGTTTCATCCGATCAAGCATTTTCTCGTTGTGCATCGGCACCGCAAGCTGGTGTTCCGCCATTGTCGGATGGCGGGGATTCCTTTGCAGGGGCTCTTGCACGATTTGTCAAAATACAGTCCGCAGGAATTTATTCCCGGCGCTCATTATTATCTCGGCTACAAAAGTCCCAACGTCCGCGAGCGTGAGGTCAAGGGCTATTCGGCGGCGTGGATGCACCACAAGGGGCGCAACAAGCACCATTTTGAATATTGGGTGGATTATCAGATTGCGAGCCGCCGCTCCGGGCCGGTAAAAATGCCCGACCGCTACGTGATCGAAATGTTTTGCGACCGCGTCGCCGCCAGCAAGGTCTACCAGGGCGATAACTACACCGATCAGAAGCCGCTGGAATATTTCGAGACGGGCTTTGCCAAAAATTTCATGCACCCAGAGACGGCGCGCGTCCTCGAGACGTGGCTCAAAATGCTGGCGCGCGACGGCGAGGTCAAGACCTTTGCCTATATTCGCGCCAATCGCAAGCATGTGTACAAACGACAGTGAAGGAAGGATTTTATGAAGCTCAAACAAGCGGCAGGCAACACCTGGTATTTGGAGGATTGGCAGGACATTCCCCTGTACAAAACGTCAGACTCGACCTGCGTGCTCCTGGATACGGGTTTTCGCGCCCAGCGCGATGCCATTGAACAGACCCTGGCGAAAAACGGCCTGCGCCCGGTGGGGATTCTCGGCTCCCACATTCACGTGGACCATTCGGCCAACCACCGCTATTTTCAGCAGAAATACGACATTCCCGTGGCCCTTTCGGCGGGGGAGGCAGGCATCGCCATGACGCCCCTCAATCTCCAGGCCTATTATTTCTACATGCTCCATCCTCAGCAGCCGGCGGCCGATGACGATGTGACGACGATGCTCGTCGAGGCCGACCGCATGATCATGCCACGCGAGGATGCAATCGATTTTTGCGGGGCGCATTTTGAAATTCTGCACACGCCTGGCCACACGCCCGACCATATTTCCATTCTCACGCCAGATAACGTGCTCTATCTGGGCGATGCGATTCTCACAGGCAAAAATATTTCCAATGCCAAGCTGCCCTATTTCTTCTCGGTGCAGCGCTCCATCGCATCCATGGAAATGCTGCGCGAGACGCATTTTGATTACTACCTCGCTGCTCACAAGGGCGTCTATACAGATATCAAATCCCTGGCCGATGAGTGCATCTGCGACGTCAAGGCCTGTGCCACGCGCATCCTCGATGGCATCGATTGCGGCCTGACCCGCAGCGAAATCGTCATCACCGCCTGCACCCTCATGAAAATGCTCTCGTCCAAGCCGCGTAAGGTCGCTTTTTACGAGCGCAACGTGCACATCTACGTGGATTATCTCGTCGACGTCGGCGCGCTCGAGATCGTCATCAAAAACGGCGTGGAATTTTATCGCAAGACAGGCAAACGTCCGTAAATTTGCAAACAAAAAGCTTTGCGCTGGAAAAATTCTGGCGCAAAGCTTTTTCTTTTCTATTCATCCTCGTCGACGGTGACGTCCATGGAGACGTTGGCGTAGACCTCAAAGGCGCGGGCCCATGGGAATTGCATGCTGCTGGCAAAATTGCTGATGCTACAATCCAGCTGATGCTCGCCGAGGTAGAGGGTGTGGTCGCCGTTAAAGACGTCGGCGAGCTTGGTGTTGTACGGTGCGTAGGCTTCGGCCAGGAGCTGGTTGCCCTGGGCCCAGGCGTCGTTGTCCACAAAGGCGCTGGTGGATTTCATGAGCTGGTTTTGCAGCAGCTCATCCTGCAGGGGCTGGCGAATATTGGCCATGTAGCAGGAATCCTCGGCGTAGCGCACGGCGCGGAAGGCAAAAATATTGCGTGCCGCCGTTTCCTTTTGCTCCTTGGTGAGTTCGTCAAAATGGTTGTCCAGGAGGTTAGAGATGCGCATCACCGAGCAGACGGTGCCGATGCTGTTGCCAGCCGTGTTCCAACCGGCGTAGGCGTCGACGTTGTCAAAGTACTCTGAGTTGAGGAGCCATTCCTCCAGCGCCGGGTCCTGCTGATTGGTCATGGCCACGTCGGCAATGCCGAGATAGCTGTTGAAGGCGGCGATGAAGTTGGTGGTCGTGCGCAGGTCGTCGGTTTTGGCGTGGACGTAGAGGGTGTAGTCGGCGTCGGCGTCGGCTTCCTCGAGGCCGCCGAGGGCGAGCTTCTGCTTGATCATTTCCTGGAGGGAGACCGACTCGTAAGGATAGATGTCGGTGCGGCTGCTGTCTGAGGAATAGACGACGTGCACCTGGGTTGGCTTTTCGTCCTGGGCGAGAAGGCCGCTGACCAAGAGCATCGAGAGCTCGTCGGCGCCGTGGGTCAGGGTGGTGTTGTCGCTCAGTGCTTTTTTGAGGGCGCGGAAGGCGATGTTGGCCGGGCAGAGGGTGTCGCCGTCGTCCTGGCTGATGACCAGCTGGTCAATGAGGCCTTCGGCAGCGATGAGGTTGAGCTCTTGGGCGAGATTGGCGCTGCGCTCATGGAGGCTTTTGTAGACGGCGAGAATTTCATCGGGCACGCCGTCTGCAGTGCTTGGCGCCTCTTGGCCTGCGGCGTCGGCCTCGTCCCAGCTTTGACCGTAGGCCTTGAGGGCCTTGCCGTAAGGGGCGAGGGTGCTGTCAAATTGGTTGGGCTGGAGCCGTGGCAGCACCTGCACGATGGTGATGGTGCCGTCGGAATGCTGGCGAAATTCGTTGCAAATCTGGCGGAGATGGTCGAGGTCTTCATCCACCGTGTCGTAGCCGTCGGCGCTGCGGGAGGCGATGAGTCCACCGCTAAAGAGGCTATTGGTAAAAATCACGAGATCATCGGCTGTTTGAGACTGTTCCTCGAGCCAGCGCCACAGCGCATCCTGATCGGCAGATTGTAAAAAGGAATCCATATCTTCCGAATCAGGCATCACCAGCGTCGCTTCAGCAGCCTGGGCGAGGAGCTGTGGATACTGGGTGTTGCAAGGGCGGCTGTCTAGCGGCATCAGGGCGACGGTGGGCATTTCCCGTGGCTCGGATGTTTTTTCGACGCTCGCCGAGACCTCGGCATTTGTCGAGCCCTCGTCTGTGGCGCCGCGCTGTGGCAGCTGACAGCCGCTCAGCGTCGCACATGCAAGAACGGCGCAGAGCAGCAGCGCCAATCCCCTTTGCCATCTTCCCATTAGAATACCCCCCTGTTAATGTCGTATACTTCATCTTATCTAAAAATTGCCATAGATTCAACCACAAAATATAGACAGATGTCCGCGGCTACCAGGCTATTTAGCGCAAAAAAATTCTCGCCGAGAAGCTCTCAGCGAGAATTTTTGCGTGCGTCAAAGAGAGGCGCTTATTTTTCGTTTTTGATGGAGGTCAGGAGGCCGCCTTCGAGGAGGAGGCGTTCCTGGCGTTCGCCGAGTTCCAGCTCGAGCGCGTAGGTTTTGCCGGTGGTTTCGTTTTTGACGGTGACGGCGCGGGCCTTGACCTCTGCTGGCAGATTGTCAAAGACGAGGACATCGCCGATGGAGAAATCGTCATAGTCGGCAGGATTTTTGAAGGTCAGTGGCAAAATCGCATTGTTGATGAGGTTGGCCTTGTGAATACGGGCAAAGCTCTTGGCGATGACGGCCTTGACGCCGAGATAGAGAGGCGCCAGTGCGGCATGTTCACGGCTAGAGCCCTGGCCGTAGTTTTCACCGGCGACAATGACAGGGGCGGCGTCGGTCATTTCCTGGCAGCGCTTTGGAAAATCTGCATCCGATGGCGTCAAGCAATAGTTGGCCAGATGCGGAATGTTGGAGCGGTATGGCAGGAGGGACGCGTTACTTGGCATGATGTGGTCGGTGGTGATGTTGTCTTCGAGATAGGCAGCGACCTTGCCGGTGAAGGTTTCTGGCACTGGATGGCCCATTGGCACGCCCTTGATGTTTGGCCCCTTGACCAGTGGCGTGTGGCCGATTTTTTCATCGCTAGGGAAGATGAAGAGATGGTCGTCGCGGTCGTAGGTTTCTGGCACGGTCACATCATTGAGGAGGGCGTTGCCGGCAGGATTGGTGAGCACGCCGGTGATCGCAGAGACGGCTGCTGTTTCCGGGCTGACGAGGTAGACGCTCGCGCTCTTGGTGCCGCTGCGGCCAAAGAAGTTGCGGTTGAAGGTGCGCAGGCTGACGCCGTCGGTGTTTGGCGCCTGGCCCATGCCGATGCATGGCCCGCAGCCGCATTCGAGAATACGCGCGCCTGCTTCGAGGAAGACCGAGAGAATGCCGTCGGATGCCATCTGCTTGAGAATGGTGCGAGACCCTGGAGAAATAACGAGGCTGACATTTTCAGCCACCTTTTGCCCGCGGAGTACAGCGGCGCAGCGTGCCAAATCCAGATAGGAGGAGTTGGTGCAGCTGCCGATGGCCACCTGGTTGATTTTCATGCCTTCGATGGAGGCGACACTGACAACCTTGTCCGGGCTGTGAGGGCAGGCGGTCATTGGTTCAAGGCTAGAGAGATCCACATGCACGGTTTTTTTGTAGACGGCGTCGTCGTCGGCAGCCAGTGGCAGCCACTGATCGCCGCGGTTCATGGATTCCATGTAGACCTTGGTGCGGTCGTCGCTAGGGAAGACAGAGGAGGTGGCGCCGAGCTCTGCGCCCATGTTGGTGATGGTGGCACGTTCCGGCACAGAGAGGGTGGCGACGCCGTCGCCGGTGTATTCATAGACCTTGTTGACGCCGCCCTTGACGGTTTCCTGCTGCAGCACGTAGAGGATGATGTCCTTGGCAGAGACGCCGGTGCGCAGCTTGCCGGTCAGGCGCACCTCGATGACCTCCGGCATGGTGATGTAGTAGCTGCGGCCAGCCATGGCAGCGGCCACGTCCACGCCGCCAGCGCCGATGGCGAGCATCCCCAGGCCGCCGCCGGTTGGCGTGTGGCTGTCGGAGCCGATGAGGGTCTTGCCTGGAATGCCAAAGTTTTCGAGATGGACCTGGTGGCAGATGCCGTTGCCAGGACGGGAATAGGTAATGCCAAAGTTTTCAGCAGCACTTTGGATGAAAAGGTGGTCGTCAAAGTTTTCCGGGCCACTTTGCAGCATGTTGTGGTCGATGTAGGCAACAGAGCGTTCCGTTTTTACACGGTCAATGCCCATGGCTTCAAGCTCCAAATAAGCCATGGTGCCGGTGGAGTCCTGGGTCAGGGTCTGGTCGATACGAATACCGATTTCGTTGCCTGGGACCATTTCTCCATCGGTCAAATGCGCAGCGATGATTTTTTCTGTCAATGTAGGCATTGAGAATCCTCCTTGTTGATAATCCATAGAATAGAAATATTATACGCTTAATTGGAATTTCTTGCAAGATGAGGGCTGACAGTTGGCGGCTCGTCAGCGTACAATAAAGGAAAAGAAGGAGGCGGGCAAAAATGTGGCGAGAATTTTTATCAATTTTATTTCCCAATCCCAGCATGTGCATTCTCTGCGAAGAACGCGCCGAGGCATTGACGATTTGCGCAGACTGTCTGGCGCGCTATGCGCGTTACGCTGATGGCGAGGGCCAGTGCCAGCGCTGTGGCCATTTTGGCACGCGCGCGCCTGTCTGCGACGTCTGCCGTGATTGGCCGCGCTATTTTCTCGGCAACACGGCCCTCTTTCCCTACGACGACAGCGTGCGGGAAATGATTTTGCGCTTCAAATTTCATGACGAGCCCTGGCGCGTCGAGGGCGTGGCTACCGTCGTCGAGCAAATGCCCGCGCCTGCGGTCAGTGCCATCGTTCCCGTGCCGCTGCATCCGGCGCGTTTGCGCGAGCGCGGCTACAATCAGAGCCTGCTCTTGGCGCGCGTCCTCGGCCAGGCCTGGCAGATCCCCGTGCTCGACACTGTCCTCCGGCGCACCGTCAACACGCGCCACCAGGTCGGGCTTTCGCGCAGCGAGCGCCAGCAAAATGTCGCCGGTGCCTTCTCAGTGCCGGACGCTCAGCGCGAAAAAATTAGCGGCCAGCGCCTGCTCCTCGTCGACGACGTCATGACCACGGGCAGCACCCTGCTTTCCTGCGCGCGCACGCTCCACAGTGCCGGTGCGAAGGAAATTCTGAGCCTGACGCTTGCGGCTGGGACGTGATTATTCATAGTATGCAGGATTTTATGCACGGCGCGCCGCAAAAACCAGCGAAAAATCGCGAAAATGCACGGAAAACGTCGAGAAAGTCTTGCAAAAATATTCGTAAGCAATTATACTTAATCTAAATGCTCAACTAGAAAGGGAGAAGAGATTATTATGAGAAAGAAAAAACTCACCGCCATTTTATTGACAGCGGCCATGTCCGCATTACTGCTGGCTGGCTGTGGCTCTAGCGGCAGCGACAATGCCGACAGCTCCGCCGCAAGCGCCACTGGAGAATCCTCCAACACCGTCGTTGTCGGGACCAACCCAACCTTCGAACCATTTGAATACCAGGACGACGAAGGCAACATGAAGGGCTTCGACCTCGACCTCATGAAGGCCATCGGCGAAGACCAGGGCTTTGACGTCGAATTCAAATCCATGGAATTTGACGCCCTCGTCGGTGCGCTGACCAGCGGCCAGATTGACGCCGTTGCAGCCGGCATGAGCATCACCCCTGAACGCTCCAATGTTATTTTCTCCGACCCATACATGGATGCGTCTCTGGGCATCATGGTTGCAGAAGATAGCGACATCACCGGCGCTGACGACCTCAAAGGCAAGACCGTCGCTGCGCAGATCGGCACCACCGGCGCTGACGAAGCGTCCAGCCTCCAGGAAGATGGCACCATCGCCGAAGCCAAGCTCCTCGACAACTACAACACCTGCATCCAGGATCTCTTGAACGGCGGCTGCGATGCGATCATCATCGACATTCCTGTTGCCGAAGCCTACATGGCTGACCACGAAGGTGAGGTCAAGCTCACCGGCGAACCATACGTCGCTGACTACTACGGCATCGCTGTGGCTGATGACAATCAGGAACTCGCTGACAAAATCAACGCTGGTCTGGCCAATGTCATCAAGGATGGCACCTTCGAAGAAATCTGCAAGAAGTACAACCTCGACGTACCGGAAGCCGTCACCGATGGCAGCGCCAAGGACGATGTTGCCAAAATCATGCAGGGCGACAACAAATAATTTTTGACCGAGAACCATAAAGAATGAGATGCACAGTCGCTGCATCTCATTCTTTGCGTTTATTCCACAAAGGAGGAAGATAGATGGGCGATTTTGTTTCAGCCTTTTTTGACGTCTTACCAAAGCTCATTCCCGGCGCCGGGACCACGCTCTTGCTGACGATTTGCGGCGTTGGCTGCGGGATTCTCATTGGTCTCTTGATGGCGCTGATGAAGCTCAGCAAAAACCGCATCCTAAAAATCATTGCCAATGTTTATATCGAAGCCCTGCGCGGCACCCCGCTCTATGTAGAGATCTTTTTATTCCATTTTGGTGTCGCCTCGGTCATCGGCGAGCTTTTCTTTAATGGCAAGTTTAGCTTCCCGATTCTCGTGACAGGGGTCGTCGTGCTCTCTCTCAACAGCGGCGCCTACGTGGCAGAAATTTTCCGCGCCGGGATCCAGGGCGTCGACAAGGGCCAGATGGAGGCGGCGCGCTCCCTGGGCATGAGCGAAAAAGAAGCCATGCGCATGGTTATCCTGCCCCAGGCCTTCAAGCTCGTCATCCCACCGCTGGGCAACGAGTTTGTCATGCTCCTCAAGGACACGTCCCTTTTGGCAGCGATCGGCTTATCCGAAATTATGAAGCGTGGGCAGATTTACACCTCGGTGCATTTTGAACCGTTCCCAACCTACGTGGCCGTGGCGCTCGTGTATCTGGCGCTGACGCTGACCTTTACCCGCATCATCAACTGGTACGAGCGCAAGCTGGCCACAGAAAGCAAATAACCAAGGCAATAGGAGGCTTATATAATGATAGAAATCAAAGGTTTGCGAAAAGCCTTTGGGGATTTGGAAGTTCTCAAGGGCATCACAGAAACCATCAAGGACGGCGAAATCGTCTCCATCATCGGCCCATCCGGCTCAGGCAAGAGCACCTTTTTGCGCTGCATCAATCTCCTTGAGCAGCCAACCGGCGGGCAGATCATCATCGACGGTGAGGAAATCACCAACCCAAAACACGACATCAACAAAATGAGAGAAAACCTCGGCATGGTTTTCCAGCGCTTCAATCTCTTCCCTCATAAAACCGTGCTGGAAAACATCACCCTCGCGCCAATCAACGTCAAGGGCATTGCCAAGGCCGAGGCCGAAAAAACCGCGCGTGAGCTCCTCACCAGCGTCGGCCTCTTGGACAAGCAGGACGTTTATCCAAACTCCCTCTCCGGCGGCCAGCAGCAGCGTGTGGCCATCGCCCGCGCGCTGGCAATGAATCCGGCGATCATGCTCTTTGACGAGCCAACCTCCGCCCTCGACCCGGAAATGGTCGGCGAGGTCTTGAACGTCATCCGCCAGCTCACCCAAACGGGCATGACCATGCTCATCGTCACCCACGAAATGGGCTTTGCCCGCGAGGTCAGCGACCGTGTCTTCTTTATGGACCAGGGTATCATTATGGAGCAGGGGACGCCGGAGGATATTTTCAACCATCCAAAGGAAGCCCGCACCAAGGATTTCTTGGCGAAGGTGCTGTAATCACACAAGCGGCTCGAGCGCGCGTTGCTCGAGTCCGCTTTTTACGTATAAACTGTAGTTCAGACAACAGCACATTTTTGCGGGATTTGTTATGATAAATACGTCCTATAAAGAGGATTTGTATTTGCAAGAGAGCTTAGCCAATTGGTTAGGCTACTTTTTTTGTTTTGTGACAGCTTGCGAACGAAAATAAAGGAAGGGGAAAACAAGTGAGCACCATAAACAATATCGAGAAACAAAAATTTCTGGGCATGAAGGGCATGGTCTTTTTCATCACGCTGATGAACATGTTCATTCCGCTGTCCACCGACCTCTATCTACCGGCGCTGCCAACGATGAGCGCGTATTTTGGCGTGTCAGCGTCCTTGGTCAATTTGACGCTGGTCGGCTTCTTTTTCTTTTTTGCAGTAGGGACCTTGATCTGCGGGCCGTTTAGCGACAAATACGGCCGCCGCCGTGTGCTCCTTGTGGGCAGCGCCCTGTACACGGCGACCAGCGCCCTCTGCGCCATTTCGCCAAACGTCTACATCATGATCATCGCCCGCATTCTCCAGGGCATCGGCGCCGGTGCCATGATCGCCGTCTCCATGGCGCTGATCAAGGATTGCTTCGTCGGCCGTCGCCGCGAATCGATTCTCGCCGTCGTCCAATCCTTCTCCGGTGTGGCGCCAATGATCGCGCCGGTGTTGGGCGCCTTCCTGTTGCGCATCACCTCCTGGCGCGGCGCCTTCGTCGTGCTGACCGTTGCAGGGGCGGCGTGCTTCTTGCTCTCGTTCCTCTATCAGGAAACCCTGGATGAAGAGGACCGCGTCGCAGAATCCACCCTCGCCACCCTGGGCAAGCTCGTCGTCGTCGGTAAAAACGCCGGCTTCCTCGTGCCTTGCCTGATTTTCTCCCTCTACAACGTCGCCTTCATGGGCTACATCGCCGTCTCCTCGTATATTTACGTGGACCAGTTTGGCCTGTCGGCACAAATGTACAGCTATTTCTTTGCGGCCAACGCCCTTCTGTCCTTGGCAGGGCCAATGATTTACGTCAAGTTTTTCTCGCGCAGCGACAAGAAAAAGCTGCCGCTGGTCTGCTTCATCGCCTACATTTTCTGCGGAGCAGCGCTGCTCACCGTCGGCCAGCTCGCGCCAGCCGTATTCTGGCTGTGCTTCGCGCCATTCAGCCTCCTCGGCTCGCTGACGCGACCATTTAGCTCCAACATGCTCCTCGACCAGCAAAAGGGCGACACCGGCTCCGCTTCGTCCCTCATCAATGGCATCATCACCGTCTTCGGCAGCGGCGGCATGATGGGCATCACCCTCTGGGCCAACCACATCACCGGCCTCGGCACCATGATCCTCGCCGCCGGCATCCTCAGCGCCATCGGCTGGATCCTCCTCATGCGCTCAAGCGTCACCGTCGTCGGCGTGAAAGAATAAGTTGCATACACAAAACGAGACCTCCCATCGCAGCAGCGATCGCTACGACGGGAGGTCTCGTTTTTTATGTTACAAATTCAAGATGGTGAGGATGGTTCAGAAATTAAACATCCAAGATTTGGTAAACCGGTGCACCTTCGCACTGAGCAGGCATTCTTACGCCGGCAATGACAGCGAGGGTAGGTGCCACGTCAACCTGACGGATGACACGATTGGTGTAAACGCCATGCTTGACGCCACGGCCACCAATCATGAACAGTGGAGATTCGGAAGTGCTTGCTTCACCCTGGTAGGTAGAGAGGGAGTCGCCGTGTACACGGTTGAAGCCTTCGGACAGGAAGTAGACGATGTCGCCACAGCCGTCGCCCTTCAAGCCGAGCAATGCTGCATCCTGTTCACGCAAGGCCAAGGCCACGCAACGCTTGCCATTGTATTCGTATTTGTACAGGTCGGAGATGATTTGATCTTCCAGCGCATACTTGTCTTCAGGATCAACGATACCGGTTTCATACTTGCCCTTGAGGTTGATGTAGATGTAGTTCCCTCGAGGGGCAATGGCACGGGTGTGTTCCCAATCGATTTCACGGAGGGGTTCGCCGTTTTCATCCTTCTTGAGTGCAGTGTAGCCCATTTCGACCATGGCCTTGGTATTGACACCGAATGGATCGCCCAAGGCAGGCGGCATATCTTCGCGAGCGTCGACCAAACCGTGGTCAGAGGTGACAACGATTGTCCAGCCCTTGTCCAAAAGATGGAGGAACTGACCGATGTAATCGTCGGTATCCACATAGCAGCGTTCCATGATCTTCATGAAATCTTCCGGATCGTTGTGGAATTCATCACGATAGGTGGCGCGTTCCCAATAAACGTGACCGAAGCAGTCAACATTGTGGAAATGGCTGAAGACAACATCATAGTCGTGGGTTTCAATCAAATGGTTGATGCAGTCTGCCTGCCACTGGCCATAAATGTGCCAGAGCGGGGCGGTGACCTTTTCGCAGAGATCTGGGGTGGCACCAACAGTCAGGCAGATGGATGGGATTTCGCCGATGGCTTCGTGGACTTCATGGTACAGAGATTTTGGATGGAAGAGATCGTCGCAGCCAATTTTTACGGCGTTACCGACATAGACCGTTACAGAAGTGCCCTTAGGGTCGGCATTGACGAGGACATACTGTCTGCTGACAGGAACCTGTTCGCCGTCTCTGGTGAGAGTATCCAGGATGCCGCTGTGAACCGAATGGTCTTCCAGGACAACGAGTGGTTCTGCGGCGCGCTTGTTCTTGTAAATTTCTACGCGGCCGTATTCGCCCTTGTCATTTTTCAGGAAGAGGGCTGGGCGGCGTTCCTTGCCGTAGTTGACTGGAATCGAGAATTCCTTGGCATCTTCCGGAATGTCATGCTGCCATTTTCTTGCTGGGCGCAGGCCGATCATGGTTTTCTTTTCGCCAGCTTTCAGGCGCTCGGTGCCAGCCTTTTCACCTTCGTGCTCAGATAACAGAATGGCGTGCAGCTCGCTGGCACCCATGGTGTCCATGGCATTGCCGCGCTTGCTGGAATCTTCGTCGGCCACTTCTACATCAGAGATGATGCAGCCAGTGCCATCGCTGTGCTTTTCTTCTTCAAACAATACTTCTTCTTCGACGTCTTCCTGGGCAACAATGTATTGCTCCCATTCAACATTGCCGACAACCAGGTTGACGTTGGTTGGCTGGGTGCCTTCAACAACCGAAAGATTTGGGCTGTCAGAGGTTGGAGGCCAGCTAGAGCCAGGCCAATGCCATACGAGGGTGTTCAGCCCTGCTTCAGCAGTGACATTCCAGAGCTGCTCTGCCTTGCATTGGCGAGAGTCCAGCGAGTAAACCAGCGTGTCAAGCTTGGTTGGATGCTGGTTCCAGAAGTCGGTAATACCGTGGGTGCCAGGATAGGCGCCGGTGGCCAGTGTGGTCCACTGTGGTGGGGTAATCGTTGGCAATGCGCCGAGCATGACTAAGTCTTCTCGGGCAGCACCGTGTTCTAACAATTTTTTGACGTTTGGCATCTTGCCTTCATCAAGAAACTTTTTGCAGAGTCGGGCGTCCATACCATCGACGCCGACAACAATCACTTTTCCTTTAGGTTCCAATTTCATTTCAAAGACCTCCTTGTATGATCCGTGTATTTGTCTTTCATGGTTTATATTTTATATGAAAATGATTTATCAATAGTGGCATTTGCCACCGAATTCGCAATTTTTATAAAATAATTCGTATTAAATCCTTATGACATTTGATATAATAAAAATGTACAAAGCTTTTGGAATAGAGGAGAGACTGATGTTTATACTGACACCTTTTTTTGACGAAACATCCTTTGACTACCTACCAATAGAAGAAAAGGATGCGCTCATGCACAAGTACACCCTGCAAGTCAGAAAATATCCCAAGAATACCCGCATCCCCCTCTTGTCTGCGAGCGGCAATGGCTTTTATATGAAAAAAGGCCGTGTGAAGGTTTTCATCTCAAACGAATTTGGCGTTGAAAGATTGCTTTTCTATCTTGAGGAGAAAAACAGCTGTTCGTCTGGGTGGGGGGGGTAGCAATGACCCTGGAAACCACCGAGGATTGCGAGATTTATTACATTGACACGAGGGCGCTATTGCATTATTTGGTCTATGAGGAGCACGCGCTGGATGCGATTTGGGAAAGTACGTACCGACGTATGAGCAGCATGTCCGAACGTATTTTAGACGTCAGCGGCGCGACCAACAAAGGCCAGGTTTGCAAATTTATTTATAATCTGGCGATGAAAAGCACCCAGACAACAGATAGCGGACAAATCGTCATCAAAAAAATCCCGACGCGCAACGATTTTGCGTTTTTCATTGGATCCCACAAATCCAACGTGATCAAAGTACTGAAGGCCCTGGAAAAAGAGGGCGTCTTGTCCTTTGATAGCAATCATTTGATTATCAACGACATTGAAGAGCTGAAAGAAATCATTGACGAAGCCTATTATGTTCAATAAAAAATGGCATCAAAAAACCAGTTGTCACCATTTACGGTGGGCAACTGGTTTTTGTTCGTTCGGAATTTATTAGAAGAGAATGAGCGAATATGGAATGGCAACCAATAAGAAAATTGGCAGCATGATGATAACCGCAATCAGCGCATACTTCATCATGACCTTTGGCGCCACCCATTCACTTTGCGCAAAGGCCATCCCGGCAAAGGCAGAAGCCCCAGCGGTGATGAGCGCCAGCTGCACAACAATAAAGAGGATGCAGGCGATACCGAGTGGTGGGAGCCCCATTTCTCCTGCGAAAATGACGATGACCGGGAGAATGACGATGGCCAGGACGATATTATTGGCCACATTGGTAATCAATCCGGCGAATACCATGGCGACAATGATAAAGAGGATCGGCGAAAGCTTGGTCAGCGGTTGCAGCAGCATCGAGAGCGCGGCACCAATGCCCGTGCTGGAATCGGTCATAAAGCCGGAGATTGGCAGAATGAAGGCCGTCATGAACAAGGCATCCCAGGAAACGCCCTTGGCAGCACAAGCACTGAAATTAAACATGCGAGAGCCATCTTCTTTTTTGGTCATCATCAGCACGAGAATGACAATGGCTGCTTGGCCAAACATGGTGATTTTTTTCAAGGCGATGCTCAAAGCCCAGGTCTCTGGCATGATGCTGGTGCTCAATAACATCACAACCAGGAAGAATAAGAAAAAGAGTGCTGTTTTTTGATCGCGGGTCATTTTTTGCTTGGCGCCGAAGATATCCTCTGGCATTTCTTTTAATGCGCTGACATCAATACGGAATACAAATTTGCACACGAGGGTGTAAAGAATGACGAGAAATAATCCGAGCGGAATGCAGAACGCCATGTACATAAGAAAGTTTGGCATTTCGCCAACAACAGAGCTGTATGCAGCGACCAAGGTGATCCCGCTGCCACGGAAAGGCACCATGATGGCACCGGTCTGAACGACCAACGCCAGCCCTGTGAGCATGATGGCTGGGAATGGCGTGAAAGGCTTGATGCCGACCTTCGCGCATAGATTAATCAAGATACCGGACATCATGATCATACAAACGAAAGAATTGATTTGCGAGCAGACAAAACCGCCCAGCAGGAAAAAGAAAACGAACATCCAAGGACGGCCCTTGGCAAAGCGGTTGGATACAAATAGACGAACAATGACTTCCGTGAGATTTGTTTCTGTCAGAATAACCATCATCGAAAAAGCGAGAATAATCATTGGCAGAACAGGATTTCCAAAGCTTGCGGCCATGACACTCGTTGTGTCAACAGCATAACACAAGCCGACTAAGCCGATAATGCTCGGCCAGATCATATCGATAAAAGTCCAACCCCAGATAACGCCGATAAAGGTTCCCAAAACACCCCAACCGACCGGCGTAATCGGCCCGGTTTGCGGCATGAATTGACCGCCAATGACACAGGCTATGACAATAAGATAATGCACATACTTGATTTCAAACTTTTTTACTTCAGCAGACATGGTTAACACCCCTTTTTCTTCCTACAATATGAATGATGCAGCGTTTCGATCTCTTATCCTTCATTGGTTCTTTAAGCAGCAGAACCAATGGCATCTTGCCTCCCTTGTTTTTATTATTTGACAAAATTATAAGAAAATTCACGAGGAGTGATGGTGGCACTTGCCACCGCTTTATGGATTTTATAAATAAAATTTTTGGGAAGTTTGGGAATAACGTGAAAAGAATGGCCGCTAAAAAACAGATGAAAAAAAACCGTTACCTGCACGAAAATACAGGTAACGGTTTTTCTAATTCATTCGTCCGTCGCCAACGCATCCACCATCATTTCGAGGAAGGCGGTCATTTGTGGGGTGATGGTTTTGTGGCGGTGGTAGACGAGCTGGCTCCATTGGATGAAGTCGGGGCATTCGGTGTGGAGGATGGTGAGTTGGCCGCTGGCGAGGTGAGGCTTGACGACGTATTCGGGCAAGAAGGAGATGCCGTGGTTGTCGAGGAGGAAGCGGGTGATGACGTCGGTGTTGCCGACTTCCCAGAAGGGATGGAGCTCATGGCCGCGGGCGGCGAGGTATTGCTCGAGGGGGTAGCGGTAGCTGATGCCTTTTTCGGTGAGGATGAGGGGCTCGGCTAGGAGGCGCTCGATGGAAATATTTTTCTCGCGCGCCAAGGGCGAGCGGTGGCTCGCGACAAAAAAGATGCGCTCGGGATGCTCGGAGACCTTGACCCATTCGGGCTGGTCGATTTTGTCGCTCAAAAAATACATGATGTCGATGTCGTTGCGTTTGAGCATGGCAAAGAGCTCGGTCATGGTGGGCGTGAGGGTGCTGATTTCCACCTGAGGATGGGCGGTGCTGAAGGCCTTGATGATCGGCGGCAGAATGCTTGTCACGTAGGATTCGGCGGTGCCGATGCGCAGCTTGCCGCTGATGGGCGCGGGCCCGCGGGCAACGCGCTCGGCCTGGCGGACGGTGGCGAGAATGTCGGTGGCGTAGGGCAGGAGGCGCTCGCCAGCCTGGGTGAGCCGGACGTGGCGGCCGATGCGGTCGAAAAGGGGCGTGCCGAGCTCGGCCTCGAGCTGCTTGATCTGCATGGTGACAGCGGACTGGGAATAGCCCAGGGATTCGGCGGTTCGGGAAAAGCTGCCGGTTTCGGCGATGCGCACAAAGGTGGTGAGGGTTCGTAATTCCATGGGGCCTCCGTTCAATATTTTTGAATGATTTTATGAAATCTATGAATTTTACACTGCTTTTGCTTTATGGTAAATTGATCCCAAGAAGAAGTCAAGGGGGATCAGCAATGGAAGATTCATGGCAAAAGCAAAACGACGCGGTGCGTGCGTTGATGCACGATTTTGTCGACCGGGTCGTTGATATGTATAGCACGATGGACGCGCGTCCGGTGAGCAAGGTGCCAAGCGCAGAGACGCTGGCGCGCGCGGCCGCACAGGAGATTCCTGCCGATGGCCGGGCGCTGGCGGATGTCTATGAGGAGATGCGTGAGGAGATTTACGCCCACACGATTTTGGCCCAGCATCCGCGATTTTTCGCCTGCGTGCCGTCGACGGCGTCGCTGCTCTCGTGGATGGGCGAGGCGATGACGGCGGCCTACAATCCCCACGCGAGCTGTCAGATCAACGCGCCGGTGGCAGATCTCATCGAAAAAAAGCTGGTGCGCTGGCTCTGTGACGCGGCGGGCTATCCAGAGGGCGCCGGTGGCCTCTTTGTCAGCGGCGGCTCGATGGCCAATCTGACGGCGCTGGTCGCGGCGCGGGATGCCAAGCTCAGCGCAGACGCGCGCGGCCGCGCGGTGGTCTATCTCTCGGATCAGACCCATTCGTCGGTGGCCAAGGCGCTGACGATCATCGGCTTTGGCAAGGAACAGGTGCGTCTCGTTGCGACGGATGCCGATTTTCGCATGGATATGGGCGCGCTTGCGGCAGCGGTTGCGGCTGACAAGGCAGCAGGGCGCAAGCCCTTCGCCGTCGTCGCCTCGGCAGGCACGACCAACACAGGCAGCGTCGATCCGCTGGAAGCAATCGCCGATCTCTGCGCAAAAGAAGATATGTGGCTGCATGTGGACGGTGCCTTTGGTGCCTCGGTGCTACTGTCGACATCGCACCGTGCGCGCCTTTCGGGCATTGAGCGCGCCGACAGCCTGAGCTGGGATGCCCACAAGTGGCTCCTGCAGACCTTTGGCTGCGGCATTGTCCTTGTGCGCAACTGCCAGACGCTGATCAACAGCTTCGTCGCCCATCCGGAATATCTCAAGGATGTGGAAAACGACGAGGACGGCATCGAGTTTTGGGACCTGGGGCCCGAGCTCACGCGTCCCGCCCGGGCGCTCAAGCTCTGGCTGACGCTGCAGACGATGGGCACCGATGCGGTCGGCCGCGCCATCGACCACGGCTTTGCGCTGGCAGAAGCTGCCGAGTCGCTGTTGGCAGCGCGCGATGGCTGGGAGATTGTTTCCCATGCGCAGCTCGGCGTCGTCAATTTCCGCTACGTGGGCGACGGCACACTCGACGAGGATGCGCTGGCGCTGATCAATGCGCGCATTTCTCAGGACGTCTCGGCCGACGGCTTCGCGATGGTTTTCACCACCGAGCTTCGCGGCAAAAAGGTTCTGCGCCTCTGCACCATTCATCCGGAAACGACCTTTGAGGACGTGCGCCGCACCGTTGACAAAATCCTCGACGCCCAGGCACACGTGACGACAAAAAAATGACGCCCTCCCTTGGGGAGAAGCGTCGGACGATCCATCTGCAAGCGCAGGTGGATTTTTTGTGGCGTTTTTTAGGCGTGCTCGAGGTGCAGCATGAGGTAGGAGAGCAAGGCGAGGCCTGCCGTTTCAGTGCGCAGAATGCGCTTGCCCAAGGAGACGCTGACAAAGCCCGCGTCGCGCGCCAGCTGCCATTCCTCGGGGGTGATGCCGCCTTCGGGGCCGACGAGGAGGGCGATTTTTTTTGCGCTGGAGAGATCGGGGAGGATTCCCTCGAGGTGGCCGCGGGCCGTTTCGTCCTCGTAGCAGATGAGCTTGATGTCCGCATCCTGCACGGCATCGAGGGCGGCGCGCAGAGTCTGGACGTCGCGAACGGCGGGAATCACGCCACGCTTGGATTGGCTGGCGGCGCTTTTGGCGATTTCGTGGAGACGCTCGGCCTTGCGATCGGCTTTTTTCTCGTCAATTTTGACGTTGGAGCGCGCCATCTTCACAGGGACGATGGCGGCAGCGCCGAGCTCGACGGATTTTTGGATGATGAGCTCGAGCTTGTCGCGCTTGGGCAGGCCCTGGAGCAGCACGAGCTGGCAGGCGAGCTCGGTGTCGGCGGCGTGGGTCTCGAGACAGCGCACAGTGAGGGCATTTTTGCTCGCCTCGACGACCTCGCAGAGATGCACGCGGCCACAGCCATCGGCGAGGGTGAAGTGCTCGCCAGCGGCCAGGCGCAGCACGAATAGGTGCTGATAATCTTTCTTTGTGAGCTCAAAGGGCGCAGCCAGCGCAGCGTCATCCAGCGGATGATTTAGAAAAAAATGGTGCATAATGGCTCCTTTCGCGGTTTTTTCTCAACTATACCACGGGCGCGGCTCGCAGCCAAGGGCGTGAGAAAGATTTTTCATTTTCAGATCAAACATGGTAAAATGACTCTATAGCGAGGAGGGCGAGGAATGAACAGACATACAGGCGAGGGGCAGGCGGTCATTTGCGTGCTATTGGCGGCGAGCATTTGGGGCTTGGTCGGGCTGGCGACGCGATTTTTGTCGGCGCTGGGCTGGTCGACGATGCTCATGGCAGGGACGCGCAATCTTTTGGGCGCGCTGGTGCTGGGTGCCTATTTGCTCGCCGTCGATCGAGACGCTTTGCGCATTGCGCCGCGAGATCTCTGGATGTTTCTCTGTAGCGGCTTTGTGGCGCTGGGCTGCTTCAACCTTTGCTATTTCACGGCGCAATCGCTCACGAGTCTGAGCGTGGCGGCGGTGATTTTGTACACGGCACCGTTTTTTGTGATTTTTATGTCGCGGCTGATTTTTGGCGAATCGTTGACGGCTAGCAAGCTGGCTGCCTGCGTCATCGCCTTTGTGGGCTGCGCCTTTGTCACTGGCTTTGTCGGCGGTGGGGCGGTGAGCGTTTCGCCAAGGGTGCTGGCCGTCGGCCTGGGGTCGGCGATTTGCTACGCCCTCTATAGCATTTTTGGACGCATTGCCCTGGCGCGCTACAGCGTCATGACGGTGACCTTTTACTCGCTCTTTATCGCTGGCGTGTCCCTGTGCGGGATTTATCTCTGGCGCGGGGAACCGTGGCCAACGATGAACGTGGCATCGATTGCCGGTGCGCTGGTCCTCGGCGTCTGCTTCACCGCCCTGCCCTATGTGCTCTACACCCGCGGGCTTGCGGCGATTGCACCGGGCAAGGCCAGCGTTCTCGCCTTTGCCGAGCCGATGGTGGCGACCATCGCCGGCGTCTGTGTGCTGGGCGAGGCCATCACGCCCGAGGCGCTGGTGGGCATTGGCTTGATATTTGCAGGTATTCTCATCTTAAATAGACAATCATCATAAAGGAAGGATTTTTTATGACAAACACCAAGCAGCAAAACGAACCAGAATTGGTCAATTATTTTGGCTCCGAATATGAAAAGGTGCCGCGATTTTATATGATTGACGCCGAGGGCAACGAGGTGGTGCATCCGGCTTTTCACGATCCCTCTGAGGGTGAGATCGACGCCTTCTATGTGCGCCAGCCGGTGATGCTGAGCTTTTGCCGCTTGCGCACTGCCGCCAGACTCCGCTACGACGAGGTCAATCCGCGGCTCTTCCGCGATTTTGATTCGAACTATCGCGAGATGACGCCAGACCAGGTGGACGCCTACACGCGCTTCATCGAAGGCGATTTTTCGCGCCTGGCTGACTGATAGGAGGATCATCATGGGACTGATTAAACAAGCCGGTGGCATTGGCGGCGCCGTTTTGGGCGGTATCGCTGGGGTGCTGGCCGATACATGGAAGGATTATTTTGTTTGCGACGCCATGAGCGCCGACGAGCTCGTCAAAAAAGGCGAGCAGCACCAGGGTCGTCGCGGCGTCAACAAGCGCGGCAGTGACAACCTCATCACCGACGGCTCGGTCGTCGTCGTCGCCGAGGGCCAGTGCATGCTCATTGTTGACCAGGGCGAGATTGTCGAATTCTGCGCCGAGCCGGGCGAATTCAAATACGATGCCTCGACGGAGCCGAGCCTTTTCTGCGGCGACCTCAAAAAAGGCGTCGTTGACAGCTTCAAGCGCGTTGGCAAGCGCGTGACCTTTGGCGGCGAGACGGCTCATGACCAGCGCGTCTACTACGTCAACACCAAGGAAATCATCGGCAACAAATACGGCACCGCCAGCCCTGTGCCTTTCCGCGTGGTCGACACCAACGTGGGGCTGGACATGGACATCGCCATCAAATGCTTCGGCGAATATTCCTACAAAATCACCGACCCGGTGCTATTCTACACGAACGTCGCCGGGAACATCACCGACACCTACACCCGCGACGCCATCGACAGCCAGCTCAAGACCGAGCTTTTGACGGCGCTGCAGCCAGCCTTCGCGAAAATTTCCGCCATGGGCGTGCGCTATAGCGCGCTGCCTGCTCACACGGCGGAAATCGCCGACGCCTTAAACGACGTCCTCAGCGAAAAATGGCAGGACCTGCGCGGGCTCTCGGTTGTTTCCTTCGGCGTGAGCTCGGTTTCGGCCTCCGAAGAGGACGCCAAGATGATCAAGGAGCTCCAGCGCAACGCTGCCCTGCGCGATCCAAGCATGGCTGCTGCCCACCTCACCGGTGCCCAGGCACAAGCCATGCAGGATGCCGCCAAAAACGAAGGCGGCATGGGCGCAATGGGCGCCTTCATGGGTATGGGCATGGCGCAAAACGCCGCCGGTGGACAGGCAGCCCAGCTCTTTGAGATGGCCGGCCAAAAGCAAGCCGCGCCCGCTGGCTGGACCTGTCCGGCCTGTGGCCAGGCGGGCAACCAGGGCAAATTCTGCACCGCCTGTGGTCAGCCAAATCCTGCCAACGCCGGGGCTTCCGGCGGCTGGACGTGCAGCTGTGGCCACACGGGCAACACCGGCAAATTCTGCTCGGAATGCGGCGCGCCAAAGCCACAGCCAGCCCGCTACGCCTGTGACAAATGTGGCTGGGTGCCGGACGATCCGGCCCATCCGCCAAAATTCTGCCCAGAATGTGGCGACAAATTTGACGATAACGACATTCAAAAATAAGGAGGTGCAGGATGGGATCATCCGTCACCGAATTTAAGTGCCCCAACTGCGGTGCGCCCCTGAACTTTTCGCCGGAGGATGGCGAGGTCAAATGCGAATTTTGCGGCAGCACCTTTGCCGTCGATGTCCTCGAAAAGCTCTACGCCGACGCCCAGGCCGAGGCCGGCAATGGGAGCGACATTGACTGGGGCCAGGAAACACCCGGCAGCCAGTGGGCAGAGGGTGAGGAGGCGGCGCTGCAGGTTTTTCTCTGCCCCTCTTGCGGCGCAGAGATCATCGCCGACGACAACACCATCGCCACCACCTGCGTCTATTGCGGCAATCCCATGGTGTTGAACGGCCGCCTCTCGGGTACCCTCAAGCCTGACTTCATCATTCCCTTCCGCAAGACCAAGGACGACGCCGTCACCGCCCTAAAAAAATTCTACAAGGGCAAGCGGCTCCTGCCCAAGGTTTTTGCCGATGCCAACCACATCGACGAGGTCAAGGGGATCTATGTGCCGTTCTGGCTGTTTGACACCGACGTCGAGGGTCGCTTTGTCTACGATGCGACCAACACCTCCATGTTCAGCGTCGGCGACAAGGACATCACCAAAATCGACCACTACCGCGCCTCGCGAAAAGGGCGGATGCGCTTCGACAAAATCCCCGTCGATGGTTCGAGCAAGCTCGAGGATCGTTACATGGACGCCATCGAGCCCTTCAACTACGACGAACTCGTGCCCTTTGCCACCGCCTATCTGCCGGGATATCTTGCCGACAAGTACGACGTCGATGCCGACGCCAGCATGGACCGCGTCAACGAGCGCTTGACCGGGAGCCTCGACATCGCCTTTGCGAGCACCCTCCACTATGGCGAGTACCATCTCAAGAACAAGCACATCAGCATCCTCGAGAAAAACGCGTGCTACGCCCTGCTGCCTGTGTGGATGCTCACCACCCGTTGGAAGGACGAGCAGTATCTCTTCGCGATGAACGGCCAGACGGGGCGACTCGTCGGCGAGCTGCCCATCTCCAAGGGGCGGGCCGTCGGCTGGTTTTTGGGCATCACGGCACCGTTGTCGGCGATTTTTCTCGCCCTCGGCGCCTGGCTGATGTAGGAGGTGCGCGATGACCACACGCTATTTTAGACGCATCCTCGCCCTCTGCCTCATACTGATTGTGCTCCTGCCGACGGCAGCGCTGGCGACAAGCGCGGTGAGCACGCCGCTGGTCACTGATAGCGCAGGCATCCTCAGCGAGAGCGAGCGGGCCGATCTGGAAAATAAGGCCCAGGCCATCAAAAACGACTACGGCCTTGAGGTGCGCATCCTCACGGTGCCAAGCATGAACGGCGAGACCGACGCCCAGGCCTTCGCTCGCGCCGCCTACGAAAATGGCGGCTACGGCGCTGGCGGTGATCAGAGCGGCATTCTCCTCATGCTCTCAATGGAAAATCGCGACTACGCCCTCATCGCCCACGGCGAGGGCAACAATGTCCTCACCGACTATGGCAACCGGGCCATGGCCGATTCCTTTCTGTCGTATTTTGCCAATAACGATTGGTACGGCGGCTTTAGCGACTACCTCGCCACGGCGGCCGACGATTGCCACGCCTACTACGTCGAAGGCGAGGCCGTCGACAGCCACGCGCCGAGCCTCATCGGTACCATCTGCCTGGCCATGGGCGTCATCGGCGCGCCTCTCATTGGCGGCTCGGCGGTCTACGTCATGTACCACAGCATGAAAACCGCCCGCAAGCAGACCAACGCCCAGCTCTACGTCGACAACAAGGACGGCGGCCTGGCGCTGGAGGACAAGAGCGACGACTACATCTATAGCCAAACCATCGTCACCCACCGCCCAAAAATGGACACCCACGGTGGTGGCGGCACCACCATCGGCCCCGGCGGATTCTCCGGCAGCTCGGGTAAATTCTAATTCCACCATCCGCTGACAGCAGGGCGCCGTCAGCGGATTTTTTCTGGCGCGGGAAAATTTCTCGCTCGCGGCAGACGCTTCCCTTCATTTATAAGCGCCTTTTATTTGAGGGGGCGCGAGAAAAAGTGCTACACTGAGAGGAAAGGGGGAATGCGCTGTGCGCAACAAGGGGCCGCTGTTGGTGTTATTTTGCTATGTCTTATTTGGGATTTTGCCGATTTATTGGAAGCTCATTGGCAATCTCGATCCGTATTTTATTTTGGCCAATCGCGTCGTTTGGTCGCTGGCCTTTGCGCTATTTTGCGTGGCGATCAAGGGGCAGTGGTGGCGCATCAAGGCGTTGCGCCACGAGGGCAAGCTTTTGCGCACCTTGCTTGTGAGCGGGGCGCTCTTGGTGGTCAATTGGGGCAGCTATATCATCGCTGTCAACACCGACCACATCATCGACGCCTCCCTGGCCTACTATCTCAATCCGATCATGTCGATTCTCATTGGCTGCTTTTTCTTTAGGGAGCAGCTGACGGGCTTGCAAAAATGCTCGGTGGCGCTGGCGACGCTGGGCGTCCTCTACGGCGTCGTGAGCTTTGGCGTGGTGCCTTGGTTGGCGCTTGTCATCGGCGGCACCTTCGCCCTCTACGGCGCCCTCAAAAAAGCCGTCGTTCTGGACGGGGTGACGTCTCTGGCCATCGAGTGTCTGTGGATGCTCGTGCCTGCTCTCATCGGCTACGTGTGGCTCGTGAGCCAGGGCCGCTTCACCATGGACGGCAGCGCCATCAGCTGGTGGCAGTGGCTGATTTTGCCGACGACGGGGATCATCACCGGTTGGCCGCTGGTGATTTTTGCCCGGGGCTTGCGCACGACGAGCTATTCTCTGTCGGGCATTCTCATGTACATCAACCCGACCCTCCAGCTCCTCTGCGGCGTCTTTCTCTACGGCGAGCATTTCAACGCCATCTACGGCGTCATGTTTGCTTTTGTCTGGGCAGCGGTGCTGCTCTATCTGGCGAGCATCCTGCTGGAACATCGCAGACAGCAACGGCAGCGAGACAATCTGCGCCAATAGAAAAGGACCTTGCGAGTATGCAGGGTCCTATTATTTTAGCCTTGAGCATAGATGGCGTCGGCCTCGTCCTGGGTGAGATAATCGTATTTGACCATCGCATTTAGGACCTGGCGCTGACGCTGGCGAGCGAGGTCGTAGTTGACCGTTGGCGCGTAGACGCTCGGTGCATTTGGCACACCGGCGAGCATCGTCGCCTGGCCGTTGCCGAGATAGGTCGGCGGCACGCCAAAATACCCATAGCTGGCGCTGGCAATATCATAGTAGCCGTCGCCGTAGTAAATGCTGTTGATGTAGGCTTCGAGGATTTGATCCTTGGTGTAATTTTTTTCAAAATCTCGGGCAATGAAAAATTCGGTGATTTTTCGCGAGAGGGTTTTCTCGGCGCCGGTGTAGAGATTTTTTGCCAGCTGCTGGCTGATGGTGCTGCCACCCTCGTCAAGCTCGCCTGCGCGAATGTTGCAGACGGTGGCGCGCAGCGTGGCGATCAGATCCAAGCCGTGGTGCTCATAAAAGCGGTGGTCTTCGATGGCGATGACGGCATTTTTGTAAATGTCGGGAATATTTTCCAGGGGCGTGTAGGTGGATTTTGCTTGCACCTCGCCCATGGCTTGCGCGACAGGCTTTTCGGCGACGAGCTTTTCGTATTGGCTGTGGCCGGAATAGACAAAGATGCCGCCGACCACCAGCGCCGCCACGAGCGCGACGCCAAAAATCATGGCAATGAGGCGCCGAAGCATTTTTAGAATGAAAGACATGAACGCCACTCCTTTGCAAGAAAGCGATGGGAATGGTATCATTATAAATCATTCGCCCCGGAAAATAATGAGATTGTCATCAAGAAAAAGTAATTTTTTTGGCAAATTTGCACTTCTTTCTATGGGCAAGGGGTGTTCTATGCTATAATGTTGAAGACAAGGAGGTTCGATGAATGAGTGACAAAAAGAAAAAGTCCCTAGGTCAGCGCATCAAAAAAGCCCTCTCCGGGTTGAAAATGTCGCACTTTATTTTATTAATTCTGCTTTTGCTCGTTGTAGCAGGTGCGAGTACCATTGGGACCGTATTTTTGGCTGCCACGAGTGGCATGCCGTCATTAGAAAATAATGACATCACCGAATATGATGTGACCAGCTACATTGTCGACAAGGACGGCTCCTTTGTAGAAAAGCTGGCCGACAACAGCAATTTTGTGGACGTTGACAGCAATGAAATTTCTGAGAACATGCTCAATGCCGTCACATCCATCGAGGACAGACGCTTTTACAAGCACCACGGCGTGGATCCAATCCGTATCGCCGGGGCTATGGTGGCCAACCTCAAGGCTGGCCAGACCGTCCAGGGCGGTAGTACCATCACCCAGCAGCTCGCTGGCTTGGCGCTCTTGGACCGTAACGAAAAAACCTACAAGCGTAAAATTCAAGAAGCGGTGCTTGCTATTCGCATTGAAAACAAATATAGCAAGGATGAAATTCTTACCGCCTATCTCAACCGCTGCTATTTTGGTATCGGCTTGAGCGGCAAGGCGTGCTACGGCATCGAAGCTGCTGCCAATGATATTCTCGGCAAAAAAGCTTCTGAATTGACGGTAACTGACTCGGCGCTCTTGGCTGGGCTCATCCAGAACCCAACCTACTGGTCGCCAATCACCGATCCGGACAATGCCAAGGTCCGTCGTGACACGGTCCTCCAGGCGATGGCTGACAGTGGTGCCATCTCTCAGGATGAGGCCGATCAGTACAAGCAGGAACCAATCACCACCGCAAGCATTGTTCAAGAAGATCAAAACGAAAAGCAAAGTTACAATCAGAGTTACATCGACTATGTTGTTGATGAAGCGCTGGAGGTGCTAGGCCTCGAACAGGATCCAAGTAAATTCTACACTGGTGGTTACATTGTCCACACGGCGCTGGATCAGGACCTGCAAGAGTATATGTATGACTATTTCAACAGCGATTACTACTTCCCATCGGGGGCAAGCTACGATTATTTGCAAGGGGCGATGGTTGTCCTTAATACCAACGACGCCACCATTGCTGGCATGATTGGTGGCCGTCATCAGGAGGAAGGGCAGGAGCGTGGGCTTAACCGCGCTTACCAAACCACCCGTCAGCCAGGGTCGACATTCAAGCCGATCTTTGACTACGGCCCAGCCTTTGAAGCGGGCAAGGGGACCGGCACAGTCTACAAGGATGCGGTCTACACCACTGCCGATGGTCATACCATCAAAAACGCTGATTTGGAATATCATGGCAACGTGACCATTCGTTACGCCCTGGAACAATCCTTGAATACCGTAGCGGCGCGTTGCATTGAAGAAATTGGCCCAGAAAAGGGGCTGGAATTTGCAAAAAAATGCGGCATCACCAGTCTTGTTGAGAATTCGGATGACGGGGTCACCGATGCAACGATTTCTGCTGGCTTGGGTGGTTTGACCAAAGGCGTCAGTGTGCTGGAAATGGCAGGGGCTTACAATTGCTTCGCTAGCGAGGGCATCTACACTGAGCCACGCGCCATCACCAAGATTACCAACGAAGATGGCGATATTATCTGGCAGGAAGAGCCGGAAAGCCATCGCGCCATGGAAGCCACGACGGCCTATATGGTTACCAGCTGTTTGCAAAGTGTTGTAACAGACGGTATCGGCCGGTATGGTGCCATTAGTGATGGTCGTCCAACGGCAGGCAAGACTGGTACCACGGACAATACTAAGGACCTTTGGTTCTGCGGCTTTACGCCACAATATGTCGGCGCAGTATGGCTTGGCTACGACACGCCAGCGACGATCTATTCCACATCCGACGCTGCGGCGCGTGTCTTCTCGAGCATCATGAGCCATCTGCACGCAGGTCTGGATGTAGAAAACTTCCAGGAACCAGATGGGTTGACTGCTGTGACAGTTGATACCAAGAGCGGAAATTTGGCGACGCGTTCGACGCCATCGGCGTACCGCTCCACAGAGTATTATAAATCTGGCACAGAGCCAACCACCTACTCAACCAACTCCTATTCGAGCTACCAGTACAGTTCTGGCTCGAGTGGCAGCAGTGCCTCTGGCACAACAGGAGGCACGGGTTATGGTACTGGCACCGGAACTGGTGGTACAACGGGCTACGGTACTGGCACGGGTGGCACGACTGGTACTGGCACCGGAACTGGCGGTACAACGGGTTATGGCACTGGCACCGGAACTGGTGGTACGACAGGCTATGGCACCGGTGGAACGACTGGTTATGGAACAGGAACTGGCACCACGAGTGGCAATACAGGCTACGTTGGTCAATGATTTTTAAGTCACGGCGATCGCACAGCAATCTGGGCGGTCGCTTTTTTGTTGCTCAATTTTACAAAATCAGTGGCAGACGCTGTACAGACGAAGGCTTTTTGCTATAATAGCAAGCATGATAGAAATTTTCCCGAGAAAGGATGCAGGAATATGGGTTATGTTGTAGCGATGGATATTGGCACGACGAGCAGTCGCGCCATCGCCTTTGATCACGAGCAGAATATTGTTGGCGTGCGCCAACAGGAGGTCGAGCAGATTTTTCCTCAGGCAGGCTGGGTGGAGCAGGACCCGATGGGCCTGTGGGCCTCGTCCTTTGGTGTGCTCCAGGAGCTTCTGGCGGTCAAGAACATTCCGCCGACAGATATTCGCGCCATTGGCATCGCCAACCAACGCGAGACGACCATCGTCTGGGAAAAAGCCACCGGCAAGCCGGTCTACAACGCCATCGTCTGGCAATGTCGCCGCACCGCCGATGTCTGCGAAAAGCTCAAGGCCGACGGCTGGGAGGCGCGCATCCTCGAAAAGACGGGCCTGGTCATCGACGCCTACTTCTCAGCGACGAAGCTTGCCTGGATTCTCGATCGCGTCGATCCCGACCGCAGCCGCGCCCGTGCTGGTGAGCTCCTCTTTGGCACCGTTGACACCTGGATCCTTTGGAAGCTCACCGAGGGTCGCGTCCACGCCACCGATTACACCAACGCCTCCCGCACCATGCTCTACAATATCAACAGTCTCGAGTGGGATCAGGATATTCTCGATGCCCTGAATATTCCGCGCTGCATGCTGCCAGAGGTACGGCCGTCGGGTAGCCAATTCGGCGTCGCCTCCATCGGCTCGGTGCACGCCGAGGTGCCGATTGCAGGCATCGCCGGTGACCAACAGGCGGCCCTCTACGGGCAGATGTGCTGGGAAAAGGGCGAGGCCAAAAACACCTACGGCACCGGCTGCTTCCTGCTCATGAATATTGGCAAGGAGGCCAAAAAGAGTGGCCATGGCTTGGTCACCACCATTGCTGCCGGTCATGACGTGCAGCCAGATTACGCCCTCGAGGGCTCGATTTTCGTGGGTGGCGCCGTCATCCAGTGGCTGCGCGATGAGATGCGCTTCATCGAGGAATCCTCTGACAGCGCCTTCTTCGCCGAAAAGCTCCAGTCCAACGACGGCGTCTACCTCGTGCCAGCCTTTGTCGGCCTGGGCGCGCCCTACTGGGATATGTACGCTCGTGGCACCATCAGCGGCCTCACCCGTGGCTCCGGTCGCTCCCACATCATTCGTGCGGCGCTCGAGGCCATCGCCTACCAGACCCGCGACGTCCTCGAGGCGATGGTTGCCGATACCAAGGTCGACATGGCCAGCCTCCGCGTCGACGGCGGCGCTTCGCAGAACCAGTTCCTCATGCAATTCCAGGCAGACATCCTTGACCGCCGCGTTGAGCTCCCCCAGGTTGTCGAAAGCACCGCCCTGGGCGCTGCCATCCTCGCCGGGCTCACCGTCGGCTTCTGGAAGGACGTCGACGAAGCCCGCGCCTATCACCGCCTGGCCCACGTCTACGAACCGCAAATGGACACCGACACCCGCCAGAAAAATTACGACGGCTGGAAAAACGCCGTCGCCCATACCCTTTCAAGCAAATGAAAAAAGCTCGTCACCCTGTGGTGGCGAGCTTTTTTGTGCGCTAGAGTCCCAGCCGCTGAGCGAGCTGGCGGATGTTGTTTTTTTGTGGGGGATTGGCGCGGTAGACCTGGGCGCACATGTCGTTCATCATTTCGTCGAGGGCGGTGGAGACGTCGGCGCATTTTTTGAGATCGCCCACCATTTGCTCGGTGAGGAGATGCTCCTTTTTGTAGCGCAGGTCGTGATCCAGCGACGCCCAGAAATCCATGGCAATGGTGCGCAGCTGAATTTCCACGTTCATGATTTTCTTCTCGTTGGTCAGAAAAATTGGCACAGCCACAATCAGATGCAGACTGCGGTAGCCGTTTTCCTTGGGATTTTCGATGTAATCCTTGCGCTCAACGAGGGTGATGTCGTCCTGGCGCGTGAGGGCATCGGCAATTTTGTAGACGTCATCCACAAAGGAGCAGATGACGCGCACGCCCGCCACGTCAAAGAGGTTCTTTTCGATTTCCTCGGCGCTAAAGAGCAGGCCGCGTTTGGCCAGCTTGTCGTGGATGCTCTGGGGCTCCTTGAGACGCGACTTGATGTTTTGAATCGGGTTGCGCTCGAATTGATAGGAAAAATCCTCGTTGATGACATGGAACTTTGTTTCGATTTCCATCATGGCACAGCGATAGTAAGCCATGAGCTTGCGGAATTCAAAGACCTGGTTGTGCATGTAATCGAGGAGCTCGTCCTGGGCCAGGACTTCCGCCAGATCGCTGTTTAATACGTATTCTTCTAATTGTTTAATATCCATCATATCCTCCTGAAAAAGCGAGTGAATAGGGAGGGCCGAAAAGTTTGGCCATCGCCATTATAGCATAGCTGGCAAATCTTTTCAGCATGAGAGCGCTGCCCTTGACCAATCTTGACAGATTCCCGATAATTGTGCAGCAAAAAGACGATCCCCTGGGGAATCGTCTCACACATTATTGAGGGTTGGTTGGATACTGGGGCGACTGGGGCATGATGATCGCGCAAATAATGTAGGCGAGAATGCCTGCGCCATAGCAGAGGGTGAAAATCACCCAGCCCAGACGCACCAGCGTCGGATCGGCGTCAAAATATTCGGCGATGCCGCCGCAGACGCCAGCGAGCATTTTTTGGGTGCGGCTGCGATAAAGCTTCTTTTCCATGGGAGACTCCTTTCTTGTTGCTGCAAAATCTTTTACCCAGTATAGCGCAAGTGGCAGGAATTTTCCACTGACGGCGGGGCGGGGCTTGCATTTCCCGGCGCGGTATGACAAAATGAAAATAATCAAAAATGAACCCAAAGGAGCCTATTATAATGAAGTTTTTTATCGACACAGCCAAAATTGACGACATCAAAAAAGCCAACGACATGGGCGTCATCTGCGGCGTCACCACCAATCCGTCCCTGATTGCAAAGGAAGGCCGCAAGTTTGAAGAGGTCATCGCCGAAATCGCCGCCATCGTCGACGGCCCAATCAGCGGCGAGGTCAAGGCGACCACCACCGACGCAGAGGGCATGATCGAGGAAGGCAAGGCCATCGCCGCCATCCATCCAAACATGGTCGTGAAGATCCCAATGACCGCCGAAGGCCTCAAGGCCACCAAGGCCCTCCATGACCTCGGCATCAAGACCAACGTCACCCTGATTTTCTCTGCCAACCAGGCGCTCTTGGCGGCGCGCGCCGGTGCCACCTACGTTTCGCCATTCCTCGGCCGCTTGGATGACATTTCTCACCGCGGCGTCGACCTCGTGCGCGACATTGCCGAGATTTTCGCCGTTGCCGAGGACATCGACACCCAGATCATCGCCGCCAGCGTGCGCCATCCGATGCACGTCACCGAATGCGCCCTCGCCGGTGCCGATATTGCCACCGTGCCATACAAGGTTATCGAGCAGATGATCAACCATCCCCTGACCACCGCCGGCATCGAAAAATTCAAAAACGACTATGAAGCCGTCTTCGGCAAATAATCCTTCGACTGAGTGTTACTATACGACCGCCTATTTCGGCAAGGGGATGCCCGGCCTCTGCAAGCACTGCGGGCCGACGGCCATCGCCAACCTCATTCTGAGCCGTAAGGCCGCAGCCGATCCTCGTGACGTCTTTGCGGCGGTGGTGCGCCTTGGCCGACGCCGCGGCTACTACTGGCCCATCTGCGCCACGCGCTGGATCGGCGGCACTGGCGACATCATCTCCGGTCGCTACATCCGCCGTGCCTGTGAGGCAGCGGGTGTGCCCCTTGGGTCGGTGCGCTTTGGCGGCCTGGCCCGGCCTGCGCGCGTGCGCCGAGCCCTGGAGAATGGGGCGGTGGTCTATCTGCAGCTGCATTTTCACCCGCGCTACGCCCACCACCATTTGCTGCTCTACGGCAGAGAATCGCGCGGCTTTCGCGCCGCCGATGGCTGGTCGCCGCGCCCCGTCTATCTCACCGACCGCGATTTGCGCTTTGCCACGTATTTTGCGATCTATTAATTTCACTTTCTCCAAGCAGGACGTCGCGTCCTGCTTTTTTCGTGCGCCAAATTTTTCGCCAGCTAGCGGCGGGTGAAAAATTGTCACTGGCGCGAAATTTTTCGCTGGCGACTTGTCAGCGATATTTTTTTGCGGCGGTGAAATTGTAAAGAATTTGTTTATATTTAGTTAAAATTGGTCCCCAGCTACTTGCGCAGAATAGGGGGAGAGGGTAAACTAAGGAGGTACCTTCGACAAGGGGGTATTATGCGATTTTATAAGATAAGAATGTAAAGGAAGGGCTGTACAGCAAATGAAAGATAAATTTCGCGCTCTACTCGTTTCATATGTTGAAATGATCGGCAGGTTTGTCGATAGCATTTCTGTTAAGCGCAATAGCAATCGTGTCGTTGCCGCCGGCATTTGCCTTTCTTTCGCCTTTATGGCGTTGGTTTTTATTAATTGGAATCTGTTTATGAATCCTGCCACCGATCCTTGGGGGCACTGGGTGTTTGCGGCGGCTTGCGCCCTTGTGGCGGTCATTGCCTTGGTGACGTGCTTCCATGTGAGCGTGGGCGAAAAATACCAGCGTAAATTTTATACGGTGTTGTTTTTCCTCATGCCTGTGGTGTCCATGCAGATGGTCGAATGCTACAATGGCAATTTCCTCTGGGTGTTCTCGCCACAAACCTTCTTTATGAATTATTTTGCCTATCTGCTGCTTTATGTGGTGATTTTCTTCATCAGCAGCAGGTTCCGCTTCACGATTCTCTTGGTCAACGTTGTGCTCTATCTCTTTGGCATGGCCAATTTCTTTGTGGAGCTCTTCCGTGGCACGCCAATTGTGCCAATGGATGTGTTCTCGGTCGGCACCGGGCTCAACGTTGCCGCTGGATACACCTTCACCCTGTCGTGGCAGGTGATCATGGCGACGATGATGTTTGTCATCATCCTGGCCCTCAATCGCCAGATGGTCAACATCCGTCCGCAGCTGCGCCGCAGCAAGATCATTGTGCGCGCTGTGGCACTGGCCTATGTGCTCATCATTGCCAGCACCGTCTATGGCTCGGATGTCCTCGCTGATCACGGTTTCAAGCCGGATTTCTGGAACCAGAGCCGTGGCTATCACAACAGTGGTGTCTGGTACAATTTCTGCCTCAATACCAAGTATGTGCATATTTCCGCACCAGATGGTTACAGCAGCAACGATGTCGAAAAAATCGTCGACGAAACTGTGAGCTCGGTGGATCCAAACACCGACGACAACACCTCGATTAATCTGCTCACCGGTGAGGACAATTACACCCCAACTGGTCAAAAGCCAAACATCATCGCCATCATGAACGAAACCTTCTCGGATCCAGCGTCCCTGGGGAATCTTCAGACGACCGAGGATTATCTGCCGTTCTACCATAGCCTGACTGAAAACACCATCAAGGGTACGCTGACGGTGCCGGTCTTTGGCGCGGGGACGTCCAACTCGGAATACGAATTTCTCACGGGCAACTCCATCAGCAGCTTGCCGGCAGGCAGCAGCGTGTACGAATCCTACATCAAGAGCGCCCAGCCATCCTTGGTATCGACCCTGTCTGATCAAGGCTATAGCAAGACCGCCTTCCACCCATATTTTGCCGACGGTTGGAACCGACCAAACGTCTACAAGGAAATGGGTTTCGAGCGATTTGTGTCGATGAGCGATCTCATCGATCCGACCATTGTCGATGAATACAAGGAAACCAACGACGACGCGACATTTATCAGTGAAGTCGAAGCCAAATATCCTGGCGAAAACATGCTCCTGCGTCGTTTCGTCAGCGATTCTTACGATATGAAGAAGGTCACCGAGATGTACGAGCAGCGCGACACCTCCAAGCCGTTCTTCCTCTTCAATGTCACCATGCAAAACCATGGCGGCTACGACAAGAGCTACTCGAACTTCACCGAGGATGTGCACATCACCAATATGATGGGCTATTATCCAAAGGCTGAGCGTTACCTGTCTCTGCTCAAGCAATCCGACAAGGCGCTTCAGGAGCTCATCACCTACTTTAGTAATGTCAGTGAGCCAACGGTCATCGTCATGTTTGGTGACCACCAAGCTTCCATCGAAAACGGCTTCTACGAAGAGCTCTATGGCAAGTCCACCGACGACCTCACAGCGGAAGAGGAGCAGACCCGTTATCATACGCCGTTTATGATTTGGGCCAACTACGATATTCCAGAGGCCACCGTCAACGACATTTCTGCCAACTATCTCTCGACCCTGCTGTTGCAGACGGCCGGGCTGGAAATGACCGACTACAACAAATACCTTGCTGCGCTGTATCAGCAGGTGCCGGTCATCACCACTGTTGGCTACAAGGGTGCCGATGGTAAGGTGTATGATTATGATGACAAGGATAGCCCATATGCTTCGGCTGTTCTGGGTTATGATTGCCTGATGTATAACAACCTGCTCGACACCAAGAACCGCGATTGGAACCTCTTCACCGTCACCGGCCAGCCAATGGCCAACGCCACTGATGTGAAGGGCACCACCGATTCTGCATCAAAATCCGACTCTGCTGCCTCTAGCAGCACCTCGGAGCTGCAAACGGCCAGCTAGTCAGAAAACACACAAGGGACGGATGATGATCCGTCCCTCTTTTATGCTTTTATGAAAGGAGACTGGAAGTGACAAAAAAAGCTTCCAAAGCCAAAAACATCTTTGCCTTGATCAAGCGCGAGCGCTTCATCGCCCAGTGGGGTGTGCTGCGATTGGTGCGCAACCCGATTCTCTTTGTATTCCTGGGCATCATCCTCTCGATATTGGCCCTCATCATGATCTTCCAAAGTGGCGACATGGTCGAAACCGAGGCGCCAAAATACCTCGGCATCTGGCGCTCGACGGGTTTTCTCATGGAATGTGCTGTGGTCAGCGGCATGCTCTTTTGCTTCCGGGCAAAATGGCGCGGCAAGCTTGGCTTTTGGCTCTATACAATCCTCTTTGCGGCGATCCCCTTCGGCGCCTATTATATGATAGAGGTTTTCAACGGCATGGACGCCTTTGACCGCCAGCCCCAGTACATTTTCATGAACTACATGGCTTGCCTCATTGTCTACATGGTGCTCCTGGCCATTTTTGGCAGCTACCGCTGGTCGGTGCTTGTGGGCACGTTGCTGCTCTATCTTGTGGCGGGGACCAATTATTTTGTGATGATTTTCCGCGGAACGCCCTTTGTGCCGCTGGATATTTTCGCCGCCGGTACCGGCTTCAACGTTGCCGACCATTACAAATACGAGCTCTCCCCCGGCTGGCTCATTGCCACCGTCATCGGGCTACTCCTCTTGGGCGTCGGCATGCAGCTTGGCAACGGCAATCTCAAGCGCGTGCGCTGGAAGCTCGCCATTCGCGCCTTGGCAGTGGTCCTGGCGCTGGGGCTGACGACCTCGTTTTTCAGCTCGGCCTATCTCTCCGAAAAGGGCTATGCCATTAGCTATTGGGACCAGGCCTCCAGCTATGAAAAATACGGCAACTGGCTCGCCTTTTGCCTCAATCTGGGCAACGTCTTTCCGGAAAAGCCCGACGGCTACAGCCCGTCGAAGGTCTCGACCATCATCGACGACACCCTCAAGGACAGCGGCGTCGATCCCGATGGCGACACCTCCTATAATATGCTTACCCATAAAAACAACTACAAAGCCACCACCAAAAAGCCAAACATCATCGTCATCATGAATGAATCCTTCATGGATGTCCAATCTCTCGGCGATGTGCAAACGAGCGAGGAGGTCATGCCGTTTTTTAAGAGCCTCAAGGAAAACACCATCCGCGGCAATCTCCAGGTGTCCACCGTTGGTGGCGGCACCGCTTGCACCGAGTTTGAGGTGCTCACCGGCAATTCCCAGCTCTTTTTGCAGCCGGGGGCCGTCGCCTACTCGGCCAACATGCGCGATTCGGTGCCATCGATGGCCTGGTCCCTCGCCGAGCAGGGCTACCAAACCGAAGCCTTCCATCCATATTATGGCGACGGCTGGAACCGCGACACCGCTTACAAATACCTGGGCTTTGACAAGTTCACCTCCATCGAAGACATTGTCAGCGAGGACATCCTCGGCATGTCGCCCGAGGATCGCATGAATGCCATCGAAGCCGCCGTCGATCCCGACGATGGCGACGTCTACAACCGCGACTACATGAGCGACCACTACGATTTCAAGCTCCTGCGCGACTACTACAACGCCCGCGACAAGGACAAGCCGTACTTCATGTTCAACGTCACCATCCAAAACCACAGCGGCTACGGCTCCGGCTATGCCAACTTTGACAAGCACATCAGCATTACCAACATGAACGACTACTACCCACAGGCCGAAGCCTACCTCACCCTCGTGCGCGCCACCGACGATGCCTTCAAGGAGCTCATCACCTACTACAAGGAAGAGGTCAAGGAGCCGACCATCATCGTCATGTATGGCGACCACCTGCCAACCCTCGACGAAGGCTTTTTTGAGGAAGTCTACGGCAAGCCTGTCAAAAAATTCTCCACCAAGGAGCTGCAATCCTACTATCAGACGCCGTTTGTCATCTGGGCCAACTACGACATTCCCGAGAAAAACATCGGCACCATTTCCGACAACTATCTCTCGACCCTCGTCATGCAAACGGCTGGGCTGGAGCTGACCGATTACAACCGTTACCTCGCCAGCCTCTACAAAACCCTGCCCGCCATTTCCAAGGCCGGCATCACCGATAGCAAGGGCAAATCCTATCGCACCTCGGACGAGAGCGACTATGTCGACCTCATCACCGGCTACCAGAGCGTCGCCTACAACAACCTCCTCGATTACAAAAATCGCGATTGGTCCGCCTTTACCATCGACGGCCAAGCGTTGCCGTCCTTTAGCGACCAAAACGACAGCGAGTAATTTCTTGCAAGCAAAAAAGCGTCTGCCCGCCGCTGCGCCGACTGCCACCAGCAGCCGCGCAGACACGCGAGCAGACGCTTTTGCTTTTGCCCCCAAACGAAAAAATCCGGCGACCAGTGGCCGCCGGATCACACCGAGGGGGTGTTAAAAAGGAGAAATGGTCATTAAAAAATGACCAAAATGAAAAGGAATTTACAGTTATTATAATAACTGTACGAGCTTAAAGGAGGCTGAAAAGACGAAAAAATTTCAACTTCCTTCATTATAATAGTTTATAGGAGTGTGACCACAATGACCTACCAACACAAAGTCCAATATTACGAAACCGACCGCATGGGCATCACCCACCATTCCAACTACATCCGCTTCATGGAAGAGGCGCGCGGCGAATGGATGGCCAGCATGGGCATGAGCTACGACACCTTCGAAGCCCTCGGCCTGAGCTCGCCGGTCCTCAGTGTCCAGTGCGAGTACAAGCACCCCACCACCTACAACGACATCATCGATATCGACATCTATCTCCTCAAGCTCAGCCGACTCAAGCTCCACGTCGGCTACAAAATGACCTGCCGCGGCACCCTCGTCTGCACCGGCGAAAGCAGCCACTGCTTCCTCGACTCGGGCGGCCGCCCCGTCAGCCTCCAGCGCAGCTATCCCGACGTCTACGCCGCATACGAACGCTATCAGTCCGCCCAGGGAGAATTTTAGTCCATGAAAAATCATTTCGTCCCAGGAAAATGAAGTTTCGTCCTAAAGGTGTTTACAAGTCTGGAAGCTATAAATATAATAAATTTAGATTGTGTCAAGAGGATGCGTTCAACCGAAAGGAGTGGGATCATGAAGGTGGTCATCTGTGATGATGATCGTGAGTTTTGTGCCCAGCTTCGCGCGCGCGTCATTGACCACTTTGGCGATGACGTTCACGTCGCCATATACAACGACGGCCAGGCCCTTCTGGATGCCTACGCGACAGGCGCGCGCTACGACGTCGCCTTTATGGACATCGAGATCGGCACCATGAACGGCACCAGCGTCGGCAAGACATTGCGAGGCTACGACAAGGACCTCATCATCGTCTTTATCACCGCCTATCCCAGCTACGCCGCCGATGGCTCAGAATGTGAGATGTTCCGCTTCATCCCTAAGTCGCAACTGGATGAAAAGCTCGACAAAACTTTCGCCGCCATCGAGGCCAAGCTGAACGAGCGCTGTGAGTATGTTTATCTGACCGATGACAGCGGTGATACCACACGCTATCTTACCAATGACATCCTGTATGCAGAGGTGGCGCGCAATTTTGTGACTGTTCATTTCTGTAATGGTGATAATCTAAGGCTGTACACCAGCCTCAAAGCCATCCAGGAAAGACTACCAGCGCCAGTCTTTGTGCAAATCCATCGCTCCTTCATCGTCAACCTGCGTCATGTTCAGACCTTTGGCAAGAAACACCTTGTGCTGGATCAAAAGGATCCCCGTTTTAACGGCGAGAAGAACATTGAATTACAGCTCGGAAAAACTGGAAAAGGGCTTGTTGATCAGTGGAAGGCGCGCAAAATAAGGGATGTGTATAAGGTATGATGGTAGAAATTGTTAATGTATTAGGATGCTTGGTGGAGTCCTTTACCTTATATTTATTTTTGAATGCAGTTTTCACTAAAAAGTTCAATGCTCGTTGTGTGTATCTACTGGGATTTCTTATTTATGGTCTCTATATAGCGATATGTAATTATATAGAAACTGGTAATACTATAGGCATGATCATTGGTGCGTTATTGGTGAGCTTCCTATTTATTGGGGCAATTGGCAGTCGTTTAATAATTGTGGTGGCCTGGTTTGGTGTGGGTGCAATTATCGAGCTCATAGCCGCGACCTTGATAATGCTTTTTGGCGGATTTTCGATGATGCAGGTAGAAAATATCGCTGTATTACAGGTCATATGCACTATCTGTTCAGTAATAAGTGAAGTCTTTATCTTCCTATGTTTTAGTAGAAAATATAGGAGAGCTAGTGTACAATGCTCATTAGAATATTGGCCAATGTATTGCTTTATATTTATTTTAATGCTGGCATTACTTTATGTATTGTTACAGCTTATTGACAGATTAAATAGTTCGATGTACACTAGCGTAGTTTTATTTTCTGCTCTTGGCATATTTTGTGTCTTTTTTTGTGTCTTGAAGATTTATGAGTCAATGCTGGTTAAACAGCAGCTCATTGACCGTCAAGAGTATCAATTAAAAACCATCGAAGAAAATCAGGCACGGGATGAGTCCCTTCGTCAATTTAAGCATGATCTAAATAATAAACTGATGTCCCTTAAAGGATATCTGGAGTCAGGGGAACACTCCAGGGAACAAGTCCTCCTTGAGGAATTAATGGTCGACTATGAAAAAACTATTTCTAATATTGAAACAGGAGTTCTCGGCCTAGATGCTCTCTTGAATACTAAACTCGCCTATGCCAGGGATAAGGAT